>CANHCT010000093.1 GCA_947459175.1 Hymenobacteraceae bacterium
AGAGGAAATCCCATTTTTTTGATTTCCTCCATCCGCTGGTATTCGTCGCCGTTGCCTTTGATGATGAGGTTCAGACCGAATTCAGAGGCCAGTTTACCGGCACGAAGTACCTCATACTTCTGCCGTGTTTCGAAGAGCACCGGCAATTTGCTGTTGCGCACCAATGCATCGAGGCCCAGGTTAACGTTTTTTTTGTCTGTCTTCTGATACCAGCCGGCATCGAGGAAGGTTTGCCGGAGCAGGGCAATGGCGCCCATTTGCGAAGACGGATATTGCTGGGTGGAATTGCCCTTTTGAAAAGACATGGCCTGAACGACCGGATTTTTCAGCATGAGGCTTGCAAGTTCGCCCTGACCCAGCTGGCATACGAAGCCCGTGCCCCGCATGATACCATTTCCGGAAGTGGTAACGGCATATCCAAAGCCATTGCTTCTGAGGCCGGCTGCCTCGGCAGGGTTGGGAGAAAATACACCCGAGGGATCAAATTCGGGCATCAGGGCCTGATTCCAGAGGTAGGCGCCCGCCCGTTTGGACTCATACTGCGGACTGCTTTCGGTTCTTGCCGGCAAATTTTCGGCAGCGGGCAGGCCATACCGCGACTGCATTTCCACAAAGGAAGGATATACCCAAAGGCCCTTCATGTCTGTGGGTTTCAGATGGGAGGGGAAGGCTATTCCGGCTCCTGCAGCTACGATTTTACCCTCCTTTACATAGATGGAGGCTTTTTCTGTTTTGCGGCCGGGACCGGCAATGAGGGTTACATTTTCAAGGACAAATTCATTGGGCCGCTCATGGCTGATGTTGGCCTGCGGCAGACCAAACTGGCCCGCAGAAGGGCCGGCAAAAAGAAAACCTGCTGCAAGCAGAATGAGGGTAAGGGCCTTGTTCATGGCTTTTTTTCCAAAGGATGGAAGGAATAGAAAATGCGGTCGATGCCGGCGGCGAGTTTTCGGTCTTTGTCGGTCACCCGGTTTCCGGCATCGTGGGTGCAAAGTTCGATGTGGACCCGGTTGAATTCGTTGCTCCAGAAGGGGTGATGATTTTGGGATTCGGCAAGAATGGCTACCTGAACTACAAACCCCATGGCCGATGTAAAGTCAGAAAACACAAAAGAACGGGTTAATTTATCGTTTTTCTCAATCCACATGCACGAAAATCAACAACTGACCTGATTTTATTAAAGTCCTGAGAAGCGGCCGGTTATGCATTGTTTTTAAACCCGTTCAGTTTGCAAATAAGGGCATTTGTTTCCCAATTGGCAAGGATTATATGTGTGTAATTTTTTCAAAATTCACGGAAGAAATATCGCCTTTCCCTCCTCTACTTTTGAAATACGAAAAAAGACAAATACACCGGCTGTTTGCCGGATCTTTCCCACCCGACGGAAACGCGGATAGGCAGGATTTAAAAACAGGGTGCATTTGATCTGAAAAAGAATTGTCATACAGAACCAAAAAATGGCCATGGAAAATTCCTCTTTGATCTCAAAAGAAAATTTAAACAAGTTCCGCTTCTCTGCTGCCGATGTGCTGAAAGGAGAGTGGGAAAAAGTGTACCGCCGGTTTTCGCTGCAGCGGGCCGAAAAACTGGGCAACAGCTTCAAAGGAAAGGTGAAAATCATCTTCAGAACCAGCGAAAATGAAACCAAAATGGTGGACACCACGGTTTGGTCGGCTACCGACGATTATGTATCGCTGAAAGGCGGCATGACCATTCCGGTGAAGGCCATTCTGGGCATAGAGTTTTAGACGACAATCCAACCCAAAGTCAGAAAGTCCGGCCAAAACCGGACTTTTTTGTTTTTCAGTTTTTGGCGGTAGGATATGTTATGGCCCATGCAGCCGGTTTTCAGAATATTTTTCCCGTTTTGCCGTGAATTTGAATCTGAATTCAAAATCCGGCTTTAAATTGCTTCAGCATATTTATGAGAAAATATTTTTTTAACCTTTTGAAAATCAACTATGTCAGATAGCAGAGCCGAAAAACTGAAAGCCCTTCAGATCACCCTGGACAAACTGGACAAAGAATTCGGGAAAGGCACCGTAATGAAACTCAGCGATGAGAAGGTAATAGATGTACCTGCCATCTCCACCGGTTCGCTGGGATTGGACATTGCCCTTGGCATCGGAGGATTGCCCCGGGGCCGTGTAGTAGAAATCTACGGTCCTGAATCTTCCGGTAAAACCACCCTCACCATGCATTGCATAGCCGAAGCCCAGAAAGCAGGCGGCATAGCAGCCTTCATCGATGCCGAGCATGCCTTCGACAAATCGTATGCAGAAAAGCTGGGCATTGATACCGAAAATCTGCTGATTTCGCAGCCCGACAACGGCGAGCAAGCCCTGGAAATTGCCGAGCACCTGATCCGTTCGGGCGCCATCGACATCATTGTAATCGACTCTGTAGCAGCGCTTGTGCCCAAGGGAGAACTGGAAGGTGAAATGGGTGAAAGCAAAATGGGACTGCAAGCCCGTCTGATGAGCCAGGCATTGAGGAAACTCACCGGCACCATCAACAAGACCGGCTGCCTCTGCATTTTCATCAATCAGCTCCGCGACAAAATCGGGGTGATGTTTGGCAGCCCGGAAACCACCACCGGCGGAAATGCCCTGAAATTTTATGCCTCTGTGCGCCTGGATATCAGGCGGATAGGGCAGATCAAAGAATCGGCCGACAACATCACCGGCAACCGCACCAAAGTAAAGGTGGTGAAGAACAAAGTAGCGCCTCCCTTTAAGGTGGTGGAATTCGACATCATGTACGGAGAGGGCATCTCGAAAGTAGGGGAGATTGTGGACCTGGGCACCGAGCTGGAAATCATCAAAAAATCGGGCAGCTGGTTTTCGTATGAAGGCAACAAAATCGGGCAGGGCCGGGATTCTGTAAAGCAGATTTTGCTCGACAACCCGGAGATGTGCGACGAGATCGAAGCCAAAATCAGGGCCAAATTTGCCAACGACAAAGCCAATGCCGGCAAGGTGCTGGAAGACAAAGGCCTGGCCAAGCCGGCCTTTGCAGAGGCAGATTGATCCTCCGTTCGGCTTAAACAAAAAGCCCGTTTCTGCAGCAGAAACGGGCTTTTTGTTTATTGAAAGGAAATCTCCAGTCTTCCAATCTTCAATAATGAAATAATCGGGGTCGTATTTGAAACGACTTTAGGCATTTTCGATATCTTCTTCTAAATCTTCCGAATGGAGCATGCTTACATTGTACTTCGACAAAAGTTCTAAAAACTCTATTCTGGATATATCCAACACTTTTGCTGCAATTCCGGATGAAACCTTTCCCAACTCAAACAGCTTGATCAGGGCGGAAAGTTTCACCTCCTTGCCAAATTCCTCTTTATTCAGCCTCATAGAATTTGCCAAATAATCAGGGTATTCTATCGAAATCAATTGAGCCATGTGCTAATTTTCATTAATCACCCAAATATAAGAAAAATTCAAAAGCTTTGTTTGGGTCGAAGGAAATTTCCGGGGACCCGATTTTTTCCCACAAAGCAAACCCAAATTCTGCACGGTTCTCCGGTGTTTTGCGCTGACCCGGTGAATGGCTCGCCGATGTCCTGTCCCGAATCCAGGATCACCCCATCAACCAGATTGAGCAGCTATTGCCCTGCAACTGGAAAAAGGTAAGTGAAGCCGTCGATCAAACCCAGCCGTAACATTTTTTTTCATAGGTCAAACACCGGGTTCGGCGGAGGGTTACTTTCATCCGGCAAAATTCAAACCCCTGTTCGTGCCTAAAAATACGTGGTTCTCCGGTGGCTTACAATGAACAAGCTAACCTTTTTAAAGACCCTGCTATGTTAAAGAGATTTCAAGATATTTCCGTACTCCCCGAAAAAGAAAAAGAATGCCTACTCACTACAGTTGACCACTTTATTAAAGCTTCTAAAATTAGTTTGATGTAAAAAACAAAAGCCCCGATTTTCGGGGCTTTGTTGTTATTACTCACTACTCCATATTTTAGCTTCTTTATCGGCAAGCAAATATAGATTTCTATGTTTGTCTAAAATCTTATAGCGGTTTAAATCTATTTCTTGTTCAGAGTTTGCAAAGACAACGTACCTAAATAAGTCTGTTTGCCTATCAGCCATATATATATCGGATTTGTACATATAAATTGGATTTCCGTTTTCAATATCACAACTTGATAAATAATTTTTATTCAAGTACAAAGCTAAGCTTACAAAGCGTTTCCTTGCTAATGTATCAATAAATTCGAGTAATTTGCTTTTATACAGTAAACTATCTGTTATTATACCAACTTTTTGAGCTGAATGTGAAGTATCATCAACATAGAGAAAAAAATCGTTCTCATTTCGGTCAACATTATTCATATCTACATCAATAGCATAAATATAAAACTGTCTGCCTGTCTTTAATAACAATTCGTTCATAGCATTTACACTATCGTTAACGGAATTTATACTATCTTCAAAAACTAATTTGTTCCTTTCTTTTGGATTATCTAAATTTCCACAAGAGAACAAAAAAGATGTAGCAGAAAGTAATACGGCTATTTTAAAAAGAATTTTATTTTCCATAATAGCCTCTTAAAATCATTCGTGTATCTTTTCTTTCATCAAAAAAGCCGTAGAAATTTGTCCAGTCTGTTACCGAGCCGCTAAATATAGCGTAAATGCCAGCCCCTTGTACAGCATCAATAGATAACAAACCCATTGACCTTGCGGCAACACCATAGGCGTAATTTCCAAAATCATCTCCTGAAAAATATTCACCTTTATAATAACCGCCATTTTTAAAATCGCCTTTATAAGCTTTCGGATTCATAAATTCAGTTTTAGCTCCTTTGTATTGCATATATCCAAAGGCTGCCATTTTTGAGGGGTAAGACAAAATCGGACCACCATACAGAGCATTCATAGTATTTCCAACTGCTCCAAAAGTTGCCTCCATAGCTCCAATACGTTGATTGAATTGAGATGTTAAATCTGCACCCCCACTACCTTGGGCTTTCGGATTAGCCTGTGCAGTTACTGTTACCTCGGGCGTTGTTCGAATCAACACAGCCACTGGTCCTTCCGGGGTGTTTTGTATATAATAAAGCTTGCCATCAATTTCAACTACTTTACCATCCCCTCCGGCTGTTGCAGTTGGATCATTTCCATTACCTGTTTTGTTTGAAGAAGTACTTTGAGAACTTAAATTCAAATGATATTTAAGCCCACTTACAATTCCGCCCACTAAAAAACCCATGGCCGAACCAGAAATGGCAGCATCCAAAACATTTTCCTTGTTTATAAGGGCAAATATAGCGCCACTTACTCCACCTGCTATGGCTCCATTTACCATGCCGGAAGCTATGGCACTTTGCACATTTGAAAATTCACTCCCATTAAATACTCCGGCAGAAACGGGTAGTTGTGTTTGAAAGAAACTGACTTGAAATTTCCTGAGCCCCATTTTTGCTCTTCTACAAAACTTTTTCCTTTGACCTATCTTTTGGCAAATCTAAGATTTGCTGATGCACCGACCTAGAGAAACTCTATGCCAAGCTGGGTCCGCTGTAGATACCGGGTCGGAGACCCTTGAAATATTGGGAGTCCGGAGAGCGCTTTGCAACCCTCCTGACTGTTGGATGTTTAATGCAAAATCCTAAACAAAACGTTTGGGATTTTTCCTATTCAAACGATTTCCTGATTTTATTCTCTAATGATTCCTTTCGAGGTAAATCAGATTGTTCTTTTTTTGTTTCTGTAAAAATCTTATCTCTGTTTACCTTGGCAAGAAAAATAAATGAAAATACAATAAATAGGTATAAAAAAACTACAAACAAGTTGTTTCCTTTGCTAGACCACAAAGCATTATTCATAATTTCCCCCTTCTTTTTACGGGCATAAAAATAAGTTAACAAGAAAATCAATAGAAATATAGTATAATCAAGCCAATTATATGTTTTCAAAGGATGTTTTTTGAACACATAAATGAGCAAAACAACATTTCGCAGAAAAACACCAATTAAAATAGAAACCAAGATAGATGCTCCCAATAATGGACTTTGGTTTTTAACCTTTGTCAAAAACCAAAAGACTCTATTCAAAATAATGGTCAAAGGATTCATGTTTATCTAGGCTTTTCAAAAACAGTATTACCACTAAGGTATTCGTAACCAACTTTTCCAATAAAATAGGTAGCACTTACTCCAGCTACTATTGGCCCCATAAAACCAATAAATCCAAAAGCAGCATCGAAAGCAGCTTCGGTTCCTGATATTTGACCTTGATCCCATTGAATTGCTGTAACTACTAGACCAAGTCCACCAACAACCTGCCCAGCTACTTTATAGACACTTGCTGCTTTTAATGCACTGTTATATCCATTTCTTAATCCTTGAACACCTCTAATGTATTTACCATTTGTTCCTTTCTCAAGGATTATAGTAGAATTAAAATTCCCTCTTGAATCCATCCACCAGGATTTATTTGCAACAACATTTTCTAAACCTGAATAAATTAAACCGCCAGTGCTCAATGTATTACCTGTTAGACCCCAATTAAACTTATAACCATCATGGATTCTACTTATTTGGGGATTAGCCTTAGCCGTAATGGTAATTTCTTTCCACTCTACAGAAACCTCAGTGTCAATTAAATTTCCCCCAGAGTCATATATTTTTTTTCACTGTGTAAATCTTTCCAGCTTTCTCGAATACAATGAAATCTTTACCATCCCCTCCGGCTGTTGCAGTTGGATCATTTCCATTACCTGTTTTGTTTGAAGAAGTACTTTGAGAACTTAAATTCAAATGATACTTAAGCCCACTTACAATTCCACCAACCAAAAATCCCATGGCCGAACCCGAAATGGCAGCATCCAAAACATTTTCCTTGTTGATAAGGGCAAATATAGCGCCACTTACTCCACCTGCTATGGCTCCATTTACCATGCCGGAAGCTATGGCACTTTGCACATTTGAAAATTCACTCCCATTAAATACTCCGGCAGAAACGGGTAGTTGTGTTTGAAAGAAACTGCCTTGAAATTTCCTGAGCCCCATTTTTGCTCTTCTCCAAAACTTTTTCCTTTGACCTATCTTTTGGCAAATCTAAGATTTACTGATGCACTGACCTAGAGAAACTCTACGCCAAACTGGGCTTTATCGTTATTGTCTTTGTTCTGTTTGCTGCCGTTGTTTCTCTTGTAAATTCCTCTCTCGTTGTAAAGAACCTATGTAGATTACTACTGCTATCGAAATAATCATATACACCACTACACCCAAGCCGAATGAACTGCTTGGCGTTTTTTCTTTAAAAGAACCTAAAGAAAAAATTATAAAGTAATTTATCACAGCTATTATTCCAAAGAAAACAAATGCGATGCTTACGCTAAAAGGCAACTCTGGAAAATAATAGTAATTCAAAAAATTATAAACAGTAAAGAAATTTGCAGTCAGAATAGTAGAAGACAACCAAAAGGTCATTGCTTCGGGCATTCTATCTTTTTTCCTCACATAAAAACGATATATCGAGGCACAAAAATTTAAGTATATCATCATGGCTTTGTGGAGTAGTTATATAATGGTTTCGCAATCAAAAAATAAGCTCCACTAACTGCCCAACCATAACCAGGAAGAAAACCTATTGCCCCAAAAGTAGCATCTAATGCAGCCTCGGTATTTCCAATTGCTCCAGTTTGCCATTGTGCATATGTGCCAACTAAACCTACTGCACCAAAAGCTCTGCCACCCCATTTGAGGGCTGTACCCGTATTCTGTAAAAGCTTTGTTGATAAACTGATATTTGCTACTGGTGTTCTAATAATTGTTTCGGGGTGTAAACTTCCGTATTTACCTCTATCAAGAAGTATCTGCCCGATTTTACTTTCTGTTGCTCCAATAAATAAATCTGCTGATGGGCTTGTGTACTGTTGAGTTAAATTTGAAATGTCATTTAGCACACCCCCACCACTTTGAGCTTTCGGATTAGCCTGTGCAGTTACAGTTACCTCGGGCGTTGTTCGAATCAACACAGCCACTGGTCCTTCCGGGGTGTTTTGTATGTAATAAAGCTTGCCATCAATTTCAACTACTTTACCATCCCCTCCGGCTGTTGCAGTTGGATTATTTCCATTACCTGTTTTGTTTGAAGAAGTACTTTGAGGACTTAAACTCAAATGATACTTAAGCCCACTTACAATTCCACCAACCAAAAATCCCATGGCCGAACCAGAAATGGCAGCATCCAAAACATTTTCCTTGTTGATAAGTGCAAATATAGCGCCACTTACTCCACCTGCTATTGCCCCATTTACCATGCCGGAAGCTATGGCACTTTGCACATTTGAAAATTCACTCCCATTAAATACTCCGGCAGAAACGGGTAGTTGTGTTTGAAAGAAACTGTCCTGAAATTTCCTGCGCCCCATTTTTGCCCTTCTCCAAAACTTTTTCTTTTGACCTATCTTTTGGCAAATCTAAGATTTGCTGACACACTGACGTAGAGAAATTCTACGCCAAACTGGGTTGATGCCTTCGGCTCTCTGTATATTTTTTCTCCGGCTTCTGCTCTTCCAAATCAGAATTGCCGAACCCCTATCGCAGGAAGTACAATCCCGGCACAGCTCCTTTTCACTTGAAAATCAGGTGGTTGTGACGAAAATAATCCTATAAGGTCTTCGAAGACCTTATAGGATTCGGGCGGCTGCGCAGCCACGGTCTTAATCTTCCCGAACCCGGATGGCTGCCATCAGAACCAGGCGCTTTCCTTATTGGTTGTAATTTCTTTGTTCAGTTCTGCCTGAAAATTTGCTGCCCAGTCCAGAACATTGGCGTAAGCCGGGGCCATTGAGGAAGCCATGGTAAGATTCAGATTGAGTTGCATCTGAATCCTTTTTTCCAAAAAAGCGTCTTTTCCTTTTTCGCTTGCACGGTCCATAATGAGGTCCACCGTTTTTCCTGTATTGGTGTTGTACAATTCTTCGGCCCTGCTTAAAGAGGGCATCAGCACCTCATAATATTCCATTATTTTCCGCTTCAGGTTCTTGTTTTCAATGTTTCCCAATCTGCCGGAGGTTTTAAAACCCTCATAGCCTGCAACATGGGTTTGGCGGATTAAGGGTTTTCCATCGAAAGACACATTGAGGTTGTTTGCTTTTATGCTGTCCAGAATAGCAGGTGTAATCCGGCTCATAAAAATGTTTACCTCCAGCGCGTTTTCAATTTCTGTCTTGCACCTGCGGAGGTCTGCGGTATCACCGGCAATTTCCTCCTGACAAATGAGCAGAAAATCCAGCACCTCTTCCTGCTCCTTTATTTTTTCGGACCGGCTGTTTATCCAGATTGAAAACGAAACCGCGAAACCAATAACCAGAATCTCTCCGGTGATGCTTCGTAGTTTATTCAATATTCCGTCTTCAGACCTGAGTTTTTGCCAGATTCGGTTCGTGTTTTTGATTAATTCATCTTCCATTTGCAGTATAAAATGCTCAAAATTACCGGAAGAATTTTCCCTCCGCTGCACAATTATCCGGGAAGGGTTGGCTGCTCCTTTTTCGCCCGGCCAGAAATAATTGTCGCCAAATCCGCCTGTAAAGCCTATCTTTACAAAATATTTCCTATCAGTAAAGAAAGTCCGAACCGCATATACTGTAAAAGAAGAGGGTATTTTTATTGCCCGGAAATTTCATCTTTAAGAAAACCCCCGATTGGGTTTTGCCTTATACAATTCATTTATTCCTTTGATTTTTAACGACTTACAACTCCTTCCTCAAATCCTGAAAGCGATTGAAGAGGAAGGATACACGCAACCAACCCCCATCCAGGAAAAAGCCATTCCCCACCTGCTTGCAGAAAAAGATTTGCTGGGCATTGCCCAAACCGGAACCGGAAAAACTGCGGCTTTTGCCATTCCCATTCTGCAATTGCTGCACGGGAGAAAAGGAAAAAACGGCATCAAAGCCCTGATTCTTACCCCCACCAGAGAGCTCGCCATTCAGATTGACGAGAGTTTTAAATCGTATGGCCGGCATTTGCCCCTGAAGACCCTCGTCATTTTTGGCGGGGTTTCGCAGTTTGCTCAAACGGAGGCCCTGAAAAAGAACATTGATATCCTCGTGGCCACGCCGGGCCGGCTTCTGGACCTGATGGACCAAAAATACATCCATTTGCAGGGCCTGGAATTTTTTGTCCTCGACGAAGCCGACAGGATGCTGGATATGGGCTTTGTGCACGATGTGAAAAAAATTATCGGCCGGATTCCCCGCCAAAGGCAAAGCATTTTCTTTTCGGCCACCATGCCGCCCGAAATCGTAAAACTTTCGGCTGATATTTTGCAAGACCCTGTAAAAGTGGAGGTTACTCCGGCTGCTACTACTGCGCAAACGATTCAGCAAGCCGTGTATCTGGTAGACAAGCCCGACAAAAAGGCCCTGCTTGCCCATGTGCTGAAAGACAAAAGCATCAAGCGGGCTCTGGTTTTTACCAAGACAAAACACGGGGCCGACAAGGTGGTCAAGGACCTGCAGAAAATCAACATCCGTTCGGCGGCCATCCATGGCAACAAATCGCAAAATGCGAGGCAAAAAGCCCTGAGCGACTTCAAAAATTCGGACATCCGCGTTTTGGTGGCCACCGATATTGCCGCCAGGGGCATCGATGTAGACGACCTCGGATTTGTGATCAACTATGAGCTGCCCAACATTCCCGAAAGCTATGTGCACCGCATCGGGCGAACGGGCAGGGCCGGGGCCGAAGGAAGAGCGGTTTCTTTTTGCGATGAAGAGGAGAAGGAATTCCTCCGGGATATTCAGAAGCTGATCGGCAACAGCATTCCGATTGTGGCCGACAATCCTTTTCCTTTGGCCAATCAGGAAGTGGAAAAACCAAGGCCAATGCCGAAAAAACAGTTGAAAGACCCATCGGTAAAAGAGGTTCCCCCAAGCAGTGCACAAGCCCAAAAAGG
>CANHCT010000094.1 GCA_947459175.1 Hymenobacteraceae bacterium
CATTACCGACATACAGGTAAAGCTGAAGGATGTAAATACTGCGCCTGCTTTGGCCAAAGAATTCAAAGAAATTTTCGGAACAGATGCCCTGGATATTCAGACCGCCAATTCGCAATTTGAAACCGGCAGTACGGTGCGCACCACCATTTCCTATGCCGTGGGCATTACCCTGCTCATTGTGGCCGGCTTTGGTATCTACAACATCCTGAATATGATCATTTATGAGAAGATGGACTCCATTGCCATACTGAAAGCGACGGGATTTGCCGGCCGGGATGTGCGGACCATTTTTCTGCTCATTTCCATGGTCATCGGGGTATCGGGCGGCATTCTGGGATTGGGTATGGGCTTCGGGCTTTCGGCCATCATTTCCAAAATTCCATTTGAAACCCCCTCTCTGCCCACGGTAAAAACCTATCCCATCAATTTTGCCCCGGTATTTTACCTCATTGCACTCAGCTTTGCATTGATTACCACCTTTTTAGCCGGATTGCTTCCCGCTTTGAAGGCTTCAAAAATAGATCCGGTCGTCATCATCAGAGGAAAATAAAGCATGGTCCTTCAGGCACAAGGCATACAGAAATACTTTTACGATCCGGTAAAATTCAGGGTGCTGAGCGATGTTTCCATTGGCATAGAGAAAGGGGAATTTGTATCCATCGTGGGCAAATCGGGATGCGGAAAATCAACCCTGCTTTACATTCTTTCTACCATGGACACCGACTACGAAGGCGAGTTGCGCCTGGATAATCAGGTGCTGACGGGCAAAGACAGCCAATATCTGGCCCGTGTCCGAAACGAAAAAATCGGTTTTGTTTTTCAGTTTCATTACCTGCTGGAGGAATTCAATGTGCTGAAAAATGTAATGATTCCCGCCCTGAAACTTGGGAAAAAATCCAAAGAACAAATTGAAAGTGAAGCAGTTGACCTGCTGAAAAGTTTGGATGTAGGCGAGCAGATGCTGAAAAAACCATCGCAGCTGAGCGGGGGACAAAAACAAAGAATTGCCATTGCCCGTGCGCTGGTAAACCAGCCCCTCATCATCATGGGCGACGAACCGACCGGCAATCTGGACAAAAAAAACAGCGAGCTGGTGTTCGATATTTTCAAAGAACTGACCCGCAACGGGAAGCAAACCCTGCTGGTTGTAACCCATGATCCGGATTTTGCCGACCGCAGCGACCGGATAATTGAAATGGGCGATGGCCGGATAATCGGAGAAAAAAAGCCCTGAGACCCCAAAAGAGCCCGAAGGCTTCAAAAAACTTTTGCCCGATTTCATTTTCCTTTTTCCAAATTCGCCCCGAATAATTTAGTTTGTATGGGTATCCGTTCGCTTTTGGCAAGGCCTTTTGCCTCCTGGGTGGTTTCGAAACAAAAAAACTGGATGCGGTTTCCCGGTCAGGCGCAGGAATCTGTTTTCCAAAACCTGATGGCCAAAGCTGCCGACACCAGCTTTGGAAAAGACCACGGACTGAAAGAGGTAAAAACACATGCCGATTTCATCCGCCGGGTTCCCATCCGGGATTATGAAGGCCTGAAAGACTATGTAGCCCTTGTAAAGGAAGGAAAGCCCGACATCCTCTGGCCCGGCAAGCCCGTTTATTTTGCCAAAACCTCGGGCACCACCAGCGGCGCCAAGTATATCCCCATCACCAAAGACTCCATTCCCAACCACATTCAGGGGGCCCGCGATGCCCTGCTGAACTATGTGTACCACACAGGCAAGGCCGGATTTCTGGACAAAAAACTCATCTTCCTTTCGGGGTCACCCGTTCTGGATTCGGTGGGCGGCATTCATACGGGAAGGCTGTCGGGAATAGTCAATCACCATGTGCCGGGCTATCTGAGATCCAATCAGTTGCCGGGCTATCAAACCAATTGTATCGAAGATTGGGAGGAAAAACTGGAGAAAATTATAGATGAGACCCTTTCGCAACCCATGGGCCTGATATCGGGCATCCCGCCCTGGGTGCAAATGTATTTCGACCGCATACAGGCCCGGACAGGAAAACTGATCAAGGATGTATTTCCCGACTTTTCTGTTTTTGTGTACGGCGGGGTCAATTTTGAGCCTTACCGCAAAAAACTGTACGACTCCATCGGCAAAAAAGTACCCGGCATAGAATTGTTTCCGGCCTCGGAAGGGTTCTTTGCCTTCCAGGATCTGCCTGAATCAGAGGGGCTTTTGCTCCTGCTTCAGGCCGGGATATTTTATGAATTTGTACCGGTAGAAGAATATTTCTCTGAAAGTCCCACCCGGCTGAGCATAGAAGAGGTGGAGTTGGGAAAAAATTATGCCCTCATCATCAACAGCAATGCCGGGCTGTGGGGCTACAGCATAGGCGATACCGTCAAATTTGTAAGCAAAAAGCCTTACCGTCTGGTGGTTACGGGCCGAATCAAGCATTTCATTTCGGCCTTTGGCGAGCATGTGATTGGTGAAGAAGTAGAAAAAGCCCTGCAGCGGACCCTGGAGTATCATCCCGAAGTTTCGGTTTCGGAATTTACGGTGGCCCCGCAGGTCAATCCGGAAGAAGGCCTGCCTCACCACGAATGGTGGATTGAATTTGCCCATCCTCCTGCCAATATGCCCGCATTCGAGCGCCGGCTGGACGAAAGCCTGCGTCGGCTCAATACCTATTACGACGATTTGATCGAGGGCAAAGTTTTGAGCACGCTGGTGGTAAATTCCTTAAGACCAGGTAGTTTTCAAGCCTACATGAAGAGCCTGGGCAAGCTGGGCGGCCAAAATAAAGTGCCCCGCCTGAGCAACGACCGGGTACTGGCAGAGGGACTGGGGAAGCTTCAGGGCGGCTGATATAAAATACCGGAAAATCAGCAAAAACCGGGGCAGCTTGAATATTATGATTTACTTTCGTGCCCCGGATCCAAAGTATTTTCCAATTCATCAGCAGAATCCCCTTATCTGAGCCCTCGTCCGTATGAAATTCCCTTGCTTTCAAACGCTGATTGCCCGGTTTGTGCTTCTGCTGCTTTCTGCGCTTCCGGTGCGGGCTCAAATAAGCAGCAAACACGAATTGGCGGCAGGATTGCTGGAAAGCTGTTATCATTTCCGGTTTTCACAGGCCGACAGTCTGCTGCAAGTAGTAAGAAAAGCCCCGTCCCCGCTGAGTCATTCGGAAACCCACCTGCTGGAAGCCAATCTCTTGTGGTGGAAAACCATCAGCGGACAAAGCGAAAAAAACCTGAAAACCCGGTTTTTTGAGGCGCTGGAAACAGCACAAAAGCATGTAAAAAAAGAAAAGGCCAATCACCTGGAAAGCCATCTGAAGCAACTGAGCATTCAGGGATTCCGCTCGAGGATGGCCATGCTGGAGCAAAGCTATACCTCCGGTTTTTTTCAATTGAACTCCAGCCTCAGCCTGTTTTCCAAACTGTTGGGAAAAGAAAATGAAAACCCGCTTTTGCTGGTTTACAATGGATTGTATCACTATTACTGGGCAAGGAGTTGGGATAGTTATTTTTTGCTCAGGCCGTATCTGGTTTTGTACCCGAAGGGAAAACTGGACAAGGGCATTCAGCTTTTGGAGAAAGCAGCAGAAAGCAATATGTCCAACATTCAAACAGAGGCACACTACTTTCTTATGAAAATCTGGCTCGATGAAAAGAAGCCCCAAAAGGCCCTGGTGCACGCTCAGGTATTATGCAAAAAATATCCGCAAAATGCTGTCTTTCAGTACTATCAGCTTATGTCGCTGCAGCAGATGGGCGAAACAAACCGGGCGGCTGAATGCGAGAAACGCCTGCTGCAAGGACTGAAAAATACACCCGGCATAAGCAAAGAACAATGGCAGCACTTTTATCATCTTTGCCAAAAAATAACCAAAAATTCCTCCAGCCTCTGATATGCATTCCGCCGGACCCATCATTCAAGTAAAAAAAGTCATCCGCAGCCTCCTCATTTGGATTGGCTTTGGGTTTTTTGCAGGCTCTGCCACTATGGCGCCGCCCAAAATCATCAAGGTAAAATTCGATATGGAATCGCAAACATTGCACAAGGGAAAAAAAGTAAGTGTAAAAGCAGAGGTTTACTACCGGCAGAATGGCTCCCTGCTCATTACCCGGTCTACCTTTCCCATGGAGAAAATTACACGGGCCAATGGCCTGGGTGAATTTTTTGAATACGATGTAAAAAACAATACGGTCGTTCAGTCGATGGGGCGGGAAGTCAGTTCGCGTTTCAGCATTTTTCATGTCTTTTTCAATGGAAACACAAATGATATGGGCCTGACGGAGAATGGGTTTGCCCTGAAAAAAACCAGAATCGAAAAAAAACTGGTCATCACCGAATGGGAGCCTTTGGAAAAGGACGGAAAGAAAATATCGAAAGCAGAACTGGTACACGAAAACCACCGTCCCATTTTCATGGCTTTTTACGATGCCAACAACAGGCCCGTACAAAAGGCATTTTATTCTCAATACCAGGCTGTGGGAGCAGTTATGTTTCCGCTTACCCTCACCGAGTTCGAGTACATAGGTGAAAAAGATTCCGTCATCACCCGCAGAAAGTATAAAAATCCGGTATTGAATGAAGGAGTGGATGAAAAATGGTTTCAGTTTCAAGTACCGGCTTCGGCCCGGGTTATTCAGCCCCAAAAATGATGCGGTTTTCTTTGTTGCTCTTACTGTTGGCTGTTGTCCTTGCATGCCCTGCATCTGCACAGTGGCAGGAATCTGAACTGATGCGCATCAGCAGGCAGACCTTTCCCGATTCTGCTTTCAAGCCCCGTAAACCCGAATATCTGTTCCGCAAGGCCGGTTTGTTGGTCAAATACAATCCCGCTTCTCTCTTTTTCGGTGGTTTACTCTATTTTTATCAGAAAGCCATTTCGCCTCAGATTTCGGTAGAATGTCCGTACGAAATCAATTGTTCCAATTTCAGCAAGCGCTGCATCCGGCATTATGGCCTTTTCAAGGGACTTGCGCTCACGGCAGACCGCCTTACCCGATGCACCCCTTACACAAGAATCGACCTGAATACCATTCAGTTAAGCAGAAAAAATAAAATCATCGATTCGCTTTCCTATTATCAGTGGCGGCCATGAGCAGAATAATTTTTTGCCTTTTGGTATGGGCATGCCATTTAGGGCGTCCGATGGCTTTTGCTCAGGAAAGGAACAACGCCAACTCCACCCTTTCGGAGTCTGACCTGTTGTTTGTACAGCATCTGATGGACAGCAGGGAATTTTCGGATGCCATTTTGGTACTGCAGGCCATGAAGGGAGCTGAGCGCCACACAGCCGCCAAATCCGACAGTATACATCTGATCCTGGGCAGAGCATTTTATCTTCAGGAAAAAATTGACAGCAGCAACAAATACTTTGGACTTGTAAGGCCCGAATCGGCTCTTTCTACCGAGGCCGGAATTTTTCTTGCCTTTGGCAAAATGTACCAATGCCGCAACAATGAAGCCGAGGAACAACTGAAATCCATGAATCAGGGCGACAGCGTAAATTTGGAATTCATCGGCTATATGCGTGCTGTCAACGCCTTGGTTTCCAAAGACTTTTCCAGGTATGAAGCCCTGAGCAGAAATTTTCGTTTTCATTGCCGGGCCTCGGAGTGGGAGCAAAAGCAACTGGGTTTTCGGGCAGAAGAACAGAAGAAAAACAAGCGCAAATCTCCCTGGCTGGCAGGTGCCATGTCGGCCTTGCTGCCGGGCAGCGGCAAATTTTATGCCGGTTACCGGGGACAAGCCATCGCCACCTTAATCCCTTGCCTCATATTCGGGGCTGCCGGGGTAGAAAGCTATTTCAGGTCGGGCCCGAAAAGTATTCCCTTTATTGCATCCACCAGCTTGTTCAGCTTGTTTTATCTGGGAAATATTTGGGGCAGTGCCATCAGTGTCAAAACTTTATATGAACAAAAAGATCGTGAAATACGGCATCATCTGCTGCTTAATGTGCAGGTTCCTATGCACCGTTTGTTTCGGCAATGACAGCCTTCGGGTAAATCAATGGCTGCGTGAAGGTGACCGTCTGTTTGCCGAAGGGCAATACAAGGAGGCAGGAATCTATTTTGAAAGGGGATTTTTTTTCTCCGAAAACCCTCGCATTCAAGCACTTGCACTGATGAAGAAATCCGACTGCTATCTGGCCCGCGAAGCCTATTCCGATGCATCAAGGGTACTGGGCAGGATGCCCTACCCGGAACTTGGAGATACGCTTTCGGTAATGGCAAGGCAAAAATCTGCCCTGGCTGCTTATCTGGGAAGCGATTTTCCATTGGCCGAATCCCATCTTTTGCAGGCATTGGCGCTCACTGAAGACAGCAGCCTGACCCTGCACCTGCTTCCTTTTCAAGCCCTGGTATTAAATGAGCAACAAAGATGGACAGAGGCCGGAGCCGTATTGCTTCATTACCTCGACCGGCTTTCTCTTTCTGAAGAAGAAAAAAAGAAATGGAGGCAATCAATTGAAATTCAATATGCAAAAAACAAAATTCCCCGATTGAAGAATCCCGAGAAAGCCAGAATGCTGAGTGCTTTCTTACCCGGTCTGGGGTATTTGTATGCCGGTAATATTTCCGAAGGTTTTTGGAATGTTGCCCTTCAAACCCTGGGCCTGGGGCTTACAGGTGTTGGAATTTTCTACGGATATTATTTTACCTCGGCATTTGTAAGCATTTCCATTTTTCAAAAGTTTTATACCGGTGGCATCAACCGGTCTTCATTCCATGCCCGAAAATGGAACTATGAAAAGAGCCGTGAATTTAATGAAGCCGGTAAAACCCTTGTCCTCGACCTGATGAAAACAAAAAAGGCACCCTAAAGGTGCCTTTTTTGTTTGATAACATTTGTTGATTAGTTCCAAACCCAAAACTTGGAATTGTCGGCATACTGGTTCAAGCCTTCTTTGCCTTTGAATACCACATACCAGAAATCTACGAATGCGGTAAAGCCTCCAACTACAGGGATACAGAAATAATACCAGAAAAGTGCTTTTCCACCTGTTCCCATGTAGTAACGGTGCAAAGCAAATCCACCGCAGAAGTAAGCACGGATAAGAAAGCCTCCAACGGTTTTGTCGCCGGCTACTGCCTGAGGAGCGGACAGCATGGCTGTGGCTTCCTGGAAAGCAGAAATAGAAACATCTTCTGCGACAGCAAGTTGAAGATCGATGGAAGTTTCATCAGCATAGTAAGATGCAAATGAATTCTGAGAGAATGTTATGCCGGCAACAGCGGCAAGGATGAGAATTATTTTTTTCATATGTTTTTTCTTTTGCTGCAAAAGTAAACACCAAAATGAATGCTGCAAGAACTGATTAATAATTTTTTATTTAATTTTTTAATCCTTTTAAAAGGTCATCTGCAAGTAGCTGAATTTTCCTGTAAAAATCTGATATTCAGACTAAAATATTCGAAGGGTAAATAAAGGGATATGGTGGCTGAGAATTAGGATAAAAACCCAAAATCCATCATGTAAACAGAATATGGGTTCTCAAACCCAATCAGCAACTTCCATTCAGGCGGAGGTTCCGGCTTTTCTCATGGCCGAAAGAGCCGGTTACCGATCAGGCCCTGCCGGTAATACTGCAGTTGGGCCATCATCTCCGGCCGGAGTCCTGAAGGCTCGGTGGCTCCGCTCAGCGGCTGCCAAATCCAGTCGCTGTCTTTCGAAATTCCCCGCCATGACAAGCTGCCCGCCGGATGAAACAGGGTGTACACATCGTCCTGAAACACCATAGGCCAATGGGCCTTTTCTTTATTAAATACACTGGAGCCCAGAGGATTGTCTTCTGCCGGATCTATGCCAAGCAAATCCAGAACCGAGGGCCTGATGTCAATATGCTTCACAAATGTGGCCGTATCGGCTACAAGCTTTTGCGAGGGTGAAAAAAAGACAAGGGGCACATCAAACCTGCCTCTGAGATCTGCATAGCGGGGGTCGTGGTTGAGCTGGGTATGGTCGGCCGTGATTACAAAAAGGGTTTTATTGTACCAGGGTTGCCGTTTGGCATAATCGAAAAATTGCCTCAGGGCATAGTCGGTATAGCCAATGGCTTCGTGGATTTCGAGCGGACCTTTCGGAAATTTCCCTTTCAGAGGGCCGGGAATGGTGTAGGGCTGATGAGAACTGAGGGTAAAAATGCAGGAGGCAAAGGGACCGGACACCTCCCCCGACTTGTCGGCCATAAACTTCAGCATGGGGCCGTCGAAGATGCCCCAATGGCCATCGTTGTCTTCCGGCGGTCCGGGATATTCATTCAGTCCGAAATATTGGTCGAATCCGGTGATGCGGCTGGCAATATCAAAAGACATGGTGCCGTTTTTTCCTCCGTGAAAAAACATGGTTTTGTACCCCTGCTTTTTCAGGCTGGTGCCAAGGCCTTCGATTTTGGTGGAAATGTATTTGGAATGGGCAAAAGTTTCGGGCATCCAGGAGGGTATGGAGCCCAATACTGAGGGCACTGCATCGCGGGAGGTGCGGCCGCTGGCAAAATGATGGGGAAACCAAAGCCCTGCCAAGGCCAGCGAATCGAAAAAGGGTGAGTAGGAAACCGGGTTTCCTTTCAGGCCGGTGTATTCCGTAGAAAAACTTTCCAAAATGACAGTGACCACATGGTGTCCCTTGAGCAAACCGGACGATGCATGCCTTGTCCGGGGCCGGACAATCTGCAAAACCTCCTGGTCAGGGAGCCATTTTTGCTCAGGAAGAGAGACCTCTTCGGTGGTTTTAAAAATTACAAAAGGGGTGTTGAGGATGCCGCTTCCGGCGGGCGGATGGTCGGTGAGAAAAGCCTCTCCCGGCAGCAAGGGCTTGAGAGTAAACGAATTGCGAATAAGCCCTATGGAAAGGGCTGCCCAGAATACAAGGACCAAAATACTTTGAAAAAAGGCAGGCTTTTCCTTTGCGGGATTGGGGGAAAATGATTTCCACAGGGGCCATATTCCGGCTATACCGACCAGGGTCCAGGGCCAGAAATTGAGCAACAGCTGGGGAAGCTGCCTGCCGATGTCCTCCAAAAGGAAGGCCAGAACATCGTAGCTGGTCCTGCGGGTATTGAATTCAAAATAGGGAATATCGGCCAGATTGAGGGCAAGAAAAAGCCAGTTGACCCCTACAAAAAATACCTTGACCGAAGTAAAAAAATACCGTCCTTTGGGAAAAGGAAGCAACAATAAAACTATGAAAATCAGATTGATACTGAAAATAGCCGAGGCATCATAGCGCAGCGACATCCACCAAAACCGGAGCCAATCGGCCAAATCAAGCGGAGAAAACAGATGCGGATAAAAAGCAATGAAAAGGATGCGGCAAAGGGCATATCCTGCAAAAAGACAAAGGATGGGTCGGAGGAACCATTGTAGATTTGCAGGGAAAAGTCGGCTGGCAACCAAAGGCAATGAAGAATGAAAGGGCAAAAATGGAGGAATTAAATGACTTGCGACACCTGCCCGCGGTTTCGGTCTGGGTGGCAGCCCGGAATGAAGAAAAAAATCTTCATGCCTGTCTGCAACATCTGGTTGCCCAAGACTACGCCGGCCAATGGGAGGTGCGCATTGCCGACGACGGTTCCCAAGACAGCACATTCCGGATTGCCGCAGAATTTTCTGCCCAATACCTGCATTTCCATGCCCTCCGTGTTCCCACCCGTACCACATTCCAAACAAGAGGCAAGGCATTGGCAATGGGTCTTCTGGCTCAGGAATCGGCGGGCGAGATTTACCTTTTCTGCGATGCAGATATGTGTATGCCGCCCAACTGGATTGGCTCCATGGTACAGGCCATGCAAACCATGCGGGCCGACCTGATTAACGGTACCACCTGCACCAATGGCCGGACCTTTTTTTCGGCCCTTCAGGCAATCGACTGGCTGCTGCCTCAGGCTACTTTTTCCTGGCTCAGCCGGCTGGACATTACCTATACGGCCATGGGCAACAATATGGGCATTTCCCAAAAAGCCTATTGGGCCACAGGCGGTTATCTGGAATTGCCTTTTTCCATTACGGAAGATTTTGAGTTGTTTCGGCATGCCCGCCTCAAAGGATACCGCATGATTCACCACTACGATTTCTCCGTTCTGGGGATTTCGGAGCCCGAACACAGCTGGAGCGAATGGCTGCAGCAGCACATCCGTTGGATGGTGGGATTTATGCAACTGCCCTTGTCGCAACGGTGGATTTTTTACATTCAACTGCTGCTTTACCCCCTCATTTTTAGTTCAGGATTCCTTTTTCCGGAACCTGTTTGGCAAACCGCCTGGGGACTTTTCGGACTCAAGTTGTTGTATGAAGGATGGATGCTGAGCCGGGTAAGGCAATTTCATCTTCTGCCCTATCTGCCTGTTTATCAAGTTATTTGGTGGCCGTTTTACATTACCTGCCTGCTGGCCTACCACCTGAGCAGGCAAATCCCCTGGAAAGGCAGGGTTTGGGATAAGCGATGACCTGATTTTAAATCATAAATAATTCTTAAGAAATCCTAAATTCCCAAACTATTCTGCATCGCCCCTTATCCACTCAAATACCGGTAAATAACTTGTAGCTTTCCAGGTATTCGGGTATCATGGCATTCCAGCCCAATTCGTGCCTGATAAAATCCTGCATGGCTACTGCAGCCGCAATTTCACCATGCACCACAAAGGTCATTTTGGGGCCGGAAGTAAAACCCCGCAGCCATTTGTGCAGCTCATCGCGGTCGGCGTGGGCCGAAAAGCCTTCTACCTGATCCACATGGCAGTACACGGGAAAGTATTCCCCAAAAATTTTGATTTCGGGCTTGCCGTCCAGCAAATCACGGCCCCGGGACCCTTCTACCTGAAAACCGATAAATAAAACGGTGTCGTCTTTTCGGGGCAAACGGTTGGCCAGATGGTGCAA
>CANHCT010000095.1 GCA_947459175.1 Hymenobacteraceae bacterium
AGAAAGCCCCCGTTCGGCAGAGGTTACCCGGCGCCGGACAATTCTTACCATGGACAATTTTAAGATTCTCTTTTACAACAACATAGGACAAATTTTTGCCGGGCAATAATCATATTGAGCCCCTGTAATTGCCGTTGAAGTCATATTTACAAGTTTTGCCATTGGTCTTGGTAACGATCAGCATTTCGCCCGACACCCTGACCCTGCTTACATCTCCCGTAACAGAGCCTCTGTAGTTGCCATTGAAGTCATACTTCATCAGTTTTCCATTGGTTTTCACCACAAATACATATTCCGGATTGCAATCGAAATCTGAGACATCATTTGTAATGGAACCCCGGTAATTTCCGTTATTATCGTGTTTGGCAAGTTTGCCCTCTTTTATTTTGAATATGAATCCATTGCATTGGGCCAGGGCAGTACCCGCACCCATCAATAACCATAAAACGCTCACATATAATTTTTTCATGATTGAACAAGCTGTTTTGTCGGGCCAACGCCCATTTTTATTTTTTCTAAATGAATTGATTTTTAAACAATAAAAAAACAAATTAAACGAGCAATGGGTACATGATTGGCTTCCTCATTCCATTTTATGGCATTTTTCCCTCCTCCGCCAACCGGCCTGCGAAGGGTAGTTAACAAAAAAGATTTTCAGATCGGCACGGCTTTCGTAGGGCACGAAGAAAATTTTCCTTTTTGCCTGTGAGGGGTAAGAGGTAAAAAACCACTTGCCATCGTTGCCCTCCGACTGCGATTCATAAGGCACTTTAAATACCTTCAGATCGGCCTGGCTTTCATATTTTACCACAAAAACCTTTACATCGGCCTGAGATTCATAGGGCACCGAAAATACCTTTTGGGCCCGGGCCGAAAGGCTCACAAACAGGAGAAGCAGAATCAAATATTCTCTCATAATCACTTAATTTTATTCAGGTCTTCCTCCTCTTCCAAAAATTGAAACACCTTAGAATCTGAAACCAATTTTTGTATTCCTTCGGTAGTCAATTGATTTTCAAGTCGGAAGAGCAAAAATTCTGCAAATTCTGAAACCTCTTTGCGTTTCTGAGCGGGAAACCTGTTCAGATGGTCGATGGTTGCCTTTATCCCTATCTCCCGGTTCATTCTTCAAAAATAAACATCCCAATATTGAAAAACTATCCCCCAATTGGCAAAGTAAAATGCTGATAGGGCTGATGCTCAAAATCCTTTGGTTCATCTGTCGGTCAGGTAAAAATTTTGCCGTCTTTCGGGTGTTTGGCCATAGAACCTTTGCCTTTAGTTGTGGGCAGGATTTTTTTAATCAGTGCATCCTCCTGCCTTGACTTTGACGGATCTAAGGTTTGCTGAAATAAGGACGCTGAGTCACCCAGCCCCGAAAAAGGGAAAAAAAGCAGGCTTGCTGTCCTCCTTCCCCACCCCTTTCAGCCCAGCAGCAGTTTGTAGTAAAAAGAAGGTTTGCGGAGCAACTTTCCGGGCTGCTTTTCATACAGCAAATCCCGGAGCAGGTCGTTGGTTTTGGGCCTGCGTGCCAGGTAATTCAGAAAGCCGAGTATGGAACGGCTGATCCATTTTTTGTGCAGGGCAGGATAGAAAAAACGCCCTGCCGTATAATTTTTTCCTATCCGGCTGAACAAGCCTTCCTCATACAAAGCAAACTGCGAAAAACTGAAATCACCCGTGCTGAGGGCCTCGGCTGCCTGCCTGGCGGCCATTTTACCACTCAGTATGGCTTGGGGGATGCCGTTGCCCGACATGATTTCAATCAGACCGGCTGAGTCTCCTGCCACCATATATCTGTGGCCGGAAATCGGCTTTTTGTGAATGCCGAGGAAGAGCATGGAACCTTCAAAATTTCCGATGCGCTCCGCTTTTTCAAATCGGGTTTTCAGAATCGGGTGTTTTTGCACAAAGTCCTCAAAAACTTCGCGGAGGTTCAGGTTTTCCTTCTTTACCTTTTCCAGCGACAACACCAGATTTACATTGTACAATCCACCGGGCAAGGGGGTGATATAAAATCCGCCCGGCATCAGCTCCGAATCCAAAAACAACTCTGTAACCGAGGGCTTTACGCCCAATCCCCTGAAATGACCCCGTATGCCGATGGCGCAGTCGGTTTTGGGTTGCCCGATACCCAGAAATTTCAGCACGGAATTGTTTGAGCCTGTGGCCACAATCAAAACCTCTGCGGCAATGGTCCGATTGTCTTCGGTTTTCAGCAGGATGGCCTCCGGCTTTTGCTCGATTCCGGTGATCCGGCAACCCTGCTCAAATCTCACATGCGGACTTTCCAGCATGCGCTCTATCAGAATCTGATCAAATTCATGGCGTGAAACCGAGAAGCATCCTGCCACCCCTTCCTGGCCGTTAAAGGGCAGATAATCAATGTGAATGGGCTTGCCGTTGGGCGGATAGGTGAGCGTATGCCAAATGGGATTGATGCGGTTTTCGCGGTTGAGACGGGCAAAAATTTCGGGGTCGAGGGCGTTCAGTTCGCGGATCACCTGCGAGGGCATGATGTCGCCGCAGGGCTTGTGCCGGGGGAATGTGGAAGCATCTACGATAAGGTGATCTGTAGCCAGACCTGAAAGGGCGATGCTGGCTGAAATTCCGGCAGGGCCCGCCCCGATGATGCAAACTTTGGTATGTATGGTTACGGGATTTTCCGTCATCAGAAACCGAGCGATATCAGACAGATAAAAAAGTTTGCAAATATGGGTTGCTTTGTCGGGCGGGGCAAATGAATGCGGGTACAAATTAAAAGGTCGATTCCGGCGCCGGGGTATTTTTTCGGATAGGCCGGGAAAAGCCCGTATTTTTGCCGCCATGCAAAATGTAAATCCGCTCCGGATCAGGGCCATATCCGATTTGTTGATTGTGGTGGGATTGGCAGCGTTGGGCGGGGTGTTGTTTTCTTACCTCGGCACTGTTTTGGCCGCAGCGGTTTGCAGCATTCCGATTTCAGATATTCCATTTCTGATGAACAGCTATGTCAGCACCCCGAAAGCCCGGACAGCCCTGCTTATTCTTCAGTCTTGTCTTGCCCTGGGCTCTTTTATGCTTTTTCCGGGGTTGATGCTGTTTTTCAGGCGGCCAAACGAATTTGAAACCCCTGCCATACCGATAAAGAAGTCCGTTTTGGGATTGGTCATTGTGCTGGCCGTTTTGATGATGCCCGTCAATGCCTGGCTGTCTCTTTGGAACGAATCGATTCATTTTCCCTCTTTTTTAAAAGAACTGGAACAAATGGCCATTCAAAAAGAAGACGAACTCCGGGATTTGACCCTGTTTCTGGTTGATTTTCAGAGTATTTCGGAGATGGTCCTTGGTTTTATTGTGATTTCCTTCATAGCCGGTCTCACCGAGGAATTCTTTTTCCGCAAGCTACTGCAGCCCAGGCTCATTGCCATTTTCGGGAATTTCCATGCCGGCATCTGGATTACCGCCTTTATATTTTCCGCCATCCATGTTCAGTTTTTTGGCCTGATTCCCAGAATGGTGCTGGGTGCGCTCTTTGGGTATTATTATTTTTGGACGGGCCGAATCTGGGTACCTGTATTCGCACATACACTCAACAATTTCATCACCCTTGCGGCTATGGTTTTGTACACCAGAAAAATCAGCCCGGTAGACATAGAAAACACCCAAATTTTGCCTTGGTTTATCAGCGCCACGGCTGCAGGCTTTTGCCTCACCCTTGCCCTGAAACTCCGGGATAATGCAAAAGCCATACGCTCAGAAATTTCAGCTTATTCCCCTGAAAAAGAGTACGATAAATCATGAAAAACCCCCTTTCTCATCTCAGCAATCTATGGCAGAGAATCATTGTTGGCTTTCTGGGCATCGGCCTTTTTGCAGGTCTTATTTATCTGGGTTTCATGGGATATATGATTCTTTTCGGGCTCATTCTGGGCTTATCGTTGTTCGAATTTTACGGTCTTTCGCCCTATGGCATGCCAAAGGGGCTGAAGGAAACCGCGGCCCTTGCCGGAATGGTGCTGGCATGGTCGGTTTTGGAGGGAATCAGCGATCTCAATTTTCAGGGATTTTTTCTTTTTGTCATTTTGTGGTTGTTCATGTTGGTTTGGATGGTGCTGGCCCAATGGGAAAAGCCATTTGAAAAACTGTCCTGGATGGCCATGGGATGGATTTACCTCATTCCCTGCTGGATATGCATGAGTTTAATGGCGATCGGTGATTTTCAGGACCTCCGGCTGGTGGTACTGGGCTTGTTTGCCCTGCTCTGGGCCGCTGACTCCGGTGCTTATTTTGCGGGGCGCAAGTGGGGCAAAACCAAATTGTTTGAAAAAGTATCACCCAAAAAATCATGGGAGGGCTTGGCCGGTGGCCTGGTACTTTCCATGCTAACGGCATACGGATTCTGGAACCTGGCAGGGCATTATCCCATTACGCTATGGCTCATTCTGGCTGCCAGCACCACCATTTTCGGTACCCTGGGCGACCTGGCCGAATCCACTTTGAAAAGAAGCCTGGACCTGAAAGACTCGGGCAATCTGCTCCCCGGCCATGGCGGCATTCTGGACCGTTTCGACGGTTTTTTTCTGGCCGCTCCGGTCAATTATCTCATTGTGGTTTCGTATTACCATTTTTTTAACTGACATGACAGAACAAACCGGACCCTGGTTCGAAACCTGGTTCGATTCCGACTATTACCATCTTCTCTACAGCAACCGCGATCAGGCTGAGGCAGAAACCTTTATAAAAAATTTACTGGAATATCTGAAGCCGGAGCCGGGCTGTCGTGTGCTGGATCTGGCCTGCGGCAAGGGAAGGCACAGCCTGGTCCTGGCCAACGCGGGGCTTAATGTGCTGGGTACCGACCTTTCGCCCAATTCCATAGACATGGCCAAAGCCCTTGAAAACGATCACCTTCACTTTAAAACCGGAGACATGCGGGAGCCCCAGGGCGAGGGAGAATTTGAACTCGTTTTTAACCTGTTTACTTCTTTCGGGTATTTCGAAAAAGAAGAGGAAAATCTGAAAACCCTGCAATCCATATCCATATCTCTGAAACGAAAGGGCAGGCTGGTAATTGATTTTATGAATGCAGAAAAAGCCTTGGCCAATCTGCTTCCCTATCAGGAAATTGAGCGGGGAAACATCCTTTTCCACATCAGTAAAAACCTGGCTGACAAGGTGATATCAAAAAAAATACAATTCAGCGACCGGGGGCAGGATTTTCAGTTTGAAGAAAGGGTACAGGCCCTTACCCGGTCTGATTTTGAATCGTATTTCCACAAAACAGGATTTCAGGTTCTGGCTTTATTCGGCAACTACCGCTTGGAGGCCTTCGACCCCGAAAAATCCGAAAGAATGATTTTTGTAGTCCAAAAGGCGGTATAATCTTTGTCCCTTCCAAAAAACGAAACCTACACATATGTCTCAAAGCAAAATCCGAAAGGAAGATGCACTGCGCTATCACGCATTTGCACCTGCAGGAAAAATTGAAGTTACCCCAACCAAACCCCTTACCACGCAGCGGGATCTGGCCCTGGCCTATTCGCCCGGTGTTGCCGAGCCATGTCTGGAAATCAAAGAAAACCCGGAAGATGTTTTCAAATATACCGCCAAAGGAAACCTGGTAGGGGTAATTTCCAACGGAACCGCCGTTCTCGGTCTGGGCAATATCGGGGCACTGGCCTCCAAACCGGTGATGGAAGGGAAAGGGGTACTTTTCAAAAAATTTGCCGGCATTGATTGCTTCGATATTGAAATTGATACCCAGGATCCGGACGAATTCATCAACATTGTCAAAAACCTGGAGCCTACCTTCGGGGGAATCAACCTGGAAGACATCAAGGCACCCGAAAGTTTCCGCATCGAGCAGGAACTGAAGCGCCTGTGCAAGATTCCCCTGATGCACGATGACCAGCACGGAACGGCCATCATTTCGGCTGCGGCCTTGATCAGCGCCCTGGAACTGACAGAAAAAAAGATAGAAGAGGTGTATATGGTGGTGATGGGTGCCGGAACAGCGGCCATTGCCTGCACCAATTTTTACATCAGCCTGGGCATGGACCCGAAAAATATTGTGATGATTGACCGGGCGGGAGTGGTGAAAAAGGAAAACCTGGACCCCTCCGACCCGAAATATCCTTTTGGAACCGACAAGAATCTGAAGGATCTGGACGATGCCATTTCCGGAGCCGATGTGTTTCTGGGACTTTCGGTTGCGAATGTGCTCAAGCCGGAACATCTGCTGAAGATGGCCACCAATCCGATTGTGTTTGCTCTGGCCAATCCTACACCGGAAATTGATTATGACCTGGCCATGGCCACCCGAAACGATGTCATCATGGCAACAGGCCGCTCGGATTTTCCCAATCAGGTAAACAATGTGCTGGGTTTTCCCTACATCTTCCGGGGTGCCCTGGATGTAAGGGCTACGGCCATCAACGAAGAAATGAAAATGGCCGCCACCCGGGCGCTGGCGGCGCTGGCCAAAGAGCCTGTTCCCGATACGGTATACAAAGCTTACAGCAATAAAAACCTGGGTTTTGGTCGTGAATATCTGATTCCCAAACCCCTGGACCCCAGGTTGATAACCCGTGTTTCTATGGCAGTGGCCAAAGCGGCCATGGATTCAGGCGTTGCCAAATACCACATTACCAACTGGGATCAGTACGAAACCGAATTGCTTCACCGCGTGGGGATGGGTCAGAAACTGATGACCAAGGTCATCAACCGGGCAAAATCTTCGCCCAAGCGGGTGATTTTTGCTGAGGCCGATCACTACAAAATCCTGAAAGCAGCCCAGATTATACAAGACGAAAAAATCGGTACACCCATCCTGCTCGGCAACAAAACCAGGATTGAACAAATGATTGCGGAGCACAGCCTGGATTTGAGCACCTCTTCTATTGTAGATCCGCGGCTGGAAGAAGAAATGAAAGAGCGGTATGCCGAATTGCTGTACCAGAAGAGTCTGCGCAAGGGCATGACCAAATACGATGCCCTGAAACTGATGAACGACCGCAACTATTTCGGTGCGGCTATGCTGAGCGAAGGAACAGGGGATGTCCTCATTTCAGGTCTGACCAAAGATTATGCCCAGACCATCCGCCCGGCACTGCGCATCATCGGGGTGGCCGACGGCGTATCGAAAGTGGCCGGCATGTACATCATGAACACCCGCAAGGACATGTACTTTCTGGCCGACACCACCGTAAATGTGGATCCCTCAGCAGATGACCTGGTAGAAATTATTGGTCTTACTGCCGACAGGGTACGATTTTTCGGAGAAGAACCCCGCATTGCCCTCCTCTCCTATTCCAACTTCGGTAGCAACAAAGGCCCCGAACCGTCTAAAGTACAGGAAGCTGTGAAGAAGGCCAAACTTAAGTGGCCTGAACTCATTCTGGATGGTGAAATCCAAGCCAATATTGCCCTGAATCCGGAACTGCTGAAAGAGCACTATCCTTTCAGCGAACTGGCCGAAAAAGGAGCCAATACCCTGATTTTCCCGAACCTTGCCTCCGGCAATATTGCCTACAAAATCATGCAGGAATTGGGTGGTTCAGAGGCCATTGGCCCGGTGCTGATGGGAATGCGAAAACCTGTCCATATCTTGCAACTGGGTAGCTCGGTCCGGGAAATTGTCAACATGGTGAGCATTGGTGTGGCCGATGCCCGAATGTCAAACTGAGGTTAATTCTGATTCAGGCTTTGTTCGGTTCCTTCAAAAAAACGCTGGTCTATCTGGCATGGCTGTACTTTTTCTGGATGGTATTTTTTGCCGTTTCCAGACTGGCGTTTTTGGTTTATCACAAAGGAATTTATAAAAATTATCCCCTTTCTGACTGGCTGAGCAGCTTTTGGTTTGGTGCCCGGATGGACCTTTCCATGGCCTCTTACCTTTTGGTGGTACCGCTGTTACTGTGGGGACTGAGGCCTGTTTTGCCGGGCAATCTTTTTATCCGAATACTGGGCTGGTACCAACTGCTGCTGGTTTTTGCCTTTTCGGTGTTGCAAACCGCCGATCTGGAAATTTTCAAAAACTGGGGCCACCGGATCGATGCAGCCATACTGCCTTTTCTGGCCTATCCAAAGGAAGCCCTCGCTTCAGCCGGATCCTCGCCTTTCCGAATTTTGTTTACGGTTGCCGGTCTCAGCTATGTGGTCTCGGCCATGTTCTGGTCAGGAATAACGAAGGAAAAAATTCGTCAATTACCCAATGAAAAATTTGGTTTTCAGGCTTTTACAGCCTTGCTGCTGCTTTCGTGTTTGATTCTGCCCATTCGGGGAGGGCTGCAGCTTACCCCGATGAACCAGAGCACGGTCTACTTTTCCTCCTCCCGAAATCTGAATTTTTCTGCTGAAAATGCTGCATGGGTATTTTTTCATTCGGTAATCGAAAGCGGAAACGACCGCAATCTGGACAAGGTTTATATTCTTGGCCCGCGGTCGGAAACCGACAGCCTCATCGCCAAACTCTACACCCATGCCAAAGCAGGGAACACCATTTCCGTCCTCAATATGAAGCGGCCCAATATTGTGGTACTGGTATGGGAAAGTCTGAGCAGCAAAGTGGCAGGTAGTTTTGGCGGAAAATTTCCTTCTACACCCAACCTGGACAAGCAGAGCCGGGAAAGCCTTCGGTTTGAAAACTATTTTGCTACCGGCGACCGGTCGGATAAAGGCTTGGCATCGCTGATGAGCGGAGTTCCGGCTGTGGGGAGGCTCAGCATAATGGCCCAGCCCAATCAGGTGATCCGGCTTCCTTTTTTACCGCGTTTGTTGAAAAAAGAAGGATACCTCTCTGCCTTTCTGTACGGAGGCGATTTGGAGTTTTCCAATATCAAGGGCTTTATGATGGAAGCGGGATTTGACCGCCTTATTGGGAAAGATGATTTTTCCGACAATCCCTTTCCCTCCAAATGGGGCGTTCATGATCAGTATCTCTTTGAAAAGCAACTGGAAATGGCGGGCAAAGAAACAGCTCCTTTTTTTCACACCCTGTTTACCCTGAGCAGCCACGAGCCTTTTGAATTTCCCCATTCGCCCCCACCGGGAAATCTGCCGGTGGATTCCCTGCTGTGCCGGGCACACCGCTACACAGATGCCTGCCTCGGCAAATGGCTTGCTGAAGCAAAAAAAACAACCTGGTGGAACAATACCCTTGTGGTGATTGTAGCCGACCACGGACATTCATTTCCCGGTCCCTCACCCGACAATGACCCTATGAAATTTAAAATTCCGATGCTCTGGACCGGGGGAGCGCTGAAAGACTCAGCACAAACAAATTTTACCGTGCCCGGTTCACAAACCGATTTTGCCGCTACCCTTCTGGCACAGTTGGGTTTGCAATCGAAAGAATTCCGATTCTCAAGGAATCTCCTTTCCCGTCCGGAGCCTGAGTTTGTCTATTTTGCTTTCCGAATGGGCAATGGATTTTACCGGTACCAAAGTGGCATACCCAAAGAAGATCCGGTTTCGGGGAACCGGTATCAACAGGCTGTCTATGAGGCCTTTTATAAACCCTGAAATGCTTTAGAGCGCTTTCAGTTCTGCTACAATTTCGGTAAGGGATTTTTTGGCATCACCGAAAAGCATAAGGCAATTGGGATATCCGAAAAGTTCATTTTCAATGCCGGCATAGCCTGCCGCCATACTCCGCTTGCTCACCACCACCGTTTTGGCCTTGTCCACATCCAGAATGGGCATGCCATAGATGGGACTGGACGGATCGTGGCGTGCAGCTGGGTTCACTACATCGTTGGCACCCACCACATACACGAGGTCGGCAGAGGCAAATTCTTCGTTGATTTCCTCCATCTCCACCAGCTTGTCGTAGGCCACATTGGATTCGGCCAGCAGCACATTCATGTGTCCGGGCATGCGGCCGGCAACCGGGTGAATGGCATATTTTACTGTAACCCCGTTTTTCTCGAGCAGCATTTCCATCTCATGGATAACATGCTGGGCCTGAGCCACTGCCAAACCATAGCCGGGAACAATGATGACCTTTTGGGCATAATGCATCAGGATGGCCACATCCGAAGCATTGGTCGGCCGGACTGTAATTTCTGTTTTTTCTCCTGAAGAAGCCTTCGCTGCCGAAGCGCCAAAAGCCCCGAAAAGTACATTGGTAAGCGAGCGGTTCATGGCATTGCACATCAGGATGGTGAGGAGGGTTCCCGCTGAACCCACCAGAATACCCCCCGTAAGCATCACCTGATTGTCGTACAAAAATCCGCCAAAAGCAGCCGCTACACCGGTAAATGAATTCAAAAGGGAAATGACCACCGGCATATCGGCCCCTCCGATGGGCACCACAAACAAGATCCCGTAGGCCAGGGAAAAAGCAAAAAGCAGGTAGAACAAAGCCGGATTCAGATGGCCCGTATTGAGGTAAATTCCAAAACCAAAAAGTCCGATCAGCATCACAGCGGTGAGCAGGTTATGACCGGGCAGGCGGAAATTGCTTTTCATAATTTCCTGCAGCTTGGCATAGGCAATAATGCTCCCCGAACAAGAAACCGAGCCGATGATGAGGCCGGCGATGATCACAAAGACCATTCCCGGAGAACTATCTGGCGAGAGGTGCCCGAACTCCACCAGCGAAATGGCTGCGGCACAAGCCCCGCCCATTCCGTTGAAGAGGCTCACCATCTGGGGCA
>CANHCT010000096.1 GCA_947459175.1 Hymenobacteraceae bacterium
CCGGCGGGTCCTTGCGGACCTGTGGCACCGCTTGGCCCCGGAACGCCCTGCGGACCGGGAGGTGAGTTGGCAGCAAACAAAGCAAAAGGCACACTCAACAACGGAGAAACCCCTGTAATGGTATAATCTGTACCTCCGGCCGGATCAGTTTCTGTTTTGATAAAGAAAGGTCCTGTACCCCAGTTTACTCCGGAAAATGTTCCCGAAATGATGGTTCCGCCACCGATTTCCAGTGAAGCGAGGCCATTGACATTGGTTTGTGGCGTATGTCTTTCCACATACACTGCTGTGCCTGTTTCTGAACCCTGAAGAATGCTGACACGCATTCCAACGGTCTGATTCTGAAGCAGCTGGTTGCCCGAATTCCGGATTACAGCCTGAAAACTCATTTTATTGGGTGCCTGAGCAAAGGCATTTGCAGCCATTAAAATTGCTGCACTGACCAAGATAAATTTTTTCATGTTTTCTTAATTCTTGATGATTTTGAAGGATTGGATTTTTTTGTTTTCCTGATTGTGGATGTCTAAAAAATAAGTGGCCATGGGCAAATGCTGAAGGGCCAGTGTTGTTTGTTGTCCGGATATTTCTCCCCGGCCTGCGGATTTGCCGAGGGCATCAAAAAGCTGATACCATAACTTTTCGTTTTTGAATTCGCTGACTGTAATGGTTAAGTTATCTGTCGCGGGGTTGGGGAAAGCAGTGAGAGAAATATTCAGTGCCGTTTCTTTTGTTCCGAGAATAAAAATTTCATAAGCATGCTGTACACCCTGGGCCACCGTACCTGTACTGCCCGAATGAGTGGTATAAACAACCTGACCTATACTATACGCAGCGGATCCTCCGCTTCCTGTGGCATTGCCTCCGGATACATTCACAGATTCCTGGGCTATTGTCAAACCCGTCCACATTATGCCTGCTACCAACAGAGCCAGATGTTTTGTTTTCATGCCAAAAGGCAAAGGCCATTTTTTTTTCATTCTCCCGGTTGTATTTTTATTAAACTATTGATTTTGTGGCTTTTCTCACAGCCTGTTTTGTTAATTTGATTTGAAAATTTCAGTGGCATGGTTCTCCTAATTGCTTTTCGAACAGGACCCGGCAGTAGATTTCATGTTTTGTGTTTTCCCCCATGGCGCAATGCTTCAAAATTCAACTGCCTGAGGAACTACCGAAGATTGGACCGGATAAAACTGCATTATTGGATTTATGGCAGGCTATGATTGAAAAATTTGGACAATCAAGGCAAAGTTTCAACATTCTGCAAGTCACAATTAGAATTCGGAAGGTTCTATTTAGAATTTGGCCTGTTTAGCCAAGAATTTATTTTTTAACATTGCTCTTTTCTCCCTCGCCTAATCCTGTGTAACCTATAATTAAACAAACTTTTCAATTCAAATTCAAAAATTTGAGCTAATTGGGCCTTTGAATAAAATCTGCTTTCCCTGAAGCATCTCCGACTCATTTTCCTTGCACTGCTGTCGCTTTTCCTAACGGAACCAGCCTGCGCCCGCTTGTTTCATAGGTTCGACCCGGCCAAACTTCCGAGTCCTTTTGTCAGGGCCATTTATCAGGACAAGGCTGGATTTATATGGCTGGGAACCCGCAGCGGGTTGTGCCGCTTCGATGGCCAAAACTACCTCCGCTTCAGTCACGAACCCGGAAATCCCGGGAGCCTGGCCAACCACCACATTCGCTCTATTCTGGAAGACCGCAGCGGAAACCTGTGGTTGTGCACCTTTGGCGGAGGGCTTTCCTGTTTGGATCCTGCAAGCCGGCGTTTTAAAAATTATCCTCTGCCCCGGAACTCGGCTGCAGGAAGGGTGCACAAAGCCCTGTTTGACCGAAATGAAAACCTTTGGCTTGCCACCGAAAGCGGCGGATTGGTTCAGTTTCTGCAAAAAGAAAAACGCTACAGATCTATCCGCTTTCCGGAAGCCGACAGAAAGGCATTACTGGATTTGCGCTGCATCAGCCCGGGCAAAGACGGCAGTTTCTGGGTGGGCGGCACCAATGGTGTTCTGTTCCGTTTTTTTCCCGAAACCCGGCGCTATCACCGCATTCCCGGAGTACCCCTCACCACCATTTGGGAAATTATTCCACTCAACGACAGTATTTTGGCTTTGGCCACCATCAACGGCCTGATGGCCCTGAACCTCCGCAGCGGTGTTTTTACAACACTGGCAGATACCCGGACCGAGCCTGCACTGCCCGCCAACATCATTATGGCCATGTGCCGCGATGCATACGGCAAATTTTGGTTGGGCACCTCTGCCGGCCTTGCCGTGTATGACCCGCATACCAGGAAAATTGAAAGCTTGGTTTCGGAGTCTTTTCTGCCCCAAGGCTTGCCCGAAAACCGCATTGTTGCATTGCTGCCGGACAGAAACGGCCTAATGTGGATAGGTACATGGAATGAGGGATTTGCCCATACCCCTGTGCAGGAAACCGGCTTTCACCTTTCGGAAACACCCCCGGATGCATCGCCTGCGGAGCGTTTGGAAAATACCCAAAAGATCTGCTGGGATGCCCAAGGTCAAATTTATGCCTCCAGCTGGAGCGGCCTTATTCGGGTAAATCCGGAAAATAACCGGATTGAAAAAACCCTTTGCGACACCTCAAAGCCCGGAACCCTGGCCACCAACCGGTTGTGGGGGATTTTATCCGATTCAAAAAATCGCTTGTGGGTGGGCAGCCATGATCATGGCCTGTATTGCAGGGATAAACCCGGCGGACCCCTGCTGAAGGTGGATACCCTGCCCGGTATGAAGGGCAGGCTGCGGTTTTCTGCCGAAATCACCGAAGACAGGAAGGGCAGGATTTGGGTGGGAACTTTTCTCCATGGTCTTGCGCTTTGGGATGAAGAAAAAAAGAATTTCACTGTTTTTACGCTGAAGGCAGGACCCGGACCTACCCTTCCGGCACTCAATCAAATCAACCTGATACGGGAAGGACCGGACGGCAAACTCTGGCTTGGCACCAACGGCGGAGGCCTGGTCATTTTTGATCCCGATTCAAAGGCGTACCAAATCATTGCACCCAATCAGGAAAAAGGCGGTATTTTCAATGGCTTTGTGATGGGCATTGCTTTTACCGGCAATACCATTTGGCTGAGCACGGAGGGCGGAGGCATTTTGTATGCCCCGCTCAACAAGCCTGCAGCGATGACTTCCTTCAACCAACAAACCGGTCTGGACGAAAAAAACCTGCCGGCCATGCAAACGGATTGGAAAGGCAATCTCTGGCTGGGAGGTTCCGCACTTTGGTTGATAGAGACCGCAGGAAAGAAACCGCAGGACATTACCAGGATAAAAAGTTTCCAGTCGGGTAGTTTGCTCGTTCCCCAGCGGTGGCAATCGGCGGTTTTGTCTCGTGATGGGCGTCTGGCTTTTGCCGGAAACCGGGCCATCCTGTATTTTCATCCTGACCAAATCCGGCTTCCTGCTGCGCCACAGGTGGCCCTTGCCGGTATGTTTTCAGGCGAAAAAACGCTTATGTGCGATTCAGCACTCCATGAAAAATCACGCATCCTTATTCCGGCCGGTTTGGATTATTTTTCGCTTCAGATTGCCAATCTCAATTTTTTCGGACAAGACAAAAGCCGGTGCATTTACCAGCTGGAAGGCGTACATCCGGAGCCTGTAATGGCCGGCCCTTCAGCCTTGATCACCATTTCGGGACTTCGCCCGGGCCTGCATGCCTTCCGATTCAGGGCACAAAACGAGGCCGGACTCGAAAGCCCGGAAAAAACCATCTGGATTGAAAAATTGCCCCATTGGTGGCAAACGGGATGGTTTCTGTTTCTTTGTATTCTTTTCGCATTGGCCTTGCTCTATGCTTTCATTCGCTGGCAGATAGGCATTGCCAAAAGGAAGTCGGAAGAAAAGTCCCGTGCCGAACTGGAGAAGCTGGAGTTAGAACTGAAGGCTTTGCGCTCGCAGATGAATCCGCATTTTTTATTCAACGCCCTGAATTCCATCGACCATTTCATTTGGAAAAATGATGCCCTGAAAGCCTCTGATTATCTGGCCCGCTTTTCCAGACTGATGCGCATAGTTCTGGAACATTCACGGCACAACCGCATACCTCTGGAAGAAGAATTGGAAAGCCTGAACCTGTATCTGCAACTGGAGCAAATGCGCATGGAATATGGTTTTGATTCTGAAATAGTTACCGAAAATCTTCCCGGGGATTTACTGATTCCGCCGATGCTGATACAACCTTTGGCCGAAAATGCCATACACCACGGCCTGATGCCCCTGCAATACCGGGGCCGGTTGCGGATTGAAATCAGGAAAACGGGATACGGAAAATTGAAAATTAGTGTGGAAGACAACGGTACAGGCAGACCACCGGAAGCCGAAAAAGCAAAAAAACCTGCCCGCCCCGGTCTGGGTCTGAGCATTACCCAGGAGCGAATCGTACTGCTGAATGAAGGCAGGGAGGACTCTTTCTCCATCACCGATTTGAAAGATCCTGCGGGTAAAGCCTGCGGCACCCGTGTTGAATTTACTTTGCCCTTTGAAGACCCGAATGAACCTGATTAAAAGAATACAAAGATGAAACTGAGAGCCATTATTGTAGACGACGAACCAAACGGCCGTGAAGTGCTGGCAAGGCAATTGGAACATTATTGCCCCGAAATTGAGTTGATGGGCATGGCCGGAAATGGTCATGAAGCTGCACTCCTGATCAGAGAATCCAGGCCGAATGTGGTATTTCTGGATGTGGAAATGGGGAATGAAACCGGATTTGATCTGCTCAAAAATCTGGGAGAGGTAAAGTTTGATGTGGTATTTACCACTGCCCACGAAAAGTATGCGCTGGAGGCCATCCACTTCTCCGCACTGGATTTCTTGATGAAGCCGATTCTGGCTGATGAACTGAAACGCTCCGTGAGCCGGCTGCTTCAAAAAAATCCTACAGGTGACCGGCACCGGCATTTGGATGCCCTCATTTACAACATCAATTACAGCAATGCCGATAAAAAAATTGCCTTGCCCACCGTCAATGGATTTGAATTTATCTCCATCAGCGAATTGATCCGCTGCGAGGCGCAGAACAATTACACCCATATTTTTCTGAAGAATGAGAAAACCATTCTGGTCAGCCGCACCCTGCTGGAGTTCGAAAAATTGCTGGGCAATTATTATTTTTTCAGAATACACCAATCGCACTTAATCAACCTGCGGCATGTGCAGGAGTACGACAAAGGGCAAACCGGGGTCATTGTGATGTCGGACGGAACCCGGCTTGAGGTATCCAGGAGAAAGAAACCCGACCTGATGCAGGCCTTATCGGAGTTTTCGCTGATTCTGTAAATTATCCTGAGGGACAGGCTTGTCCGGGGATGCGTTTCGGGTATTATTTTTTCTATTGCCCATCCTTTGCCTACTTTGCCATTGGTATGAAGCGGGGCTTTGCTCTTTTGTTCTTTTTTTTCTGCATCCGGCTTATGGCAGGCAACGGCTCCGGCCTGAGCCCCAAAGCCTTTTTTGACCGGGATTCTGTCAAAATCGGAGAAAAAATCCGCTTGTCGGTGTATCTGGATTATCCCTCCTCCTTCAAAATCCTTTTCCCGGATACCAATTATGACTTTCAGCCTTTCGAAATCCTCAAGAGGGACTTTTTTCCCACCCGCACCCGAAATAGCATCAGCCGCGACTGTGTGGTGTACGAACTGAGTCCCTTCCTGCCCGACCCGGTTCAGAAAATTCAGATTCCCATTTTTCAGTTTCCTGATCAGGACTCCCTGAGCTGGTATTCCAATGAGGCCACAGTGCATATCCGGCCGGTGCTGAACGGCCCGCTGCCCGAAAAACCCGTTTTCGAAACTGCACTCTCACCGGTGCCGGTGGCCCGAAGCATCAATTACCCCTACATCATCATCGGGGCTTCGGTGCTGATTCTGCTGGTGCTTGTCATCAACTTTTTCTTCGACAGGCCCATACAGAAATTCATTTACCTCTTTCTGGAGGCAAGGCGGCACAAGGCCTATCTGGCGCAGTTCGAAAAAATCAGCAGCCGGCTGGAAAATGCCCTTACGGTAGAATCAGTTGAAAATCTGCTTGTTACATGGAAAAAATACCTCCAAAAAGTGGACGAACATCCCTATACGAGTTTTACAAGCCGGGAGATTTTTCAGGTGTTGCCAGACAAAGTGCTTCGGGATGCCCTTATGGAAATGGACCGCTGGATTTACGGGGGATTGGACATGAAGGACTGGCGGGCCAACATCCAATATCTGAAAGATATCTCTGTTCAGTTTTACCAAAAAAAGAGGGAAGCCATAAAAAATGGAAAGTTTGAGTAAAACGCCCGAGTGGTGGGACAGCAAATGGTTCCAATACGAAACGCTGGTTTCTTTTCAGTATGAAAACAGCGTTTTTCTGTATTTTTTGGGACTCATTCCCCTGGTCTTTCTGCTCCGGTTTCTCCTCTTTGTCAACTTCAGGCAAAAAATAGAGGTGGCATTTTTTGCCCGCACCCTGAGGTCACACTGGTCGGTTTACCTGCGTTTTCTTCCCGACCTCCTCATGGCCGGCATTTTAGCTCTCCTCATCCTTGCTTTGGCAAGGCCGCAGAAAACTCTGGAAAATGTAGAACGAACCTCCGAAGGCATCGACATTATGCTGGTGCTGGACATCTCCGAATCGATGAAACTGCAGGACTTCAAACCCGACAGACTCGAGGCGGCCAAGGAAGTGGCCAAGGGCTTTGTGAGCGGCCGTTTGCAGGACCGCATCGGCCTGGTGGTTTTTTCGGGGGAAGCCTTTTCGCTGGCACCGCTCACCAACGATTACGATTTACTTCACCGGTTTATTGAAGATATTGATTTTCAAATGATCAGCAAAAGCGGAACCGCCATTGGGCTGGCCATTGGTGTGGCTACCAACCGCCTCAGGGAATCGGTTGCCAAATCCAAAATCATGATTCTGCTCAGCGACGGAGAAAATACCGCCGGAAATATCGACCCCTTCACCGCCGCCAAACTGGCCGCCAGCTACCGGACTAAAATCTACACCATCGGCGTAGGAAAAGAAGGTCGGGTACTGGCTGGTACAGATCCCTTTGGCAATGACCAGTATATTGACAATTCCATGGACGAAACCACCCTCAGAACCATTGCCGGAATCGGTTCTGGTAATTACTTCAGGGCTGACAACAATGAGTCGCTCAAAAAAATATTTGATACCATCGACAAACTGGAAAAATCAGAATATAAGGAAAAGAGATACAAAAACACTTCGGACTTTTACCAGGTTTATCTGGTTTGGAGTTTGTTGTTGTTTCTTGCCTGGCTCACACTAAAATCCACTTTTATATGCAATCCTGTAGAAGACTGATATGGGCCTTTCTTCCGGCCTGGCTTCTCTTCGGCTGTGACTTTCAGAAAGATATACAGATAAAGTTGCCCAAATACGACAAGCAACTTGTGGCTGAGTGCTATCTGGAAAGGGGAAAAGGTTTTAAGGCAGTGGTAACCGAAACAAATTCCTATTTCGATTCACTGCGTATTCCCGTGGTGAATTATGCCACACTGATTCTGCGTAACTCCAAAGGCCTGGCTGATACCATCCCCTACAATCCTACCCTCGATATAGAAACGCTGAAATTCTACAATTTCACAGGACAAGTTTTGGATTATGATACCCAGGCCACATACAGCCTGGAAATTTCAGATTCTCTGGGCCGTAAACTCGTGGGGCAGACGCTTTTTTTGCCTCCGCCGGATGTGGACACCATCATGGTGATGTACGATCCTGAGTCGGAGGACTCGCTGGCTCGTTTTCAGATTTTCATACGGGATTTTCCCGGCCAAACCAATTACTATCGGGTTGTTTTCAACGAGGATTCACTGGATTCTGCTCCTGTGCTGGAATTTGAATTTACAGACCGCAATCTGGACGGACAGCGATTTCCCATAGGTACCACCTATCGGTTTGAGAAAAACAAAACAATGCTCATCCGGATTTTTCACATGGACCAGCAGTACTTCAACTATCTGGAAGCCATGGAAGCAGCCGGCAGGGCCAACGGCAATCCTTTTGCCCAACCGGCTACGATCAGCTCACCCATGACGGGCGGAGGATTCGGGATTTTTACCAGCCTGAATTACCGTTTTTACAAGGTGAAATACTGAGTCGGCGCTCTCTCCTATTCCTTAACCAAACGGTGCGTTTCGAAGCCTGAACCATCGCCGGAAAGGAACTGTAAGGTATAAATTCCGGAAGCCAGCAGGCTGATGTCCAACTTATTGTTTCCTTTCCATACCACCGGCAGTTTTTGTCCTCTGGCATCGGTGATGCGGCAGGTAATCTTGTCCGGGTTTTTCATTTTAATTTCCACCATATCCCGGGCAGGGTTGGGAAAAAGGTCAAATGCCTGTTCTGCCTGTCGGCTCCTAAGTGATGTTACATTGAGTGTCCACACACCGGCATTCCAGGTCTGAAGTGTATCGGCCCTGGTCCAGTTGGCAGGATTGCAGATCTGCGCCAACAAATCTGCCGCAGATCCGGTCAAATCATCCAGATTGAAAAAGGCATTTTTTTGTTCTGTCGGAAATGAAATGGCATTGAGCCCGTTGGATAAACCGGCCGGAAGGCAGGTTTTGCTGTTGTTGGCAGCCCCCCCGCATGCAGTTCCGCATACAGTTTCGAATGCTGTTGTACTGATGGCAGCAAGAGCAACCGAATCAGTCCCGAAAGCCTGAAAGGCAATGATCTGATCTCCACTCTGGCTCAGGTTGACATTGCCCTGCACAGTGCCTGTGTTTGTGGTAGAATCTGCTGCAATTTGCACCACTTTTCCAGCCGGAAGGCTGCTGCCGGCAGTCCAGTTGCAAAAGCCCTCGTTGCGGCAATATTTTGCATTCTGGGCAGGATTGAGTACTGCGTTGTCGGTAAATACAATGCTTGTTCCCGATTCAATGGCTTTCAGCAATACAAAGGCAAATCGGTCGGGAACAGTCTGACCGGTTGCTCCGGATTGAATGGCAACAAAGGCAATGTCTCCGGCAGCCAATTGGGTTTGAGCCCGGGATGCTGAAAGCAAGAAAAAAAGAGATGAAATGAAGAGGAGTGTTCTTTTCATAAAGGTAAATTTTATCTGAGTAAAAATTGAATTCCGATTCTGAATTGATCATCAAAGCGCTGAATCAGAGGATTTGTCCTGTTTGAAAGCCGGTACCAGTACTGGGCTTTTACCATGGCATTGAATCCATTGATCTGATATGCATATGCAAAGGAAAGGGTTTCTTCGGTATTGTCGTTCACCAAATCATTGGGATTGAAATTATCGTAGCGCAGCGAAAAGATGGATTTCAGTTTTTTGTTTGAATAACTAAGGCTTCCAAGAAAACCACCGGCCTTAAAAAACGAGGTGGGCAGGCTTCCGATTTTATAGTCTTTTGTTCCTCTGTTTTCTCGGTACCTGTTGTTGTCTGTATCGGGGTCGGTATCGTTGGTGGGCGTGATGCGTGCGATGTGGTATTCGGCCTGCGCTGAGAATCCTTTGTATTGAAAAGTAAAATCGGCCGTAGCCATTTGTCTGCTTCCGGAAATCACCCTGATATAGTAATCGTCTCCGGGCAAAAAAGAACTGAACATCCTTTTTACCGATCTGCCTGCGATACCCAGGGCAAACATGGGCAAGGGACTCTGATTTACATCATAATCGCGGTACCGGTACCGGGAAGGCCATGCCACATCCGCCCGAACCACATATTCAAATTGACCTGCGGGGTCGTTATCACCGCCGTATTGGGTCAGAACCTGCTCACCCATTCCGGAATACATACCGGCATACAAGTTGATTTTTTGATTCCAAAGAGATTTTTCCAGGGTAATTCCAATATCTCTCCTTGAAAAAAACTCCCCCCTTGTCATCTCAGAACGCTGCCAAAACGGGGAATAGATGAAAGGCACCAGAGAATTCCGGGAATAGGGGATTTTCTGATACCCGGCTTTGATATCCAGAAATCGCAAACCCTTGTACTGTACCCAGGCGTCCATCAGCCCCGGATTTTCGCCGATGTCGGAAGGATTGAGCATATCGGCAAAGTCTACCTGCAATTCATATTCCCACTCGTGACCTATGCGCCCCTCGAGTTGCAGTTGGGCATCACGAAGACCAAACCGGTTTTTACTTTTGTCAAAAGGCCGGCTGGTATCATCGTTAATGCGGTTTTCAGGATTGCCGGGAGTGAAAATCCTTTGGTTGTAAAAGGTAGAAATGGTTCCGGAGATTTCCAGATTGTGCCGGCCATTGGTGAGGGAAATCTGGCCACGGCCTGAAAGGGCAGCAAGGCAGAAAATAAAGCTTAATATTTTGATTTTCATTGATTTACCACTTTCCCAAAGTTGAACAATATCCCCATATCATCCGAAACCACCAGCAGTTCGCCCTGAGTGTTGAAGCAAATGCCTTCCGGATTGATTACCGGAATGCTCCATTTTTTTTCAATCTCAAGGGTTTTGGGATGGCAACAGAAAACAGCATGGTCCTCGTCGCTCAGCAGCCATAGTTTTCCTTCATGCCAGGTGGCCGAGGAAAGGTCGGAAAGTCCTTTGATTTTGTCTTTTTTGGATACCAGC
>CANHCT010000097.1 GCA_947459175.1 Hymenobacteraceae bacterium
AATACCATTGTTTTGGTGCCGGTGCCGTTTACTGCTTCCAATACCTACACCTGGAATCCGGGTGGCACGGTGGGTTCCAGTTTTTCTTATTCAACAGTGGGTTCTCAGTCTTTCACCGTAACGGTTGACTCCAATGGATGTTCCCGCACGAGTACAGTACCGCTGCTGGTGAACATCAATCCACGGCCCGCCACACCCGTGGCCACCATTTCTTCAGGTTCAAGCTCTTTCTGCGACGGAAGTTCTGCAGTGTTGAGCTCAAGTCCGGCCTTCTCTTATCTTTGGACGCCTGGAGGCGGCACAGCACAGAACCTCACCGTAACTACCTCCGGAACATATTCTGTTGTGGCTGTGAGTGACAGCGGCTGTCAGAGTTCTGCGTCCAACTCTATTGCCATTACCAGCAGACCCAATCCGGCCAAGCCCCAGATTACGGCCAGCCGGACTTCATTCTGTGACGGACAAAGTGCCACCCTTTCAGTCAGTAACCCATTCACCGGCAATACCTACACATGGAGCAATGGTTTGACCGGTTCGCCCATTACCATCTCTGCCGGCGGAACCTATTTTGTGAGGTCAGACTCCAGCAACAACTGTTTTTCAAACTCTGATTTGCTGGACATTATTCAAAATCCCCTGCCTGTTCCGGTGATAACTGCCGTGCCCGGAGATTTTCAGGCTTGCCGGGGCGATTCTGTGGTTTTGAGTTCTAATTTTTCTTCAGGCAATTCGTGGAATACCAGTCCTGTGAATACCAATACCCAGGTGGCTTTCTTAAATTCAGCATCCGGAATTGTTCTAACGGTAACGGATGCCAACGGTTGTGTAAATTCTACCATACCCGTTAATGTGGTGATTGACCCGCTGCCGGTTGTAAAGCTGGAGAAAGATACTGCTTTAATTTTTGGGGATCAATTTAACCTTCAGGCAACCAACTTTTCTTCCAACTTTCAGAATTTTACCTGGCTGGTTGAAGATTTACCACTGGCTACCACTACGATTCCGATTTTTGAAATAAAACCCACCCAAACCAACACCTACTCTGTGGTGATTACCGACCAAAACGGCTGCCGGGCTACGGATTCTGTTCGGGTACGGGTGGCCAGAGAATTGTATATTCCCAATATGTTCAGCCCCAACAAGGACGGGAAAAATGATGTGTTCAAAGTATACGGTTTCGGAGTAGCCAGCATAGAGGTGAAAATCTGGGATCGCCTGGGTAATCTGGTGTATGAAACCAACCGGGTTGACGATATAGTGGAAGAATCAGAAAGCGGGAATTCGGTTCCGGGCTGGGACGGAAAATTCAAAGGCAAAGAACTGGGCCAGGATACCTACATCTGGAATGTAAAAGGAAAGTTGGTTACCGGTCAGGAAATCAAAGTGAATGGCGGGAAAAATTCCGGTCCTGTAATTATCATGAATTAAATCCCGTCAGAAAAAAATTAAGATGCACATGAACTCGTTCAAAACATTAAGAATAACCCTGATTTTGGGATGCTTGGCGTTGACTCCGCGAGCATTTGCCCAGCAAATGAATTTCTCCCAATATTCACTAACGCCTATGCTGAACAATCCATCCCTGATTTCATTGTCTGATGAAATCAAGGCGGATGTGGGATACCGGAATCAGTTTGGCGGCAGGGGTGCCAATTTTGGGACTCCTTTTCTCTCGGTGATTAAACCCTTTTATCAGGAAACGGCCATTGGTCAGTTTCGGAAATTTGGTGCAGGTGGAATTCAGATTCTGGAGGACCGGACCGGTTTCAGTGGCATGCTGGCCACCACCGGATTTTCGGTTGCCTACGCACAAAATTTAAATTTAAGTAAAAAACAATGGATTTCTCTGGGAGTCCAGCCCGGTTTTTATCAAAGGCGCATTGACCTTTCCCGCCTGACATCGGGAAGCCAATGGGATGCCGCAAACGGATCGTTCAATGCCGGACTGCCCCTCAATGAAAATATTACGGGTTCTGAAAGGGTGAACTTCTTCACATTCAACACCGGACTTACCTATGTGGTGGAAAATAATTACGGAGATCCCGTCTTTACTTTGGCATTGGCTGCAAACAACCTTACCCAACCCAACATTTCACTGATAGACAAGCCATTTGCAAATCCGATCAATTGGAATTTTCAATCTAGCTTCACAGCATACGAAAATTCCATGTTCCTGATTAAACCTACAGCCAGGCACATTCAGGTCAGAAACCAAAGCCAAACGAACATCGGTTCCTATGGCTATTACAAGATGAAAAAAGGAAAGGGCTTTTTTTCTGAAGGAAGTATTGGTCTGGGTCTGTGGTATTCCAATCAGAATGCGGTGGTATCGGCTTTCGAGATTAACCAAAAAGACTGGTCTCTGGCATTCAGCTATGACTTTTTGGTTTCAACTCTGGCCCAGGCATCTCAGAGTATGGGATCGCCTGAAATCATCATTGGATTCAGAAAATACCTTGGAAAGAATAAAAAGAAAAACAGGTATCCACCAACCGGCGACTCTGATGTGATCAGGAAGCCTTCTGTTGAAGATCCCAATAAACCCAAGCCTTCTGATATTGAAATAAAGCCTGAACAGGAGGTTAAACCGGATTCTTCGCAGTTATCAGATTCAACCAAACTCGATGAGCAAAGGACTCCTGAGGCGGGTAAGCCTGAGGGCAGAATCAAACCAACCGAAACCCTTCGGGATAAAACCGCGATTAAGAAAGGAAAGAAAAAACCTGCTGCAAAAGGTGCAGGCAAAAAATCCGGTGTTAAGCCAAGTGGAAAAGGAAAATCCGGAGCTGGTAAAACAGACGCAAACGCCGGCCGGAAGGCAGCCAAAAACAACATCAGCGATCCGGCGATGGCCAAAAAACTGGCAGCACTCCGTACTGCAGACAAATTTTTAGGCGAGGACCCATACAAGGGAACCAAACTTGAACTGAGTCCGGCCGAAAGGGCTCTGTTCAGGAAGCAGCCTCGCTTCGACTTTGGAAGCAAAGGCAACCGGCGGGGCTATGAAATCGATCAGGTTACCAAATCAGATCTAGATAAAATGGCCAAAGTGATGAAAGCCCGGCCTGATATGGTCATAGAGATTGGAGGCTATGGCTGCGACCGCGGAACTTCTGATGTCAATTTAAAAATTGCCACCGGAAGGGCTGAAAGTGTGCGCAGGTATTTGCTTTCCAAAGGTGTGAAGCCGGGCCAGATGGTGCGTAAATCGTATGGCAGCAAAGATCCGCAGGCGCCCAATACCACAGAAGAAGGAAAAATGAGCAACCGCAGGGTTCAATACAAGTTCCTTCCTAAAATTTCAAATAAAGGGAAAACAGGTTCTGCGAAATCAAATTCCGGCAAAACCACTTCTGCCAACGGTCAAAAACCTGCAAAAAGCAATGTGGGCGACCCGGCCATGGCCGGCAAGTTAGCCGCTCTGATGACAACAGATTCTTATTTAGGTCAGGATCCTTACAAAGGAACCAACCTGGAACTGAGTCAGGCTGAAAGGGACATTTTCAGACAGCAACCCCATTACGACCTGGGCAGTGCCGGAAATCCAAGGGGCTATGAATTGGACCAGCAGGCCATGGAACAACTGGATAAAATGGTAAAAGTGATGAAAGCCAGACCCAAAATTAAATTGGAAATCGGGGGATACGGCTGCAATCTGGGTTCAGCCTTTGCTACCAAACTCATCTCCGGAGGAAGAGCTGAAGGGGTGCGCCGCTATCTCGTTTCCAGTGGAATTTCAGCCGACAGGTTTAAAGTAAAAGAATATGGTATGAATGAGCCCCAGTCCAACAATTCTACAGAAGAAGGTAAAATGGACAACCGCAGGGTTCAGTTTAAATTTATACCTTGAAAATCAAAACCATGATTTCTGAAAGGGGCTTTTACAGCCCTTTTCTTTTTGCCCCATGACCGAAGGCGGATACAGACTTTTGGGGATTTCCCCGGTAAAAGACCCGGACAAACCCGTTATCAGCATCGTAACGGTTACTTTCAATGCCGAAAAACATCTGGCTCAGGCACTGGATAGTATCCTCACTCAGGATTATCCCAACATCGAACTGATTGTGGTAGACGGAGGCTCCCAGGACCAAACACTGGACATCATCAGGCAAAGAGAAAAGGTCATTGCCTATTGGTTGTCCGAAAAAGACAAGGGAATTTATGATGCTATGAACAAAGGCCTGAGCCGGATAACCGGTGATTGGGTAGGCTTTAAAAATGCGGACGATTGGTATGAAAACGGAGCTTTTCAAATCCTGGCGGCGTGTATAGCAAAAGAAGATGCAGAAGTGTTCTATGGCGATTCTTTGTCTGTAATCCAGGAAAATCCGCTTCGTACATCTCCCTTTTTCACCAACCACTTCACCCTGGGTTCTACTCCTGGAATAGACCACCGCTCCAGTTTTGTAAAGGCCGGCTTGCACAAAACAATACCATTTGATCTGCAGTACAGGCTGGCTGCCGACCTCGATGTATTTTACAGGCTCCGGAAATCGGGAGCAAAGTTTGTTCACATCCCTGCTTTCATGGCCTGCAAAAGATACGGCGGGGCAAGCGACGGAACCCGGATTTTGAAGGAATCATTTGCCATAAATGTGAAATACAGGGGCTTTTTGCCGGCGGTAATTCTTCGCTTTTCTGCATGGCTGAAGTTTCTGAAGTGGAAAACCTCCAATTTAATTCTGAAATCCCTTCTCGGGTCTGAAAGCTATCACCGTTTTAAAGCCAGGAAACTGAAAAATTAATTTTCAGGGCTGCTGCGGAAGGGTTAGGGTAAAAACAGACCCCTCACCCATCACAGACCGAACTTCTGTTCGTCCTTTGTGAATTTGGGCTATGCGCTGTACCAATGAAAGTCCGATACCATGGCCTCTGGATGCACCCGAGTTTGAGGCCCGGAAAAAAGGCTGAAAAATATGCGGTAAATCCTTTTCCGGTATTCCGATGCCCTGGTCTTCAAATTTGATAATCAGGGATTTGTTCTCTGATGACAGGTTTACCTTTATCCTTTTGTTTTCAGAATACTTGCAGCCATTCTCCATGAGATTGGAAATGGCAGTTTTCAGCAGTTGCGCATTGCCGGTCAAAATCAGGTTTTCTTCGTTCTCAAAGTCCAGATTCATAAAGATTGAAATGGAAAACTCAGGATGGAGTTTGCAGAGTTCTTCCCGGCACTGCCAAAGCAATTCATCTATTCTGATTTCCTCCTTGTCGAGCGGAAGATTTTCCGTGTTGGCCTGGGCCAGAAGCAGCAAACGGTTCGAGGTCCGATTCAGATTTTTGATGTCTTCCAGTACTGATTGCAGTACCTCCAGATATTTTTCATTGGACCTTTTGTTCATCAGTGCCACCTCTATCTGTCCGGTAATAGCAGTGAGTGGTGTTCTCATTTCATGAGAAGCATTGGCAATAAAGTCTTTCTGAATTTTTACACCGGCCTCCAGACGGGTCAGCATGCTGTTGAAAGTTTGGGCCAACTGTGACAATTCATCCGAGCCGTTGCCCTCTGCCAGCCGAAGGTTGAGGCTTGAGATGGAAATTTGCTTTACCCGCTCGATGATGAGCGATATGGGCAGCAGGGCCCTGCCGGCATAAATCCATCCCGCCAGAATGATGAAGCCGAGACTGAAGCCAAACACGCTGAACATCACCCATTTCAGGTCATTTATGCGGCCTTTGCCGTAGATGTCGTTGGAGGCTGCAATCACCACCAGTTCCTGATTTCCCTCCCTGAAGGTAAACCCAATGATTTCGCAGGGTTCTTTTTCCCATCTGATTTCCCCCTCTGCCCGGATGCTTTGAAGCAATGGGTTGTCCCCCCGTATCAGGCCTTTCAGGTCGGAATCGAATATCACTTTGTTCGAATCATTCCATATCACAATTCCTTCTTCGGGCAGTGAGAGCGGATTGTTCTCTTCTATCCGCTTGAGCAGATTGCTGTTTACTTCATCCACCGCCAGAAGCAATCGCAGGGTTCCTTCGGCTTTGTTCCGCAGGCGGCTGTAAAAATCCTCCTTACGGTGCCTTTCGGAAAATACATAAATGACCACCGAAGAAACCATGATGATGGCCAGAACCAACAAAAAAAACCGGAGTGTAAGCCTTGCCCGAATGGTCATGGGGTGTCTGTGAAGCAGTAGCCGAGTCCAAAACGGGTGTGAATCAACTTGTTGTCGAAGTCCTTGTCGATTTTTTTCCTAAGCAGGTTGATGTACACTTCCACAAAGTTGGTGCCGGTATCAAAATGAACATCCCACACTTTTTCGGCAATTTCTTCTTTGCTCACCACCCGCCCTTTCGAACGCATTAAAAATTCCAGCAAACCAAACTCTTTGGCTGTCAGGTTGATGATATGATTTCCCCGCTTTGCCTGTTTTTTATCGAGGTTGAGTTCGAGGTCGAATATTTTTAAAAAATTTCCTGTTTCCACCAGCCCGGTATTCCGGCGGGTAAGGGCCTTGATTCTTGCCAGCAGCTCCTTAAACTCAAATGGTTTTACCAGATAGTCATCGGCCCCTGAGTCGAAACCGGTCAGCTTGTCTTCTGTGGTTCCCAGGGCTGTGAGCATCAAAATGGGGATTTGCTGATTTTTTTTCCTTATCCGTTTACAAAGCTCCAGGCCATTGACCAGAGGCACAATCACATCCAGGATAATCAATGCATAATTTTTGCTTTCCCACATCCGCTCCCCCATTTGGCCGTCGTACACCAGGTCAACTTCAAATCCAAGTTCCTGCAAACCTTCCTTAATAAATGCCCCAACTTTGGGTTCATCTTCTACCACCAATATTTTCGATTCATTCATCATTTTTAAGTGTTACATGATCAGAAAGACAAGAATTCCCGCAAAGTACCCCAACAGGGCCAACAGGGATATTTTTTTCAAGTACCAGGAAAAGGTAATTTTTTCAAGGCCCATGGCCGCAACTCCTGCCGCGGAGCCAATAATGATGGCACTTCCTCCCGTACCTGTTGTGAGGGCGAGAAAAAGCCAAAGTGGGTCATCTTTGGGGTAAATGTCCATAGAAAACATCCCCTGAGCAGCTGCCACCAGGGGTACATTGTCGATGATGGCGGAGATCAGACCCAGAATGGTGCCGATTTGGGCATAGTCCGGAAAAATAGCCATCAGACTTGAGGCCGTATGCTGTAAAATTTCCAGCGACTCCAAAGCGCTGACCGCCAGCAAGATTCCCACAAAAAACAGGATGCTGGGCGTGTCGATTCTTTGCAATGCCTGCGAAGGCTCCCATGATTTTCTTTCCTCAGGGTCTTTTTTGAAATGAAGAAAGGAGGTAAAAACCCACATCAGGCCAAGCGAAAAAAGCATACATAAAAAAGGCGGCATATGGCTCACGCTCTTCAGGAAAGGAACAAAAAGAAGAAGGGACACACCAACAATAAAGGCGGCCGTACTGTTCCGGGTATTCTCACCGGCACCGGCCCTGCTGATGCTCACTTTTTCATTTCTGAATTTCCAACCGATAATCAGGGCGGGCATCGCTGCTACGGCCAGACTCGGAAAGAAAGTTTCTGAAATAATGGCCTTGCTGGAAATTTGTCCGCCCACCCAAAGCATGGTGGTGGTGACATCTCCTAGTGGTGACCAGGCTCCGCCGGCATTGGCAGTAATCACAATCAGGCCCACAAGCCAACTTCTCACCCTAACCTCAGGTACCCATTTTCGGGCAATGGAAATCATCACAATGGTGGTGGTGAGGTTGTCGAGCAGGGCAGACAGAAAAAAGGTAGTCAGAGAAAGAACCATTGTCATCTGAAAAAAACTGTTGATCTTCAGTTTTCCTGAAATCAGGTCGAAGCCCTTGTGGGTATCAATCAGTTCTACAATCGTCATCGCCCCCAGAAGAAAAAAGGCAATGCCGGCGATTTCGGCCATGTGGTGACCTACTTTTTCCAGATTTTGGTCTGCCAGACCGGGGTCTTTCAGGAAAATAAGCAACCACAGTCCGATGCCCGTAATCAGGGCTGAGGCGGCTTTATCGGTTTTGATGTTGTGCTCAAAGGCGATGGCCGAATATCCGAGAATGAAGATGGCCACCGGAAGGAAAAATTCCATATGCAAAGAAATGATTATTAAAGTCCGGAAATCTGAACGACCCCTTAAGGGCGCCTTATTTTTTTATTAAAAAAAACCGGACCGGCAAAGATTTAAAAAATTTTTGGCAGTGAATTGAAATTCAATCCTGTATGTTGCAATCACTTTTTTAAAAGCACCAGTTTTAACCAATCATTAAATGAGAATCTTTGATTTTCTGCTTCAGTACAGCGAAAGCCAGCCGGGCAAAGTCTTGTATCAATACAAAAGGGAAGGTAAATGGTGGGATATCACGGTCAATCAATTTCTGGAGGATGCAGGCAATCTCTCAAGGGCGCTTCTTGCCATAGGCATAAAAAAAGACGATAAAATTGCCATAGTATCGGCCAACCGGCCCGAATGGAATCTGGTTGATTTTGCCTGCCAGTTTATCGGAGCCGTTTCTGTGCCCATATATGTCACACTGACAGAGGAAGATGTGGCCTATATTTTTCAGGACGCGGGAGTAAAGATGGCCTTTGCCTCCAATGAAGAGCTTGCCCAACGCTGTCAGAAGTCCGGGGCTGCTGTTCCCGGTTTTTCGGGAGTATTCTGCTTTGATGAAGTGGCTGGTTTTCCGCAATTCCGAACCCTGCTTGCCCATTCCGGGGAAGTTTCTGAGGATACCCTTTCACTGCAAATGAAATCCATTCAGCCGGAAGACCTGCTTACCCTGATTTACACCTCCGGTACCACCGGCAGACCCAAAGGGGTAATGCTTACCCACCACAATCTGGCCAGCAATGTCATGGCCTGCGTGCCCCTTTTTCCCCTCAGTCAGGACAGCAAATCCCTCAGTTTTTTGCCGCTGTGTCATATCTACGAGCGCATGCTGAGCTATCTCTATATCGCACTCAAACTTTCGGTTGCCTATGCCGAATCGCTGGAAACCATCGGGGAAAATCTGAAAGAAATCCACCCCAACCTGTTTTGTACGGTTCCGCGTTTGCTGGAAAAAGTGTACGATAAAATCGTAGCCAAAGGCCAGGAATTGCGGGGCATCAAACGGGCCTTGTTTTTCTGGGCATTGAATCTCGGCTTGAAATATGAAGTGAACCGCGACCTTGGTTTTTGGTATAATTTTCAGCTTCGGCTGGCCAATAAGCTCATTTTCAACAAGTGGCGGGAGGCTTTGGGTGGTCAGGTGAAATTTATTGTGTCGGGTGGAGCTGCTTTGCAGCCCAGACTGGCCAGTGTGTTTTCGGCGGCGCAGATTGTGGTGATGGAGGGATACGGCCTGACCGAAACAAGTCCGGTGATTTCGGTAAACCGATATGAAGAAGAAAACAGGCGAATCGGTATGGTGGGTCCGGTAATCGATGGGGTAGAGGTGAAAATCGCCCCCGACGGCGAGATCCTGACCCGCGGACCCCATGTGATGAAGGGATATTTCAATAAACCGGACCTCACAGCCGAAGTAATGGATGCCGAAGGATGGTTCCATACCGGCGATATCGGAGAGTTTCGGGAAGGGAAATTTCTGAAAATTACCGACCGCAAAAAAGAGATGTTCAAAACATCGGGAGGGAAATACATAGCCCCTCAATTGATAGAGAACAAGCTGAAGGAAAGCCTGGTAATTGAACAGGCCATGGTAATCGGTGACGGTGAAAGATTTCCTGCGGCCTTGCTTGTGCCCTCTTTCGACGGCCTGAAAGAATGGTGCCGAATCAAAGAAATTCCTTTTACCAGTCCGGCCGGGATGCTCGCCCATCCGCAGGTGACAGATAAATTCAACCGGGAGGTTGAAAAAGCCAATGAATCACTGGCTCAGTACGAAAAGATCAAAAAAATAAAGGTGGTGCCCGGACCCTGGACCATAGAAGGAGGCGAGATGACCCCCACCATGAAGCTGAAGCGCAAGAACCTGATGAAGGAATATGCGGCTGAAATAGAAGCCATTTACCGGGAAGCGTAAGCAACGCTACAACAGGTCTGCAGGATTCATTTTCAGAAATTCTTCGATTGGAATTCCACCCTCGCCCACCATGTAAAGGCGGGCATGTGGATAGCGGCCTGCAAAGGTTTTGAGGCCTGAACTTGCTTTTTCTTTGCCTGATTTCACTTCTATGGCTGCCACCTTGCCTCTTTTCTCCAGAACAAAATCCACCTCTTCGTTTCTTTCACGCCAGTAAAAAATCCTGAAATCCTCTTCCAGAGCCCTGTTGATCAGATGCTGGCCCACGGCTGATTCTACCCATCGGCCCCATTCTTTGGGGTTCTGACGGCAATCTTCATGTGAAAGCGGGCTTAAAACCGACAGCATCGCATTGTTATGAACCTGAAATTTCGGACTGGAGGACCTTTGGCGGATTAAATCGGGTGAATATTTTTCCAAGCCACCGAGCAATCCGGCGGTATGCAGCAATTCCAGATACCGGGA
>CANHCT010000098.1 GCA_947459175.1 Hymenobacteraceae bacterium
ACCACCAACTCCGTGTTGTCCAGATTCAGGTTCATCGCCTCGTAGGCCGTGAGGATGCCGTCTTCACCTTCGCCCCGGTGGCCTTCCCGAAGCGTTTTGGCGGCTCCGCTTAACAACAGCCCTGACCGCAGCAGGGGGTTGCTGCCCGGCGTGGTATCGGCACGGAAAAAGCCGTGGGTGGATACAAGCATCACCCGGGGATTGGTACTCTCTTTTATCTTTTTTTCGGTTGCCTCTGCACCTGTGTATTCCTGAACCTGCCAACCCTTTTTGCTAAGCAGACCCGCTATCCGTTTTACCTCGGCAGCAGTACCCGGAAGAAGGTCTGCTTTCATGTTCGGATCAATCCCCGGAAGATTGGTTGTGTCCGCAACGGAGCGGAAATTGCCCTCCGCCGCAGGATTAACCGGCTCAAATGCCGGATTGCCTACCAGACAGGCCAGGCGATTTTTGCTTTCCTCCGGATACTTTTTCAGCAGGTCTTTGGTGGATCCCAACAGGGCTATCTCCTGTTCTTCTGCCAGATATTTACCGGTAGAAGGGTTTTTTAGCGTGCCTAAATTCAGCTTATGGTAAACCCCGTCCGCCGAAAACCAAACCTTTTTTATCCCACGCAGCTTTTGACCTATGGCCTGCCAGTAGCGCTTGTACGACTCTGTATCTTTTTGGTGCAGCCGTACTGATTTGCGGTAGAATCTTTGCCATTTTCCCTCCATGGCATTGCCCTCGGGCAGAATCACCAAATCCGGATGCAGAGAGGTTTTCGTGAGAATCAGCGCAGCGTATTGTACTGTATCGGTAAGACCTTTCACCCTGTAGGTCGGCCTATTGGGATCTGTGGTATCTGTAGCTAATCTGGCAATCCCGAAATGCCGGAAGCGAACCATCTCCACGGCTGCCTCCCCCGGCTTGAGTGCCTTTTGAACTTCCTGCCAGGTCACTACTTTGCGCTCTTCCGGTGGGGCCAATTCTTCCGACATAAGGGATAGTTCCTTCTCCAGTTTAGCGGCTTTTTCAACCAGTGAATCCAGCCCGCTCCGTACTGCAGTATCTGTGGAGGCGAAAAGCCCCGATATCTTGTATTGCAGGTTTACCCAATCTTCTAACCGCTGGAGCACATTTGTGTCTCTGCTCGCAACAAGCCGCTGTTTCCACCTGGCACGGGTGTTGAGAAGCAGGCCTTTGTAGAAAAGCTGATGATTCCAAAGCTCGCCGCGGAGTACAGGTGTTTTTAATCCTTCTTCTGACAAAAAAGACTTCAGGTTTTCTGTTTTTTCCAAGCCTGTTTTCAGGTAAGCTTCCCTGCCTTGTTCAGACATGGATGGGAAATATTGAAGTATAAGTTTGCGGTCGAGATTGGCGAGTTCGTTGAAATTCTGAACAGCAGCAGACCTGTTTTTCTGACTTCGGAACAATACGCCCAAATTGAAAAGTGTTATGCCGACTTCCGGATGCTGGGTCCCAAGAGCTTTTTTATCAATTTCAAGCGCCTGTAAATACATGGATTCGGCTTTAGCAAAGTCCCCGGTATTTTTATACAATACTCCCAGGTTTATCAGAGAGTTTGCTACCATCGGGTGGTCCACCTTAAAGACTTTTTTGCGGATTTCAAGTGCCTGCCGGATGTAGATTTCGGCCTTATTGTAAATACCCAATTTATCGTAAATGATACCGAGATTGCAGAGGAAAACGGCCACATTCGGGTGATCAGGGCCCATGGTCTTTTTACAGATATCTACCGCCTGCAGGTAATAATGTTCCGCTTTTGCAAAATCCCCAAGTGAAAAAAACAAGATTCCAAGGTTATTGAATGAACTGGCTACATCTGCATGCCCGGAACCCCACGCATTTTTCTGAATTTCCAGTGCCTGGAGGAGGAGAGGTTTGGCTTTTGAAAATTCGCCTAAATCAGAATATAAATTCCCAAGGCTGGTGAGCGAAAGGGCTACATCCGAGTGTTCGGGACCCAATGATTTTCTTGAGATTTCCTGGGCCTCCGTGTACGAGAGCTCTGCCTTGGAATAGTCCCCCAAAACATGGTATAAATTTCCAAGGCTTAACAAATTTATGGCAACATCCGGATGCTCCGATCCTAAAGTTTTTTTCCTGATTTTCAAGGCATCCAAATAGAAGGGTTCTGCCTTGGCATAATCTCCTGAATTGAAATACAAAATGCCAAGATTATTATAGGAATTGGCTACATCCGGATGATCGGGACCCAAAACTTTTTTTCTAATCTGAAGTGCCTTCAGCAATAGCGGTTCTGCTTTGGAATTTTCTCCTAAGCTTCTGTACAATAACCCAAGGCTGTGGATTGTATGGGCAACTTCCTTATGCTCAGGTCCCAGAATTTTTTTTCGGATTTCCAGAGCCTGAAGGAAAAAAGATTCAGCCTTGGGGTAGTCCCCTAAATTTCTGTATAAAACACCAAGGCTATTTAGTAATAAAGCAACCTCCCGATGCTCCGGGCCGAGCACTTTTTTTCGGATTTCCAGACTTTTCTGAAACGCCCTCTCCGCCTCTTTGGGCCTGTTTCTATTTCTAAGCAGGTTTCCTCTTGCATTCAAAACTGCTGCATAATCCAGACTGTCCTTACCAGGGATTTTCTTTGCCTTTTCCAGCCATTGCTCTGCATAGCCCATGGCTACTTCGTATTTCCCCGCCATTTCGTATTTTTTAATGGAATCTTCCAGAGGGTCCGGGGTCCAGGATTTGGGCAGATCCGCAGTTTGGGCCTTCAGAGAAATGGTACAGAAAAGGAAAAAACAGAGGGCGGGAATTGCTTTCATTCGGACTGGCAAATAAGCATATCGGTTTTTGAAAATAAAATCGCATACCCCCCTACCTTCCCACCATCACAAATGCACCCCAGTAATAGGGCTCGGGATGTTTTTTGCGGATTTCCAGCTGGGCCTTGCGGAAGGCGAGGCGTAGGTCGTCGGAGCCTTTGGCCAGACGACCGGCGGTCTGACCAGAGGTTCCGACCGCCGCCTCATCCCCCAGCCAGATCCGGAAAAAAGCGACCATCAGTTCCTGCGTCACTTCATCGTTTACTTTCCAGAGGCTCATGATGATGTTTCGGGCACCCGCTACCTGAAAGGCTCTCTGCAATCCGTACACCCCTTCCCCGTTTTTTATCTCTCCCAATCCCGTTTCGCAGGCCGACAGCACCACCAATTCTGTATTGTCCAGATTCAGGTTCATCGCCTCGTAGGCCGTGAGGATGCCGTCTTCGCCTTCTCCACTGCGGCCTTCTCTCAGCGTTTTGGCCGCTCCGCTCAGCAATATCCCCGAGCGCAGCAGGGGATTGCTGCCCGGTGTGCTATCGGGTCGGAAATAGCCGTGTGTGGACAGTAGCAGTACCCCCGGCTTGTTTATCTCCTTTACTTTTTCCTCCGTGGCTTCGGCCCCGGTATATTCTTCTACTTTCCAGCCCGTGTTGACCAGCAAGCTTCCAACGCTGTCTACTTCTGCCTGAGTGCCGGGAAGGGCCTGCACTTTCATCGTCGGGTCGGGGCTCAGGTAATAAGACAACTTCGGGCCTGAGCGGATATCTTCTCCAGGTGCTGTTCGCTGACCGGGCTGAAACTCCGGATTGCCCAGCAACCAGGCATGCCGGATTTCTCTCTCCCCCCTATGGCCTATTATAAGGTCTTTGCCGGAGGATAGCAATCCTACCTCCAGCTCGTCCATCAGGTATTTTCCGCTTGCCGGATTTTGAAGGGTTCCCAGGTTTATCTTGTGGTATATCCCATCTGCCGATATCCACACTTTCTTTATCCCCTTCAGTTTCCTGCCAATCGGCTGCCAGTATTGGTTGTACGATTGGTTGTCCTTTTGGTGAAGGCGGATAGATTTGCGGTAATGTTTGTGCCATTTGCCCTCCATATCATTGCCGTTGGGTAGTATCACCAGTTCCGGTTGCTGCGATGTTTTCGTGAGTATGAGCGCTGCGTACTGAACGGTATCGGTAAGGCCTTTCTCCCGGTAGGTCGGCTTTTTCGGATCTGAAGTGTCGGTGACCACTTTGGCTATCCCGTATTTGCGTACCCGCACCATTTCGACGGCTGCCTCACCGGGTTTGAGTTTGGACTGCACGTCTTTCCATGTGTAGATGGTTTTGTCGGCGAGGGTGGCAAAGTCTTCTGATTTCTTTATCAGTTCTTTTTCCAACTTTTCAGCTTCGTCCTGCAGGGTTTTGACTTGTGCCAGTTCGGCTGAATCGGTAGAGGAGAACGATTTCGCTATTTCGTTGGTCAGAATCTCCCATTGATTAAACTGCTTTTTGAGGATAGTATCCTGGCTATTGCGGATGCGGTGTTTCCATTTGGCAGCGCTGTTCAACAGAAGGCCTTTGGTGGCCAGCTGGTCGTTGTACATTGGGCCGGCAATGGTTTTTTGGCCGGGATACCTGTCCACACAAAAAGAAAGGAAATTGGCTTGATACCCTGAAAGCTTTGAATAATAAAACTTTGCCTTTTCATTATCGGACAGAAAGGGGAAATACCGTTGAATCTGACCTTGTTTATTAGCGTTCCATTTCAGATAAAAGCCATCTGCTTTGGTATAGTTTCGCATTCCATGATAAAAAAGCCCCAGGCCATTGAGCGCTGTCCCCACATCCGGGTGCCCCGGCCCCAGGGCTTTTTTGCTGATTTCCAGGTCTTGCAGGTGAAAAGGTTCGGCTTTGGCATAATTGCCCATATTCATATATAAAACCCCAAGGTTGTTGAGCGATTGTGCTACATCCGGGTGATCCGGCCCAAGGGCTTTTTTGCGAATTTCCAGGGACAGCAGGTAATAAGGTTCGGCTTTGGCATAATCGCCCATATTCATATACAAAACCCCAAGGTTGTTGAGCGAAACAGCTACATGCGGGTGATTGGGCCCAAGGGCTTTTTTGCGAATTTCAAGGGCCTGCTGGTAGTAAGGTTCGGTTTTGGGATAATCACCCATACACTTATACAAAAGCCCCAGGTTGTTGAGCGAAGCGGCTACATTCGGGTGCTCCGGCCCAAGGGCTTTTTTGCGAATTTCCAGGGAAAGCAGGTAATAAGGTTCGGCTTTGGCATAATCGCCCATATTTTTATATAAAACCCCCAGGTTGTTGAGCGAAGCGGCTACATCCGGGTGCTCCGGCCCCAGAACTTTTTTCCAGATTTCCAGTGCCTGCTGGAAATAAGGTTCGGCTTTGGCATAATCGCTCATATTGACATACAAAAGCCCCAGATTGTTGAGAGAATTGGCTACATCCATGTGCTCCGGCCCGAGAGCTTTTTTGCTGATTTCCAGGGCTTGTTGGTGATAGGGTTCAGCTTTGGCATAATTACCCATATTATTATACAAAACCCCCAGATTGTTGAGCGATTGTGCTACATCCGGGTGATCCGGCCCCTGGGCTTTTTTATAAATTTCCAGGGCTTGCAGGTAATAGGGTTCGGCTTTGACATAATCGCCCAATACATCATACAAAATCCCCAGGTTGTTGTGCGATTGTGCTACATCCGGGTGCTCCGGCCCCAAGGCTTTCTTGCGGATTTCCAGGGCTTGCAGGTAATAGGGTTCGGCTTTGGCATAATCGCCCATATTATCATACAAAACCCCAAGGTTGTTGAGCGAAGCGGCTACATCCGGGTGCTCGGGCCCCAGGGCTTTTCGGCGGATTTCAAGGGCCAGCAGTTTATACGGTGCTGCTTGGGGATAATCGCCCATATTTTCATATAAAATCCCCAGGTTGTTAAGTGAAACGGCTACATCCGGGTGTTCCGGCCCCAAGGCTTTTTTGCGGATTTCCAAAGCTTGAAGCAAGATGGGTTCGGCTTCCTTGCTTTTTCCACTCCGGTTCAGGGCATTGCCCAGGGAATTAAGTGCATACCCATATTCGGCGCTGCTTTCTTTTTTTTCCTTTTTCAGCTTTTCTGCCCACTGCTCCGCAAAGGGAAGTACTTTTTTATACTGCTTTTTTTTCTCGTATTTTTCTACGCTGTCTTTAAGTGATTCTCCAAGCTGGGCCTGGACGGAAAGGCAAAACAAAAAGAGAAAGAGGCTGAGGATGTATTTCACAATGAGGGGATTGGGAGGGCAAGAAAGGAAAAATTATAAAATTACAGGGCAGAAAATTTTTTGTCCCTACCCTCATCACTAAACACTTCATATTGAAAACTTACTACTTCCCCAGCATCACAAATGCGCCCCAGTAATACGGCTCGGGGTGTTTTTTGCGGATTTCCAGCCGGGCTTTGCGGAAGGCGAGGCGGAGGTCGCCGGGGCCTTTGGCCAGACGGCCGGCGGTCTGACCAGAAGTACCGACCGCCGCCTCGGCCCCCAACCAGTTCCGGAAAAAAGCGACCATCAGTTCCCGCGTCACTTCATGGCTTTCTTTCCACAGGGTTGTGACCAAAGATTTTGCCACCGCTACTTTCAGGAATCCTATCAAACCCATTGCGCCTCCTGAATTATTCTTTCACCCATTTCTTTACCCACTGGCCTTGCAAGGTTTTCAACCTGAGAATATAGGTGCCCGCAGGAAGTTTTGCTACGGGAATAGTCCATTGGTCGGAAGGGTTGCAATATCGCAGGTCTTTCAGATGGGTTTTGCCCGTCACATCTGCAATTTCCATTTCCAGATGCTCTCCCTGATTGAGCCCGATTTCGAGTTGAATGAGGTCCTTGGCCGGATTTGGAAACATCTGAATATCAAATGTTTGCCGGATGTTTGTTTCATTTCCCGTAAGTGTGGAAACCAGAAACTGCTGGTAAACTTCTCCCCCGAAATCGGCATTGAATGTACGGATGATGGCATTGCTTACTACACTTCTGAAACGGATGTAACCCGTTCCCTGGGCCGTGTTGGCCCACCAGTTTAGGCCGTCATTTCCACTGTCTGTCAGTTGAAACGAATAGCAACCGGGCAGAAACTCGACGGTGTCCCGGTAAATGGTGTTCGATGACAAGCCATCGCGTACATACATTTGGGTTCCATTGCCATCCAAAATGCGGTATTCATTTTCAAAAGGCCTTAGGTTTGATTTCAATTCCACAACAAACTTTTGAGGCATACCCAATGGCAGTTGGTAATTGCTCTCCAGGCGATTATTGGGCAAATAGTCATCGATGCCATTGTTGGGCTGGCTGCATTCCACATAAAAAATTCCGGCGCTCTGCCCCAGGTTGTTCATGGGAAGCAAGACCGTTTCTGATTTCATAAACTCAAGACTTCCGGTCCAGGTGTATGTGGATGGTGTTTGTCCAATCAATCCATAGGTAAAAACAAGGCTGGTAAGGGTACTGCTGCCGGTATTACGAAACACGACCTCCGGGTGCATACAAGCGGGGTTTCTTCGGCCAAATTCTGACAATTGCCCGGGAACTTTTACCTGCAAAAGGGCCGCATCCCGGACAAAAGAAGCGGGACCATATTGAATCAGCTGGTGACTGGCAATGTAGCGGCTGTCGCCTGTTGCCGTAGACACGCTGTAGTCAAATGTGGGGTTTTGTCCGGCCTGCACCAGCGGTCCGACTTCCCATTCATTCAAATCAGACGGTGCGCCCGGACACCAACCTGCCCGGTCATAAACCCAGGTGCCCCCTTGCGGATAGACCGGATTTGTTCCGCAATAGGTCCATGCCTGCCAATTGAATTCTTCCGGACCTCCGTTCAGGTTAATTGAATGATTGCGGGGAATAAATTCGCCTTCCTGGCCATGTCCGGTGACCACCGATTTCAATTTGGCAGATGCCATTTGAGATGAAATCGGAACCGGCCTTTCTTCAAACACTTTATTGGCCGAAATATCGGCAAAGCTGGAATGGGTAACCGGCCAGATTTGCTGTGCCGAAATTACTTTCCGTGGCGGTGTTCCTTCGATAAAGATAAACTGAAGATCAATGTCTTCCTGATTTTCGCCTCCGCGCTCCATACTCAGGCGTTTCCAGCCCCGGAGGATGGTGGCATAATCGGTCATATCAAATTCCCATACTTTGCCCCCCATGCCAAAATCAATTCCGATACCATAGGGCGTAACAAAGGAAAGCAACTCGATTTTTTGGGGAGTGCGGGAAAAATAGGCCAGATTTTGAATGCTCAGTGTTCCGGCCTGGGCAGCCACAATGCTGCGAACGACCTGTCCCGATTCGTTCCAAACACTTTGATTGCCCGATTGATAATAAGAGGTGGTATCCATGGCTTTGGGCTGCCCGCCTGTGAGTGAATAACGCACGGCCACATTGGGCAGGCGCACCACTGAATCCAGCACGGTCGCCGCTTGTATCTGAATGTCAGGATTGTTTTTAACCCATTTCAAGTTGGGCCTTTCTGTTTCCGGATCGAGGTTTTTGAAAATCTGATGTCCGGTAAACATTTCCCGCTGAAAATTTCCTCCCAAAATACCTGCACGGTTGTTGGCCGAAAGGTCCTGAAGCACATTGCCCGTGGCCAAGTCCAGGTCATATGCAGCTTCCAGTGCAGAAAAATCAGGATGTGAGGGATTTACCCTTTGGCGAAACCAGGTTGAAATCTGGCCGGCGGCCAGGGCTTTGCTCCACACTCTGGGATCGTCGAGCCGGCAATTTACCCCACGGGCAATGATGAGCGGTGTGTTATTTTTTTCGGTCCGGGTGGGAATGGTACCCGAAAAGGTTAAGGTTCTCTGAACCCCGTTGATGTACAATTTCAGCTTGTTTACATTGGTGGTCTGGCTTCCGTCGAAAACCATGGCCACATGGGTCCAGGTATTGAGCGGGAGCACATTGTTGGCATAACCGTAGGTATTGTTGGGATTGCGGATGATGCAGTACAATGCACCGACCTGATCGCCCGTTTCCAATACCGTTTTGCCATTGTCTTTAAATATTCCACTCCAATTTTGCCAGGATTTTATGTTTACCCATGCTTCGAAAGTAAATTTTTGAGCACTGTCCAGGACATCAATATCTCCGCAATCAACATGGCCCGACTGCCCGTCTGTGTTCAAAAAATAGTCGTCCCTGGTATTGGAAACGGCCCTTCCCGCTTCCACGGCACCACCGGTGAGCACATTTCCGGAAAGTCCCTGGGCGGAGGTGTAACTGACTTCGACCAAAATATGGGCATTGCCATTCCACAAAAAGGGCCGGTAAAACTGGAGTCGCTGTGTGCCACTGCCTGAAAATTGGGTGTTTTGAAAATATACCTGAACAAAACCTGCGCTATCGGCAATTCCACTGAGGCTGTTCTGGGTAGTGGTTTTTATGCGGATGCGGAGCAGTCCAATGGCAGCGCCCGTTTGGGAAAGGTCCAGGTCCAAAGCAGAAAGGTGGCCGGCGGTAAGACCTGCGGCGGCCAATTCACTCTGTAAAAAAAGCCACTGGGTTTTCGACCTTCTTTTTACCTGAGAAAAGGGAAGGGATAGAGCAGAATTTCCCTGCGTCAGCGAGGCGAGGGTATCGTTTGCGGAAGCTGCGGTGGCCTGCCTGGTTTGATATTCATAATAGTCGTGGGTAGGGCCGGCGGCATAGTTGAAACTGCTGCCCGAAAAGCCAGAAATGATGTAACTTGGATGGGTTGCTTTTACTGAATCGGTTAAAGACGAATCGGTGACATAGGTATTGCAACTGTAATCCCACTCGCCGCAGCCGAGGTTGCGGCTGCTGGTGGTGGATACCAATCCGTTTTTGCACCGCATCCGATACAGCATTTTTATTTTTTCGTAGGTTTTGGTTGGATGCTCAGGAAATTTAAACACACCCGACCGGCTTGGATTGCTGAATGTAAAGGTCCTGACAGTATCGTTTTGTGCCCGGGCGGAAATAAAAAATCCAAAGGAAAATATCAGAAGGAAGGAAACTCGAAGTGGCATAAAAAAAAGGGCTGTAAGAAAACCCGGGTGAAAGAAAATGTAAAAAAGTAAAGTAAAAAAATCGAATTATTATGAACGGATCATTTCAGCCAAAGGCAATACTGGCCGAAGGGAATCATTCACAAATTTTATAGAAAAAAATGTATCCTTTCGATTTCTATCTACCGCCCCAGCATCACAAAAGCACCCCAGTAATACGGCTCCGGGTGCTTTTTGCGGATTTCCAGCTGGGCTTTGCGGAAGGCGGTTCGTAGGTCGTCGGTGCCTTTGGCCATACGACCGGCGGTCTGACCGGAAGTACCGACCGCCGCCTCAGCCCCCAGCCAGTTCCGGAAAAAAGCCACCATCAGTTTTTGGGTCACTTCGTCATCTACTTTCCACAAACTCATGATCAGGTTGCGGGCTCCCGCCACCTGAAAGGCCCGTTGCAAGCCGTACACGCCCTCCCCGTTTTTGATTTCCCCCAAGCCCGTTTCACAGGCCGAGAGCACCACCAACTCCGTGTTGTCCAGATTCAGGTTCATCGCCTCGTAGGCCGTGAGGATGCCGTCTTCACCTTCGCCCCGGTGGCCTTCCCGAAGCGTTTTGGCGGCTCCGCTTAACAACAGCCCTGACCGC
>CANHCT010000099.1 GCA_947459175.1 Hymenobacteraceae bacterium
ACCAGAATAAGGTTCTTTTTCATTTTGCAGAATGGAGAGTTAAACCATTGCAAAGATAAGAGAAGGCTTTCGATTATTTCCAAGACCGCTCATCACAAGTTTAAATTTTCCTGTTCCGGCCATGTTTGAAATTGCTTTAGTTTGCAGCGATTTTCTAACATTTATGAACCTAAAGAGGAGCTCAATCCTTATTTTTTTCAGCCTGTTTTTTTGGTGCTCCATTTCATTTGCTCAGATTGGTGAGGTAAGGGGTTTTTTGTACGATGCCAAAAACGGAGAGCCGGTTATTTTCAGTCCTGTCTTTCTGAAAGGCACGAAATTCGGAACCAACACCGACATCAACGGCTTCTTCTCCCTTTCAAAAATCCCGAACGGATACTACGAACTGATGGTGGTAAACCTGCTTTACGATACCATCAGCGAACCGATTGCCATTTCATCGGGTAAAATTTTGAACAAGAAATATTTTCTGAAAGAGAGAATTCGCCAGCTGAAAGCTGTGGAAATCAAAGGCTCCAAAAATAAGGTGGCCCGGGTGAGTACTGTAAATGCTTCCATTACCCGAATTACACCCAAGGAAATCCGCCATATTCCGCCAATCGGAGGCGAGCATGACCTGGCACAATACCTTCAGACTGTGCCGGGAGTAGTGTTTACCGGTGATCAGGGTGGTCAGCTTTTTATGCGGGGCGGCTCCAATGTGCAGACCCTGACCCTGATGGACGGCATGATGATTTACAATCCATTCCATTCTCTGGGCTTGTTCTCAGTTTTTGATACCGACATTCTTAAAAATATTGATGTCTATACCGCTGCATTCCCTTCCGATTATGGCGGAAGGGCCTCTTCGGTAATCGATGTAAAAACAATAGACGGAAATAAAAATAAAATCACAGGTAAGGTGGGAGTCAATCCATTTTCGGCCAAGGCCATTCTGGAGGGTCCGGTTTACAAGGGAAACAATGGAGCCGGCATGACTTTTCTGGGTTCCTACCGCAATTCTTACCTCGACCGAACCTCCCCTTCTCTGTACAGATATGCAAATGAAACAGGCAATTACCTTCCGTTTTCATTCAGCGACGCATACGGAAAACTGACCCTGCACGGGGACAACGGCAGCAAGGCCAGCCTTTTCGGATTCGACTTCCGAGACAAAGCCCGGTTGGGAAAAATCGGCAATTTTCAATGGAATTCACGGGGCGCAGGTGGCAATTTTTTGATTGTACCCTCCAGTACAACCGTACTTATATCCGGAAGCTTTGCCTATTCCAATTACAATGTACAGATTGAGGAAGCCTCCATTCTGCCCAGAAAATCATCCATCAGCAACCTGAACGGGGGACTGGATTTTACCTATTACTTCAACAAAGACGAACTTAAATATGGAGTGGGTTTGGTAAGCAACAATACTTCCTTTACCACATACAAACTAAAAGGAGAGGAGGAAAAACTTGAGGCCAACAATTTGGAAATGTATGGCTTTGCGAAATACAAATACAATTCAAGCCGACGGCTGATTCTGGAACCCAATATCCGATTTCAATACTATGCTTCGCTGGGTGTATTTCGGGTAGAACCAAGGTTTGGTGCCAAATTCATCCTCACAGATCAGATTCGCCTGAAAGGAGCTGCCGGTATGTATTCCCAGAATCTGGTATCCACCCAAAGCGACAGGGATGTGGTGGCCCTCTTTCAGGGATTTATATCTTCTCCGGAGCAGGTGTACGAGAAAAACGAATCGGTTCAATCCAATCCTTCCAATCCGCCTATTAAGTCGGCATTACAGAAATCCTATCACCTGGTGGGGGGTGTGGAATATGACCTCAACGATGACTGGGAAATAACCATAGAACCCTACTTCAAGTATTTCAACGACTTTGTGAATGTAAACCGAAATCGGTTTTTCCCCGATCAGCCTCTTTTTATTACGGAAGAATCCAAGGCCACGGGGGTGGATTTTATTGTAAAGTATGACAAGGAGCCGTTTTTTCTTCAGGCCAGTTACTCTATTGCGCGGGTAGACCGGATATTCGATACCCTCACCTATGCACCGGTGTACGACCGCAGGCACAACATCAATATGGTGGGAGGCTATACATTCGGCAAGAAAAAAGATTGGGAACTGAACCTGAGGTGGAATCTGGGCTCAGGCTTTCCATTTACTCAAACCGTGGCTTTCTATGAAAACCTCAACTTCGATCAGGGCCTCAATCAAAACATCAACAACCAAAACGGCAATCTGGGCATCTACTATGGCCGCGAGGACGAATTCAACAAAGGCAGGCAACCTTATTACCACCGCCTCGACATTTCGCTAAGCAAAAAATGGGACTTGGGCAAAAACGGGAAACTGGAGGCAATCGCCTCGGTAGTAAACACCTACAACCGGCAAAATGTATTTTATTTCGACCGGGTATTGTACCAGAGAATCAACCAATTGCCTGTTCTTCCAGCTCTGGGCGTTACTTACTCATTCTGATTCCTTCCCGCTTTACCGGGGGGATTGTCCTGAATTACATATTCACTGCCACCACATCCTCCACACCGGGAACCATTCGGGTAAGCAAATTTTTAATCCCCTGTTTCAGGGTGACAGAAGAAGAGGGACATCCGCTGCATGATCCACGCAATTCCAGATACACCACCCCGGTATCAAAACTTCTGAAAGTAATGGCGCCTCCATCGCTTTCCACGGCCGGACGAACATATTCTTCCAGAATCTGAACAATCTGCTTTTCTGTTTCGGTCTCCGCCGCAGCCGGCTCTACGGCTTTTTGCATTTCACTCTCGGAGTTGAAGACAAAAATCGGCTTTTTGTCCTCAAAATATTGAACCAGGAATGGCTTTGCTTCAGTTATCAACTCATACCAGTCGTCATCTCTGTTTTTGGTCAGGGTCAGAAAGTTATTCATCAAAAAGACCTGTTCTACCCAGTCAAAATTCTCGAAAATGGCTCTGGCAAGCGGAGAATTTGCAGCTGCAGCAGCCGAAGTAAAGTTGAAATCTTTCCCCTCCGGTGTAATCATGAAATTGACCACAAACTTGAGAGAATTGGGATTGGGACTCGCCTCGGTGTAGAGGTGGATATGTCTTTTTGTTACGGATTCCATGGGCACAAAAAAAGGTTATTTGCTACAATAACCTTAAAACAAAGATTGTGCCGATATGTTGAAAAGCGGGTAAAGTTCCCTTAATAGTCGTCTTCCTCGTCTTCGTATTCTTCTTCGTACTCTTCGTCGTCGTCGAATTCATCGTCGAGGTCGATGTCATCATCCATGTCGGTTACCTCTTCGAGGTCGTCAATGCCTTCCTCATTTTCATCAAAAATGAGTTCGTCCATGTCTTCATCTGCAAAAGCATCTTCCTGCTCTTCGTCTTCGAAGTCGTCGTCGTCGTTTCCCGGGTGGTCAAAGGCCGAGTAAAAATTACGGCCGTAGATATTGTAAATGTCGCTCATTATCTGAAGGATCTAGATTAATCCAAAGGTAATTTCTTTTGCTGAGCCTTGGCAAAGGCCAAAATGCGGCATTTTTTCCCTGTGTAAGGTTTCTGAAAAAGTGACAACTCAAAGACTGGCCACGCAGGAAATTTCTACCCTTGCACCCTTCGGAAGTGCCGCTACTTCAACAGTTTCGCGGGCCGGATACGGATTTTTAAAGTATTGGCCGTAGATTTCATTTACCGCGGTGAAACTGCCCATATCTGTAAGGTATATGGTGGTTTTTACAATTTTGGACATAGAACTTCCACTTGCCTCAACAATGGCCTTCAAATTTTTCAGAACCTGATGTGTTTCGGCAGTCAGATTTTCATCCACCATGGCCCCGGAATGGGCATCAAGGGCAATACATCCGCTTACCCAAACCAGGTTTCCAAAGGCTATGGCCTGACTGTAGGGCCCGATGGGTTTTGGGGCATTCGCTGTTTCGATAGGTTTGTTCATAAAATTATTATTGAATTGGGCCGAATTTCGGAAGAATTTGAAATCTTGCGGCCTCTTTTTTAAAAAAATATGAAAGGAATCATTCTTGCCGGGGGCTCAGGCACCCGTTTGCATCCCCTGACTCTGGCAGTTTCCAAGCAACTGATGCCGGTATACGACAAGCCGATGATCTACTATCCGCTGTCCATTTTGATGTTGGCCAACATCCGGGAAATCCTAATCATTTCCACCCCGGCCGATTTGCCCAATTTCGAAAAACTCCTGGGCGACGGGTCAAAATTTGGATGCCGGTTTGAATATGCCGTTCAGCCCTCGCCCGACGGACTGGCCCAGGCATTTATAATAGGAGAAAAATTTATCGGCGACGACAAAGTGGCTTTGATTCTGGGTGACAATATTTTTTATGGCTCCAGCATGGGCAAACTGCTTCGTGCCAACAACGATCCGCAGGGCGGGGTGGTTTTTGCCTACCATGTAACAGATCCTGAAAGATATGGTGTGGTGGAATTTGATGAGCAGCTGAAAGCCATTTCCATAGAAGAGAAGCCTGAAAATCCGAAAAGCAACTATGCGGTTCCCGGCCTTTATTTTTACGACAACTCGGTGGTGGAAATTGCCAGAAATCTTAAACCTTCTCCAAGGGGAGAATTGGAAATTACCGATATCAACAAGGAATATCTGAACCGAGGACAACTTAGTGTGGGCATTCTCGACAGAGGGACGGCATGGCTCGACACCGGTACTTTTGCTTCCCTGATGCAGGCGGGGCAATTTGTGCAGGTAATAGAAGAAAGACAGGGCCTCAAAATCGGCTGCGTTGAAGAGGTAGCGTACAGAAGGGGATTTATAGGCAAGGAACAATTGGAATCGCTGGCCAAACCTCTGCTGAAATCAGGCTACGGCAAATACCTGCTGGAACTGATCAAATAGATCCTGCCAAACAGCATTCTTTCGTTCGGCACATTCAGAAAAGGAGATATTGAGCTGAATTTCAGTATTTTACATTTTATGCTTTACGATTTTTCTCCAAAAATTTGAAAGGCTATTTCGCCTGTCCGGGATTTTTAGTAATAAAAACCCGGCCCATTACACTGATGATTTCCTTGCTTTTTTCCTTTTGCTGAATCTGAGCAGAGGTAATCTGCAGCACGATACCCAAATCATTTTGTGCAGGAGGAAATGTGAACACTTCGGCTTCCCCGGAATTTTCGGTTTCCCAGCCTTTACTGGCCAGGTTGTGTAAATCGAAATTTGCAGACTGACCCTTGATTTCAAGTTCCAACACTGACTTTCTCTTTAATCTGAACCGGACTTCGGTATCCAAAAGGGAGGAGTAAACCTGGTCTGCCGAATCAAGCAACAGGTAGCTTTCGCTTCCAAACTCCAGCATTTCCAGATTCGGGGTAATACGCCCGCCTTTCCCTTGCTGCCCGAAAGAGGCATATTTTGTGCTTTCATCCTCATACTCATCCCTGTGAATCTGATGGGCATTATCCAGCTTCAATTGCTCCATTGCCAAGGAAACGAAATCGCCTTGCCCCTTTTTCACCTTTTGGCTCCAGTTGTTCAACAGTTTTTTATCCAACAGACCTTTTTCAAAAGGGCGTCTGCCAAAGTGCTGGTACAGATATTGAATTTGATTTTCAATTTGTTCCAAATCTTTGCCCGGGATATCGTTACGTTTGGCTGCCTGCCACTGTCCCTTCTCTGTCAATTGGTTCCGCTCCAGAATATCGGTCAGCCTTTGCAATTGACTTTTTTCCGATAACAGGAAAATATTCCATGGGCCTGTAAAGGCAAGAACCAGCAGCAAGGCCAGCGATACCGGAATTATTTTGATGTTTTTATTGTTTGAAAATCCCAGATATGCGCTGTTAATCAGCAGAAAAACAGAGAAAATGGCCACGAGGAAGCGGTCCTCGGTCCAGCCATACTGCTGAACCCTCTGATACAGAGCCAGACCCATCAGACCCAGCAAGGGAATCAGAGCTTTAAGAATCCATGCGTTGAAAAAGCCCGTGAGTGGGTGGGTGGGTTTGGAGGAAATGGGCCAAACCAGCAAAACAGATACAATGGCCGATACCCCGCTGACCAAAACCAGATAGGCTACCCATCCTCCCGGAAAACTCCACAGCCAAATAATCCTGATGCCGTAGCCATATAAAATGATAAAATACAGCAACACCAGGGGCACCAGAACAGACTGCACAAACACCTTGAGACCTGAAGGATAAAACACCGGTGCATCCAGACTTTGGGGGATGCCGGCCGTAAAAAACAGGGGACCAAAAACAAAGACGAAAAAACTGAGGATATAAGCGTAAATGGTCCGTGGCCATTGGATGAGAAACAAATGCTCCATGGCCAAAATGGCGGCCGATATTCCCAAAAACAGCACACCTGAATAAAAAACGGTTTGCATCAACCTGAAAAACAGACCTTTATTGAACTGCCAGAAATAAGCCACCATTCTTTTGTTCAAATATCCGGCAAAGGACACCAGCAGGAGTAGCACCATAAACTTGAGTACCAGCCCCGCAACATGGCTGGAATACATTTGGTCGGGCAGTGAAAAATATTGCCAGATCAGCCAACCCAGCATCAGCACCTTGGAGTACCACCGGCGCCGGATCCGGATTCGATTGGCTTCTTCAAAAAGTTCTGTAGCCATAAAGCCGGGCAAACCCAACAGAACTACTGCCAGCAATTTTATCGTCCAGGGAGGCGGTTCGCTCGGGATATTGTGGATAAAAAAACAGATAATCGAAAATGCCACCCAAGCACAAGCATTTACCAGCGGAAACCGTATCAGGTTGATTTTGAGGTCATTAATCAGGTTTTTGGAAATAAATGATTTCATAATTCTGATATCCTGTTCGGTTTTTTGAATGAGGAATTGTTGCAAAAAACGAAATTCCTACAGCAAATATTTACAAATTTGGGCCCGAATACATGAACTGGTTCAAACAAATAGGACAAACCGAATACCTGCTTATTGCGGCATTTTTGTTCCTGTATTTTGTTTTTCTCCTACGTAGTTGGCTCATATCCAGGCGTCTGCAGTCCAAAGTCAATCTTTTTTGGGTAAAGTTGATTCTGCGGACATTCTTTTTTGGTCTGGTCGTGGTGAGCATTCTGGGCCCCTCTTTCGGGGGAATAAAAAAGGAAGTGAAAGCCGTAGGGAAGGACATCATCATTGCCATAGACCTTTCACAATCCATCAACTGCGCCGATGTGCAACCGAGCCGGTTGGAAAAAATAAAGTTTGAAATCAAAAAGGTTCTGGATGCCTTTGCCGGCGACAGGGTGGGCTTGATTGTTTTCGCCTCTGAAGCCTATTTGTATTGCCCTTTCACCTTCGACAAAAGTGCCCTTCAGACCTTGCTGGAAACGGCCAATTCGAGGGTAATCGGCGATGGGGGTACCGATTTCGGGAAAGCTCTGGAACTGGCAGAAATCAAATTCAGAGAAAATCAGATCAGTACAAAAAAAATAAGTTCAAAACTGGTCCTGCTCATCAGCGACGGCGAAGATTTCGGAGAAGATACCGACGATGCCATCTCGGGACTGGAAAAGGAAGGGGTTAAGGTTTTTTCCCTCGGCGTGGGAACCCCGGAAGGCAGTACCATACCCGACCTTTCGGGCGACATCATCCGCGATGAAAACGGAGACCCTGTAATGGCCAGACTAAAATCGGATGATCTTAAAAAAATTGCCTCCCGGACCGGAGGAAAATATTTTGAAGTCACCAACGACAGAAATGAAGTCCCTGCCCTCATCGAAGCCATGGATTCAATAGAAGGTGAAGTTTGGGATGTGCAAACCATTGACATCGGGGCCAACAAATATTTCTATTTCCTTTTTCTGGCTTTGGCCATCATCCTGCTGGATATCCTGTTCACCATCAACATCATACGGATATAAATTATCCATCCGACAGGCCAATACACTTTCAATCTCCGGAATTTCAGCCGGATGTTTCCAGACGCTTTCATCCGAAATAATATCCACCCGGCCGGCCGAAAAACTTTACCTTGCAAATCGAAAAGGGAGGTCTAATTTTGCAACTCTTTTTATACATCCATGGCAACTACGGCAGACCTTTCGAGAGGTCAATTTTTGAAGTACAACAACGAACTGGTTCAGGTTCTGGAATACGAACACCGCACACCGGGCAACCTCAGGGCCTTTTACCAGGTGAAAATGCGCAACATCAAATCGGGTAAATTGCTGGAAAACCGCTTTCGTGCGGGAGAAGAAATTTTTCCTGTTCGGGTGGAAGTTAAAGAAATGCAATACCTCTATCCCGAAGGCGAAGCCCTGGTTCTGATGGACAACGAAACCTACGACCAGATTCCTGTTGATAAGGTATTGTTTGGCGATGCCATTGCCTTTCTGAAGGAAGGCATCAATGTGAAAGTGAGTTTTAATGACCAGACTCCCTTGCTGGCCGAACTGCCTCAGACCATTGAAGTAGAGGTGACCTACACCGAGCCGGGCATCAGGGGCGATACTGCTACCCGCACCCTGAAGAAAGCCACCATCGACACCGGGGCCACGGTGAATATTCCTCTTTTCATCGACATAGGGGAAAAAATCAAAATCAATACGCAGACAGGTGAGTACATGGAAAGGGTGAAGTAAACCCGCTTTCCATCCCATGAAAAGCAACATCCTTCCGGTCAGGGGCATTTACCCGAAATGGGGAAAAGATTGTTTCATTGCCCCATCGGCCACTTTGGCTGGCGATGTGGTGCTCGGCAACCGCTGCAGTGTTTGGTTTAATGCGGTAATCCGCGGCGATGTGCACTCCATAACCATCGGCGATGATACCAACATCCAGGACGGAGCCATCCTGCACGGCACCTACCACCGAGCTTCTGTTAACATCGGCTCCCGGGTTTCTATCGGCCACAGGGCCATCATCCACGGATGCACCATCGAAGATGAAGTGTTGATTGGAATGGGGACAATCTTACTGGACAATTGTACAATTGGCAAAGGCTGCCTGGTGGGAGCCGGGTCGCTTGTTCTCGAAAACTCGGAACTCGAGCCCGGATATTTGTATGCAGGAAGTCCGGCACGCAAAATCAAACCGGTATCTGATTCTCAGAAAGAAATCATTTTAAGAACTGCAGCACGATATCCCGAATACGGAAACTGGTATGAAGGCCACGGAACTGCGGAACAAGACCATTTTTTTATACCAAAACCAGATTAACACCATCATCTGATCATGAATTCAAACCATTATGTAGTCATTATGGCCGGGGGCATCGGAAGTCGTTTTTGGCCATTCAGCCGGACCAATTTCCCCAAGCAGTTTCACGATGTACTGGGAACCGGCAAAACCATGATTCAGCAGACGGTAGACCGCTTTCGGAATGTTTGCCCAAGGCAAAACATCCTCATTGTCACCAACAAAGACTATGCGGGTCTGGTAAAGGAACAATTGCCCGACTTTGGTGACGATCAGATTCTCCTCGAGCCCATGGGCCGGAACACTGCCCCTTGTGTAGCATATGCGGCCTTTAAGATTTATGCCAAAAACCCGGATGCAAATCTGGTGGTTTGCCCTTCGGACCACATCATCCTGAGAGAAGATATTTTCGAAGAGGTCATCCTCACTGCCCTCAGCGCCACCCAAAACGAATCGAAACTCCTTACCCTGGGCATGAAACCCACCCGGCCCGATACCGGTTACGGCTACATTCAGTTTTTGGAAGGGCCCGAAGTGGTAAAAAAAGTAAAGACCTTTACCGAAAAGCCACAACTGGAAATAGCCAGGAAATTTTTGGAAAGTGGTGATTTTGTGTGGAATGCGGGCATTTTCATCTGGAATGCAAAAGCCATTTTAAAGGCCCTGGAAATCCACCAGTCCGAATTGTATGAACTATTTATGGAAGGATTGCCCCACCTGAACCAGCCGGATGAGCAAATTTTCATCAACCAAACCTATCCCCAGTGTAAGAACATCTCCATCGACAATGGCATAATGGAAAAAGCCGACAATGTGTATGTGGTGCTGGCCGATTTCGGCTGGAGTGATCTGGGAACCTGGAAATCGCTGTACGAACTTTCGGAAAAAGACCCTTGTGGCAATGTTGTGAATGCCAATGCCATGCTCTACGATACCTACAATACAGTTGTCAGAGTGGGAAAAGACAAACTTGTGGTAGTAGAAGGTGTTGAAAATCTGATCATTGCAGAATCAGACGGGGTAATAATGATATGCCACAAAGACCATGAGCAAAGGGTGAAAGAGTTTGTCGCCGACGCCAAATCATCTGTTATCAATAAAAAATACATCTGATTCACGAATCTTTTTGGGGGTGAAGCACGGCAGTGTTGTTTGCCTCCCCTCAATCCTGAACAGCCTCTTTGTAAATCCAAAGTTGGTCGTCGATGCCATCTTTGTTCTGATTCAGAAAGGCCAGGGCTTCTTCCTTTGCGTCAAAAACTCCCATTGACACCCGATGCT
>CANHCT010000100.1 GCA_947459175.1 Hymenobacteraceae bacterium
ACTCTTTCAGCAGTTTTGCTTGGAGGCTGCGGTCAAAAAAAGCAGGAAGATCCTACACCGGTTAACAGTTCAAGGGTTCCTGTTCGGATGACATCTGAAGAAATGCCTGGAATTCCAGGAGTATCTACCGGATACAGAACCATTACCATAATTTTTGAAACCGGTTATTCTTTTCAAATAGTATTCTCAGGTGATCCAAATTCTCCGATTGGATATTCAGGTTTCAATGTAATTACTCCCGGAGGTGTTGTCACAATCAACCCAGGGGATGATGATTTTGATGATGATGATGGAGATGGTGCACCCTGCACTGCTGAAGTAATAGCTTTCTATACTCAGTGGGTTCAGGCACTTGGCACCCTCGGACAATCCAGCAATCCATGTAGCATTCTGAATAGCTATTTCAACCAACTTGAAAATCTTCTTGAATGTGTTCCTTCCAATCAGGAAGGCGAGTTAGAGGAAATTCAAGATGCTATTGAAGAAGCTAAAACTAGCCTTGATTGCGAATAATTAAGTTGAGTTTTTAAAAAAAGCCCGGCCAAGCCGGGCTTTTTTTTGCATCTTGGATAATAGAAATCAGCAGAACAATGGAGTAATTTCCTGAATGCGAAAAATTCAAACTTCTTTACATCAAATCAGGACAGGCGTCATCATTGAATACAATGGCCACAGTATCAAAAGATTTTACCTCCAATTACGCAATTTATCCAATCTCTGGATTTCAATCCCAAAGACGCATTTGCCCTTCTTCGTTCTGCTCTTTTTCCACTTCCGGAGCTGGCCTTTCGGGCAGAAGGGAAACCGAAATCAGGGGATGGCTGCAGAGCCGGTTGCCCATGGCTTTCCATCCCTTCACATCCACAACCAAATCCAGGTCGGCCAGCATCTTCTCCACCGGCGATTTTTTGTCTTTCCTGAATTCAAGCTCCACCTGGGGCTGCTTTTGGCCGGTAATCAGCCAAAGGCGGGAGCCCTTGCTTTCCGAGATAATCAGATAGCGCTTGTCCAGGGTCTGGTTTTCAATTTTAAACCGCTTGACCAGCGTATTCCCTGAATCTCCTTCGGTATGCACTGCGGAGATTACCTGCTCGGGCTCAAATTTCTGAATGCTCAGCATCTGCTCCGGCTCGTAGCGGTTGCTCAGTTCAAAGGAAGTAAGCTCATAGGTTCCGTCTTTGTAGAAAACCAAAATTTTATCCGGCCCTTCAAAATTGCCGATTTTGCGGCCATTGCCATCGGTATTGAGGCGGCCGATGGTGTCATCATACCAAATATCAATTCCCCCCAGGGTACTCACCCCGGCTGAGCGAAGGCTGATTTTTTTCACAGGGTACTTGGTCAGGATATTCCCCTGACTCTCACGGCCTTTGATGGACAGCTCGGCAAAGTTGAACTCAATGCCATTGGTCCGGGCACGGGTACCAGGCGTGTAAAGCGCAAAAACCACCTCGGCTTCTCCGTTGGGATTGGCCGAAAAATAGGTGACCCGGCTGCCTTTTGCGCCTTTGGTGAGGTCGTATTCTTTGTCGCGGGTAATGCCGAGCACAGCAAACCGCTTGCTGTAGGTGTTTCCGGTGGGCGGGTCCAGATAGCACATGTTGTAGACCATGCGCTCATCATTTTTGCGGAATACACCAGCATACAGGATGTCTTTGCCTACAAATACTTTTTCCTCGATTTTCACCACCTTCATCTTCCCGTTTTTGAAGAAAACAATCACATCGTCCATATCGGAACAGTCGGTAATGAACTCGTCCTTCTTCAAACCATACCCGATAAATCCTTCTGCACGGTTGATGTACAGCTTGGCATTGTTGGCCACAACGGCCTGGGCCTGAATGGTATCGAAGGTGCGAATTTCAGTTTTTCGCTCCCTGCCCTTCCCGTATTTCTTCTGAAGGGCCTGATACCAACGGATGGTGTATTGCCTGAGGTGTTGCAGGTTGTTTTCCACTTCCTCCAGTTCAGACTGCAGGTCCCTCATCAGTTCATCGGCTTTGAAACCATCATAGCGGGAAATGCGCTTGATTTTGATTTCAGTAAGCCGGATGATGTCGTCGCGGGTGATTTCCCTGAAAAATCCGGGTTTATGGGGCTCCAGCCCTTTGTCGATGGTAGAAATGACCTCCTCCCAGCTTTCGCATTCTTCTATATCCCGGTAAATGCGGTTTTCGATGAATATCTTCTCCAATGAAGAAAACAGGATTTTCTCCATCAACTCCCCCCGCCTGATTTCGAGCTCACGGCGCAGCAGCACCATGGTCTGCTCGGTGCAGAGGCGGAGAATATCGTTTACAGAAAGAAAATGCGGCTTTTCGCCCAGCACCACACAGGCATTGGGCGAAATGGAAACCTGGCATTGGGTAAAGGCATACAGGGCATCAATCGTGACATCGGGCGAAACTCCGGGAGCCAGGTGTACCTGAATCTCCACATCCCTGGCCGTATTGTCCACCACCTTTTTGATTTTGATTTTTCCCTCGTCTGCGGCTTTTACAATGCTCTCCATCAGGGAAGTGGTGGTGGTAGAAAAGGGGATTTCTTTGATTACCAGCACCTTCTTATCCAGATCTTCGATTTTTGCCCGAACCCTAACCTTTCCGCCTCTCATGCCGCCATTGTACCCCGAAACATCCATCAGGCCCCCGGTGGGAAAATCAGGAAGGAGATTAACAGGCTTATTCTGAAGGCAATCCACAGAAGCCTCGCAGAGTTCAATAAAATTGTGGGGCAGAATTTTTGTGGCCAGTCCTACCGCAATTCCCTCCACGCCCTGCGCCAGCAAAAGCGGGAATTTGGAAGGCAAATGGATGGGTTCTTTCTTCCGGCCATCGTAGCTCATCTGCCAGTGGGTGGTCTGCGGATTGAACAATACATCCAGCGCAAACTTGCTCAATCTTGCTTCGATGTACCGGGCTGCAGCAGCACCATCGCCTGTTCTGAAATCGCCCCAGTTTCCCTGGGTTTCGATGAGCAGATCCTTCTGACCAAGGTTTACAATGGCCTCGTAAATGGAGGCATCGCCATGGGGGTGAAACTGCATGGTTTGCCCGATGATGTTGGCCACCTTGTTGAAGCGCCCGTCGTCGATGGAGTTCATGGCGTGCATAATGCGCCGCTGCACGGGCTTGAGGCCGTCTTCTATGGAGGGAACCGCCCGCTCCAGGATTACATAAGAAGCATAGTCAATAAACCAGTTTTCAAACAGACCGTCAATGTGGGTAACCGAATTGAGGCCCTTGTCTTCCGGCTGGTTTTCGTTTGGTTCCTGATTCAAGTGGAAATAAGGCTTTAATTAAGGACGCAAAATAAGGCCTATAATCGGGTATTGGAAAGAACTCAGAGCAGATAGGCATCAAAAAATCTTTATGGACAATTTAAGGAAAAATCGCAGGAGCATTATGAAAATTCAGGGGCCCTTTTTGGGTTCAGGCAAAAAAAAGAATTGCGTATCCCGAGAATTTTATTTTGTTTTACTTCAATATTTTTATTGCATATCAGTTTCTACGAAAAATCAATTGCCATGAAAAAATGTATGATTTGGGTATGCCTCGCTGCCCTTCCGGCTTTCTGGGCTTGCAAAAAAGAAAAAGATACCGTTCCGGCAGAGCAGGAACAACTGGTTCAGACTGAAGACAACAATGACCTGAAAAGTGAAGGCGATCAGGCCAACAGCGATGTACTGGATGCGATTGAAAATTACGGTTCCATCAAAGGAGGCCGGGTAGCGACAGTGACAAGAAAAATAATCTGCGGTTGCTCCGTTGATTCGGTTGGGGTAAAAACCATTCGCCTTTCGTATGACGGTCAGACACCCTGCGGCAATCCATCCCGCACCCGTTCGGGTACCATTACCTTCACGCTGACAGAGGGTAACCGCTGGGGAAATCAAGGGGCGCGCCTCAGGATTACTTTCAACAGCTACAAGGTAACGCGCCTGCGTGACCAGAAGTCCTGGACCATGAACGGAACCAAATATCTGACGAATGTGAGGGGCACAAACTGGCTGCAACTAGAACTCGGACTGGATTCTGTGCTTTACCGTGAAAGGGCAGCAGGGATGAACATTCTGATTGTAAAGGACGGGAATTCGGGAACGGTAAACTATAACATTGCCCGGACTACTACCTGGAAAAAGGTAGTGCTTCCCAACCGGTCGTTTTACCAGTTTGCCGCTTTGGGCGATACCACCCTTGACGGACAAGCCAACATCGATACCTGGGGCACCAACCGGGCGGGTGCTGCTTTTACCAACCAATATCTGGACAGGCTGATCAGCGATACCTATTGCTTGCTGTGGCGGCCACGGGCCGGAATAATCCGCTATAAATCAGCGGACAACACTGCCACGCTGACTTTCGGTGTAAACGAGCAGGGGCAGCCCGACACCCGCGACTGCGCCTACGGATGGAAAGTGAACTGGAATCTTGCGAACGGGGTAAGCGGAGAGAAGATAATCAGCTATTGATATCGTCATCCCGGCAATCCGGCGATTGGGAATAAACAGGATGAACAGGCTGCGCAACAGAACCTTTGGTTTCGCTTTTTTTCCTGTTTTATTTTTAAATCCGGGAAATGAAAGAAAGACGATTTGGAAGCAGGCCGATCAGGGCAATGCTAAGGATTGAATTCAAACCTTTTTGTCATCCTCTTGAGGTATCAGAAAATCACGGAAATTTTCGCGGTCTATGATTCTGCCTTCGGCCTGGTATGTCTCAAGAAATGAGGCAGGAATTTTTTTCCGGCCAGCATTTTTCCACTTGAATTCAAAACCATAAATCCTGCCGCCGTTTTCCTCTATCAGGTCTATTTCCTGTTTCTGAACCGTACGCCAGAAATACCGGCTTGTATACATCTGATGATAAGACTGCATTTTCATGCGCTCGCTGATGAGGAAGTTTTCCCAAAGCGCACCCTTATCGGTTCGCATATCAAGGGGATTCAGATTGTTGATCACCATATTCCGGATTCCATTGTCGTAAAAATAAATTTTCCGGTTGTGGCGGATTTCATTTCTCTGGTTCCGGCTGAAACTCTGCAGACGAAAAACGATAAATGCCTTTTCAAGCAAATCTAAATACCGGGAAACGGTTGCTTTGTCTATTTCCAAAAGTTTGGAAAGTTCATTGTAAGAAACCTCATTTCCCAGCTGAAGTGCCAGGGCCTTTACCAGTTTTTCGAGCAATTCAGGCTTTTTTATTCCTGAAAGAGAAAGTACATCCTTATACAAATAGCTGTTGCAGAGATTCCTGAGGATTTCCGGGGCATCGGAGCGGTTGTTGAGAACATCCGGATACATGCCAAAGACAAGCCTTTCTTCAAGCTGATTCAGCGCTCCGGCATAACCTTCGGACAACTCTAATTCCTCCCAACCGATGGGGAACAGATGGTATTCAAATTTTCTGCCGGTAAGCGGTTCCTGCGTGGCATCATGGATCTCCAGGGCAGAAGAACCGCTGAGAATCACCTGTATTCCGGGCAATTGATCGATGATGATTTTGGCAATCAAGCCAATACCGGGAATCCTCTGGGCTTCATCAACGAAAAGAATATTCTTATTTCCTGCCAGAAGCTTGATTTTCGAGGTGCCTGCCGATTCCAGCAGACGGCGGTCATCGGGGTTATCGCCATCGACAAAAACAAAATCCCGGCCTTTCAGCAACTCCCGGATCAGTGTGGATTTTCCAACCTGCCGGGGACCCAGCAAAATCAGGGCTTTTCCTTTAAAAAACCGCTTATTAAGTGCTTCTGATATTATTCTTGCAAACATTCAATCCGGCTGATTAGTTTCAATTCGAATTTTAAATCGCCAAATATATATAATTTTTGGGGATTGCAATCCCCAAAAATATAGCATAATCGGAGAATGGAAAGAAAATGGGATTGCATAAGGATGGTGTGATTCCCATGACATCCAACAGAAATCCCCCCTTTGACATCCAAAAATCCTGAAATCAGCAGAAGTGAGGTAAGGAAAAAAACAGATGAAACGAAAGCCTGCAAAGGGTTTATTGAAACCAAGGCCATACTGAATGGCAATGACTTTTAATCCAATCTGCAGTTTTTTCAGCCATCGGGTGCTCGGCGGCGATGGAGGGGATGGTTTCCAATACCATGCCTGTCAATTCGGTAAACCGCTTTTTCATCAAGGGTACTGAGATTGCAACTTCTTTCGCCATAAGTTCAAAATGTTCCGGTTTAATTTTGCTGAGGACAAACTTTCCGCCAATGGACATTGCCAGATTCTGGTCAAGTGTTGGATAGCAGGAGGTACAGACCAAATCATAAAGTGGAGCAAGCCGAATCTGAAAGCCTTCTCCCTTTTGCTCAAACAGAAACGAAAAGTTTTTTCCATGAGCATCGCAATTTCCAATTAAAAAGTTGAAAATCATGGCATCCAGCAGCCTCTGTCTGTCCGTCATGGGGATTTGGGAATTTCGGTTAATCAGCTCAAAACACTGCCTGAACGAGGGACCTCCTTCTTTTTCGTACTTAAAATCGCTCCTGATTCCCAATGCCTGACAAAAATCTTCCTGATGCAATCTCATTACAGAAGGAACCCCAACACCCGAATTCGCATCAAAAACGATTCTTCTGTCGTACCGCTCAATCAGCAGAAAATCCAAACCACCGGCTTGACGGATTTCTACTTTTGCAGCCTGCAATCCACAGGCTGCTGCGAGCATCATGCAAAAACCTTCATTATGTACAAGCCCCTCAAAATGAGGTGATTCCGGCTTTAAAATATGTGAACTCGGGGCATCGGAGAGCGGAACCGAAATATCCTTTCCCTCCGCCCAAACAGCAAGCTTGGTCTGGGCACCAGCCAGCGAGAGGCGAACATTTTTTTCTCCGGCTAGCATGGGACGAGCCGGAAGTTGGAGAATGACAGAAACCAAATCCTCTCCGCTCAGCCTACGGTAGGAAGGTGCTGTGTATGACTGCAATTGATCCCGAGCCAAAAACGATACCGCACCTGCACATTCACCCCCGATTTCGGCCAACAATGAGAAATCGTTGTTGGCAGAGATACCCAAATTCCGGGCAATCAGCTGCCGGTTGGATTCTTCGGGCAAAAGCCCGGAAAAGAATCCACTGCATTCTCTGAAATTGAATTCCTCCCGGCGCAAAGGAAGAGAAACAGACAATGGAATGGCTTGCGAATCAGCCAGATAGGTTGGTAAATAACAAAAAGACAACAGGCCATTATCGTTTTGAATCAACCGACCTACCGGCATTTGATACAAAAAAACCTGCAAGCTTTTTTTCATAGCTTCTTATTTTGACTGATTGGTTCCGGAGCTTTCAGTTCCATCCGGATGCCCAGATTTTGCAGCACTATCATCACTTTTCCAAGCTGAGCTGTTGGCTTTCCTTTTTCAAGGTCGATGATAAACCGAATGCCGGTGCCGGAAGTAAGTGCAAGATCTTTCTGGGTGGCGCCCAATGCTTTACGGGTTTCCCTTACCAACTGTCCGAGCATTTCAGGCGATGAGACGGGTTTGTTCATTTTAAATTACCGAGCGGTAATATTAAGACTGATTTTTTCTTTCTCCAAATAAAAGTTACCGTTCGGGAATAAAAACCCCGAATTCCCTGACATTTTGAATTTAATTACCGTTCGGGAATATTTTTTCCGCAATTCCCCACCATTATTTAATAAAACAATTTCCGGTTTAAAATGAAAAAATCCTCCTTCAATCCAAAGAAGCGCCGCTTTCAATCCAGCATCGAATCCGGTTCCGTTCTTCTTCGGTAATCTTGGTTTTGTTGTTCTGCGGCATATTTTTGGTAATGACCACCCGCTGCATGATGAGTTGTTTTTTGGCCAGAATCTGTTCCGGAGTATCATACATCACCCCGTTTGGCGCCCTTGTAAAAACATCATCCGTAGGCTTGGCCGAGTGGCAGGAAACGCATCGGTTCTGAATGATGGCATTTACTTCGGCAAAACGCACCTTGTCTTCGCAGGCATCCGGGTTCAGTTTGGGGGCGGTGATGAAAGCTGCAGCCAACAACAGCAATACCGAAACCGGCATCACCCATACACTTTGTTGTTTTTTCTCTTTCAGATTCAACCAATGCTTTACGCCTGCCGCTCCCAGAGAAATGATGGCAAGAGAAAGCCAGGGATAGGAATACCCGAATGTGCTTGGAAAATGGTTGCTCACCATGACAAAAAGCACAGGGAGGGTAAAGTAATTGTTGTGGATGGAGCGGGTCAGGGCCTTTTTGCCCAGTGAAGGATCGAGTGGCTTTCCTTCCTTGGCGGCCTTCACCATGGCTTTCTGAGAAGGGATAATTACAAAAAATACATTGGCAACCATAAGGGTACCAATGAGGGCACCGAAATGAATGTAGGCCGCCCGGGCGCTGAAAACATGGGTATAAAAAAATGCAAAGCCCGTAAGCAAAATGAATCCGAAAACGGCAAAGGCAAGTCCGTATTGAATCCATCCCGATTTGCACAATTGATCGTAAACCACCCAACCGGCCACAAAGGAGGAAATGCCAATGCCGATTCCTTGCAAAGCACTGATATCCAATACATTCTTGTCTATCAGCATCGCTTCTGCATTGAAGTAGTACACAATGAAAAGCAGCGAGAAACCGCTGATCCAGGTGAAGTAGGCTTCGTATTTGAACCAATGCAGGTCTTTGGGAATTTCCTTTGGAGCCACTTTGTATTTTTCCAGATAATAAAACCCTCCGCCGTGTACTGCCCAAAGATTTCCGGCCAATTCGTCCCTTACATTTTCGGTTCGGTTCAGGGCATTTTCAAGAAATACAAAATAGAATGAAGCACCGATCCAGGCAATGCCGAAGGTGAAATGCATGACCCGGACAATGATGTTGAGCCATTCCATCAGGTGACTTTCCCATGGGGTATTTTTTACATAGTACCAGGCAAATCCGGCAATGGAAAGTGCCAGCAAAATAAGGAGCAGATACAGGTAATTGAATGCCAGACCGGCAGCTTCCTGCCAAACCCCGGACCACCGGGACTGGTTTTTTCGTATGAAGGCTGGAAGAGCATAGGTTCCCAAAATCACAAAGAGGAGCAGAAAACCCAGAAAGGCAAAAACTACTATGGGCATCATACGGGCAAGTTCTTTTTATTCATGAAATAAAACCGGAAAACCGGAACAAAAAGGAAATCCCTGCTGCGGAAACCGACAGAGCGGGCATCTTTTTTTTTTACAAGTTAAACTGGAAATATGCCGCATAAGCCCTTTACACAACGAAATCTTTGATCCAATCCAGTTTTTCTTCCGGTACAAAAAAGAAGTTTTCAGGTTTTTCTATGTCCATAATCCTTCCTTTTTCAAAAGGCAATAGGGCATTGCCTTCATTCAGAAAGCAATGATAACCCCCGATCAGAATTTCCTTCAGAATGAGGTCCAGCATTTCGGCGGAAAAAACCTCACAAACCACAATCGGGCGAAAAGCGGCCAGCGATTTTTTACCTCCTGAAAGCACCAGATGCTCAGCCTCTTCCACATCCAGCTTGATCAGGTCTATGGTTTCCAGTTTTTTATTTTGCACAAAGCGGTCGAGGGTCTGGCATTCCACATCCACTTTGAACAGACCCGGACTTTCCCTCACATGGGCCAGGTGGCCGCTGCCGCCCAAAACACGGTGACCCAGCCAGGGATATTTCAAATTATAGGAAACATGAAATGAAAAACGGCCTTCTGAGTCAGACAGCGCCAGTTGGTTCGGAAAAACATGTCGGCAAGCATTGAGGCGGATATTTTTTTCCAAAAATTCAAAAGGTCCGGGCGATGGATCGAATGCATACACCTTCAAATCCGGGGCTGTAACACCCGCCATCACGGAATAATAGCCAATGTTGGAACCCACATCCAAAAACACCCCGGACCGGGCAAACAAATGCAGAAAAATATCGGTGAACTCATAAGCACTGCTTCCCTCCCAAAAGACCACACCGGTGACATGGCAGGTCTGATTGGTATGCAACCGCATGGTTTTTCCATTGGAAAGAGGAATAGTCAAAATCCCGGAGGGCTGTATCCTCCAGGCAGCAGGCCAACCCGGAATGAGCTTCATGATGTTGCGAATCAGGAAGTTGATTGCCGGGTGATACAAGATGCGATAAAGTAAAGACAAGACCAAAGAATTGAGGTTTCTTATTTCTTTTGAAAGGCCAAACATAATGCAGAACTTTCGGGCGCAAAACC
>CANHCT010000101.1 GCA_947459175.1 Hymenobacteraceae bacterium
CCGGCGGGGGCCAGGCTGAGGTTCATTTTGATCAAAGCTGAAATGACATCCCTTTCTTCGAATCCGTCGAAGATCAGCTGATGGGTCATTTCGTGGTAGGTTTCGAGTCCGCCCTCAAGCACAGACGCTTTTATCTTTTCAACAAAACGCTGCTGTTGCTTGCCACGCAGTTCTGAAAGAGAAGGAATGTTGCCTTTGGCAATGGGTTCCTTTGTGGCCCTTTCGATATCTCTGAGTTGCTTGAAATCCCGGCTGTTTACAAAAGTAAACGAGGAGCCTTGCCTTCCGGCACGGGCCGTGCGGCCGATGCGGTGAACATAGAAATCAAGATCCTGAGGCACATCGTAGTTGAATACGGCTTCCACATCATCTACATCAATCCCTCTGGCAGCCACATCAGTTGCCACAAGAATCTGGAGTAAACCTGAGCGAAAACGGTTCATAACGGAGGTCCGGGATGACTGCGCCATGTCGCCGTGCAGACCTTCTGCCTGAAATCCCCGGCCCTGAAGGGAAGTCACCAGGGTATCAACCATGGCTCTGGTATTGCAAAAAACCATGCTGCGTTTCAGGTCGTGGTATTCCACGAGCCTTCCGAGTGCTTCTGTTTTCTGGTCATTCTTGAGTTGGAAAAAGAACTGGGCAATTTTTGGCGCTGTCTTATCCGTTTTGGCAATTTCAACAGTTACGGGTTCACGCAGATATTTTTTGCAGAGTTGCCGGATTTCTTTGGGCATTGTAGCCGAAAACAAAGCCGTCTGCCTTTCAGCAGGAAGATAGGTCATGATTTTCTCAATATCTTCCTGAAAGCCCATGTTGAGCATTTCGTCGGCTTCATCGAGAACCAGAAATCCAATGGTTCCGGCTTTGAAGGTTCCGCGTTCGAGGTGGTCTATTACCCGTCCAGGCGTCCCAACAATGATTTGTGCACCCCGCTGCAGGTCTCTGATTTGACCGCTTATGGATTCACCGCCAACCAGTACGGTGGAATACAATCCATCGGTTTTTGTGGCGAAGTTTTTGATTACTGTATTGACCTGATGGGCGAGTTCCCGTGTAGGACAAAGAATGAGTGCCAAAGGCTTGCGCTCGGTTCCGTAAGAGAACTCCAGCGCTGGAATACCAAAGGCAAGGGTTTTCCCTGATCCTGTTTGTGCCAAACCAATCATATCGCTTCCCTGAAGCAATACCGGAATGGCCTGAGATTGAATGGGGGTTCCGTTTTCAAATCCGGATTCGGAAAGAATGGAGAGTGTCTGATCGGATAAACCCAGATCAGCAAAAGGCAATGAAATCATGTATTGATTTTTTGAATGAAAGAATTAAGCAGTGAATAAAATTTTGGCAATGAGCAGTTACCCGAACACATGCCGCATATTCAATTTTGAGTTGCCCAATTCTTAAAACCCAAACCGAAGGACGGCACCTTTTTTGCGATGCAAAGGTAATACAATTATTTGTTATTGAAAATCAGGACTTAATATTTTTTTTTGCCTGATTTCGGGCCCCCGGAGGTAATGAAATTCAAAAATCCCCTAAAACAGGGATGCAGGGTTTTCAGAAAGGCATATTTCTTCGCATCAGGAAATATTTGCTGATAAACTTTTGATTTATCGGTTTATTGTTTCACTTTTCGAAAATCAAATCTTTTAACCGTTATGAAAAATCAAATTTCCAATTTCGCTTGTGCCATTTTTTCGCTCATCTTTTTCTTTAATGCTGAATCAGCCGTTTTGGTGGTGAACAACAACCTCAACGGCCCGGGGCAGTTCACAAACATTCAGGTTGCTATAGATTCTGCCACGGCAGGAGACACCATTTATGTTTCTCCCTCACCTTCCAATTATACAGACGGAGACGGAGTTTTTATGGTGACCAAAAGATTAACCTTTATTGGAGCAGGTATGCGACCCGGAGAAAAAAAGGACAATGCAGCATTATCCAGAATCGGCAGCCGTTTTGATGTTACGACTACTGCTGCCAATGGTACAGTTTGGACCGGTTTGTATTTTGCCGGAATCGGGAATGCCATCAATGTTTATAGTGCAGCGGTCAGCAATTGTCAGGTGCTCCGCAATTGGTTTGACGGAGGTTCATCCCACATCCATTTTAACAGCAGTTCATTTTCCGGCTGGTTGATTGCGAATAATTTCATTTCCGCCAATTGCGGAGAAAGCATTCGCTTGAACAATAATACAGTAACCAATTTCATTATTCAGAATAATGTCTTGTGTGAAATTTCCGGTTGTGCCATAAGCCTGATTACCAACTTCGGCAATGCAGCCAACTGCATTGTTTCAAACAATGTTTTTTACGGACAATCCAACGATCAGGCTTTTGCAGGATGTAATAATATGCTGGTAGAGAACAATATTTTTCATACGATAAGTCCCTCCGGTCTAACCAATTCCAGCATCAACAACAACATCACCTTTGGTACTTCTCAGAATGCATTGCCATACGGCAGCAACAATGGTCTTAACAATGTAGCGAATACAGATCCTCAGTTGACGACCTTTTCAGCATCGACCTTTTCTCCTTTTCAGAACTTCCAGCCTGCCGGGGGTCCTGCACGAACCGGAGCAGTAGGAGGGGGGCAGATGGGTGTTTACGGCGGCACCTTCAACTGGAACAATTCTGCTGTTCCTGCTATCCCGGTAATCAAGCGGCTTAGCATCACCTCGGGTGCCTCTGTTCCTGCCGGTGGCAGCATCAACATTGAGGTAATCAGCACCAAGCAAAACTAATTTTCTACCCTTTTTACCATACTCCGATGAGGTTTCTCAATGGACCGGGGTGGATGCCGTGCATCTTGCCGGAACAATTCCGGTGGCCTAAGGGCCATGTTTCATGCAGTCCGACGCTTGAAACCAAGGGTTCCCGTGTGCTCATACTCCTGTTTTTTATTTTGTTTGTTGTCAGGTATTCAGCTGCACAAAACAGGGCAGAATACTTTTTCGATTCCGACCCCGGAGTGGGGAATGGAATTAATTTAACCATTCCTGCAGGGGATTCGGTCAACATCAGCAGGCCGGTTTCTGTCAGCAGCCTCAGTTCGGGTTTTCATACACTGTATGTGCGCACCCGGATGGCCAGTCGCTGGTCCATGACCGAGGCCAGAACCTTTTTTATTGTTCAGGCCGCCAGTCAGAGTGCCGGTCCGGTTTCTGAGCTGGAGTATTTCTTTGATACCGATCCCGGGATTCGCAACGGCACGCGGCTTACCCTTTCTCCGGCAGCAGACTCCACTGTGAGAACAGCGGTAATTCCCATCGGCAGCCTGAGCACCGGCTTTCACACTTTGTATGTGAGAGCGAAAAACAATCGGGGCTACAGCCTCACCGAGGCCAGAACTTTCTTTATTGTATCCTCTTCCGCTTCATCAGCCGGTCCGGTTTCTGAGCTGGAGTATTTTTTTGATACCGATCCGGGGCTTCGCAACGGCACCCGGCTGACCCTTTCAGCGGCATCCGATTCTTCGGTGAGGACAGCTGTGATTCCGGTCAGCAGTCTGAGTGCAGGATTTCATACTTTATATATCAGAGCAAAAAACAACCGGGGCTACAGCCTCACCGAGGCCAGGACTTTTTTTATTGCAGCAGGAAGTTCTGCTTCTGCAGGACCCGTCTCCCAAATGGAGTACTTTTTTGACAGTGATCCCGGATTGGGAAAAGGGCTGAAACTCAACATTAACCCTGCAGCAGATTCAGCTGTACGCAGTGCGGTAATTCCCATCACCGGTTTGTCGCAAGGCTTCCATACACTTTATGTCAGGGGAAAAAACAACACCGGATTCAGCTTGACCGAATCCAGAACGTTTTTTGTCCTGCCTTCCGCGACTGCTTCTTCGGGACCGGTAACTGCGATGGAATACTTTATTGACACCGATCCCGGATTTGGATTGGGTACGCCCATTTCGGCATTTACCGGTTCTGATTCCGTGTCCCTTACGCGGACCCTGGTTTTGCCTTCCAATATTTCAACAGGAGATCACAAACTCTACATCCGGAGCCGGGGTACGGACAAAAAATGGTCCCTTACCGAGATGAAGGACTTTACTGTTGCCTGCGGTGCCACAGAAATTTCTTCCACCCAAACTCAGGTTTGTCCGGGCTTATCCACCATTCTTTCATTTACCGGAGGCAACTTGCCGGGAACCTATCAGTGGATCAGGAATGGGCAGGCCATTTCGGGGGCAGTATCTTTTAGTCTGAATGTCGCCCAGCCCGGGAATTACCGCTTGTTTTATTCCAATGGCAGTTGTGCCGACACCTCAGATGTATTGGTTATCGGTACGGGTACCACCACATTGGCCACCATCAGCCCCAATTCTGCGCAGCAGCTTTGTGCGGGGCAAAGTGTTACTTTTCAAGGAAATACAGGTACAGGAATCAGCTATGTATGGTTAAGAAACGGTTCTTTATGGACCTCCGGCGGCTCAACCCTGAACACCGCGACCACCGGAAACTATGCACTGGCCATCACAAATTCCACGGGCTGCAAGGATACTTCGGATGTGGTGGCGGTTACAGCCACTACAGGCCCCGGTGACCCGACTGTATTTGGTACCAATCAATGGAATGTGTACACCTGGTTTTCCTCTGATATCAACCTCTCCAATCCGGCCAACTACCTGGGTAATTATTCGGTAAATACCCTTAGTTACGATACCCGAAACGATTGGGGTCAAAACGCCAATCCTTCTGCATTTTCCGGCTACACGGGCTGCACCATGGAGAATGATAACTTTACCTTCGTCATGAAGCGAAGGGGTTTCCCGGCCGGCTCCTACACTTTGGCCATCACAGCCCACGACGATGCCATTCAGGTTCTTCTCAATGGTTCTGCTGTTTACAATGCAAGTTGTTGTAACCAGAATGGATTTCTAACCCTTGGAAATCTGAATGCGACATCCACCCTGGAAATCCGTTTGAATGAAGGAGGGGGTTCTGCATTTCTGGCCTTTACCCTGCAGACGGCCACCTTCAATCCGGGCAGCATTTCTTCCAATCAAAGCATTTGCAGCCAGGTTGCTCCTGCAGCATTCACCAATACTGAAAGTGCATCCGGCGGACCTACCCCCACCATTACCTACCAGTGGCAGGACAGCACCCTGGGAAATACCTGGCAGGACATTACCGGAGCTACGGAATTGACATTTCAATCCGGAAGCCTCTCTGAGACCACCTGGTTCAGGAGAAAGGCCATAAACGGAACCGAAAGCAGATTTTCCAATATAGTTCAGGTACAGGTAAGCTCCCCTGCCGGCAATCCGGCGCTTTTCCCTGTAAATCAGTGGAATGCGTATGCTTACAACGGTGCTTCTATAGATTTGACCGGCCTTGTTTATTCCGGTTTTTATCCCATAAACTCACTAAATTTCAATACACAAAATCAATGGACCGCCAGCCTGTCGCCCTCATCTGCCTCTGATTATCAGGGTTGTATTGTCCCCGACAATAACTTTACCATTGCGTTTAAGAGGAAAGGTTTTCCAAACGGAACCTACACCCTGAACATTCCTGCCCATGATGATTTTGTCCGGGTTATTGTGGACGGAACTGTGGTCTTTGAACATTTAAGTTGCTGCGATGCCCATACCGGGATTGTGCTGGGAAATCTGAATTCAAATTCTGAGATTGAAATTCGGTTGATGGAGGGTTTGGGTTCATCGAATCTGGAGCTTCAGTTTGTCAGTTCTCAATTTACAGGGGGTGAAATCGGAAGCAGTCAGACGCTGTGTGCAGCCAGTCCTGTTCAGGCCTTTACCAATATTTCGGATGCTTTTGGCGGGGGTGTAACCAGCGTAATTTACCAATGGCAGGACAGCACAGCAGGCGGAATATGGCAAAATATTTCGGGGGCCACTTTGGCTACTTATTCTCCGGGCAACCTGAGTGCTACCCGGTTTTTCAGACGCCGGGCCACCGGTAACGGAATCATTGTGGCTTTCAGTAATGAGATTAAGGTCACCATTCTACCCGTTCCGGACATACAAATTACACCCTCCGGGGCGCAAACCATCTGCCAGGGCGATCTCGTGAATCTTTCGGTGGTCAATCCGGGGTCTGCTGCTCTGAAATGGTTCAGAAACAATACTGAAATCGGGGGGCAGATTTCCCAGCAACTCGCTGTCACCCAATCCGGAACCTACAGGGCAGTTGCCACTGCGGCTTCCTGCACCGATACATCCAATGCTGTGGTGGTTACGGTTAATCCCCGCCCTGTGCCTCAGGTTACTCCGGCCGGTCCGGTCAATCTTTGTGAAGGTCTTACTGCCACCCTTTCCCTCACCAATCTGCAAACCGGTCAAACACTGCAGTGGAAAAATGCCGGAAATCCGGTTTCGGGGGGAAGTTCTTTAACGGTATCAACAGCCGGTTTGTATTATGCTGTAGTGACGATAACCGCCACCGGTTGCCGTGACAGCTCGTCTGCTGTTGCCGTAAATTTCATTAATCCTGTGGTGACACCTGCAGGTCCTGTATCGCTTTGCCAGGGAGAATCATCTGCCCTGAATGTTGGCAATACAGGTTTGGCCACCATCCAATGGCTTCGTAATGAAAGCCAGATACCGGGTGCTGTAAATGCTTCCCTTTCTGTCAGTCAATCAGGTACATACAAGGCCATTGCCACAATAAGCGGAGTTTGTTCCGATACCTCTTCGGCAGTAACGGTAAATGTAAACAGCCTTCCCACTGCTTCAGTAACCAGTGTGGCAGACAGTTTTTGTGCCGGAGGTTCCACCATACTCAGGGCCAATCAGGGTCCCGGATTAACCTATCAATGGAAGCGCAATGGTTCGAACCTCAGCGGTGCCACGGCCGATACCTTGCTGGTGAATGGTACAGGAAATTATTCGGTAGAGGTTCGCAATGCTTCCAATTGCAGAAGGACATCTGCAGAATTGAATATCCGCTCCGTACCCAACCTCACCTGGTTTGTGGACCTTGACGGCGATCAGTACTCTGCCGGGGTAACGGTTTCGGCCTGTTCCCGGCCTGCAAACGGTTTTCTTGCCGGTGAACTCCTTGGTACCAACAACGATTGCAACGATTTGGATGCTGCCATCAATCCATCGAGGCAGTTTCTGGCTTATACCGGGACCGGGGAATATGTCAATTCCCTCATTTCTCCTTTGCAGGGTTCTCCTTACACCAACTTCAGGTTTGAGGTCCTGTATTTTGATTTGAACAATCAGCCTCCGCCGGCCACATTTCCGAGGGTAATATTGGATTTTGAAGGCAACGGACAGCTCAACAATTCGAATGACCGGACCATCCTGATGCAGGAAACCGACAACAAAGACAACAACTATGCTGACGGGAAGCGCTATTTCTGTACGGTCAACAGTTTGCCTTCAGGTAGCCAATATACCACACGGGTGGTGACCAATTTGGGAACTTGCGGAACCGCCTTCGGACCCTTTAATTATCCGGATGTGTTCATCCTTTCCGATCTGGAGATTTTTGCGAATGACATTACCTTCGACAATCCCAATCCCCCTGTTTCTTCTCCGCTGCAGATCTCTGCAGTGGTACACAACGAGTCGGATTTTGCTGCGCAGAACTTTGTCGTACATCTTGTCAATCAATATGATACCACGCTGGTGTATCCCGATATTGTGGTTCCCTTTCTGGCACCCCATTCCAATACCACAGTGGTTTGGAACATTACCACACCGGCTGTCCCGGCCTGGTGTCCGATGCAGGTATTTATCGATTACACCAATGTGATTCTCGAAACCAATGAACTGGACAATACCGCCATCCGGCCATTTACCAACGGTAATTTCAATGTACCGGGAGCCATCAACATCAATCCGGCTGTGGTTCCGGGTACTGTCATTGGGGTTTCCGGGGCCACTGCAACGCTTACGGGTTCAGCCATTTACTCCGGTACTGCTGTGCCTCTCCAGAACCCCAGTGTAGCAGGTGCACAGGTTACATTTACCATTCAGCCCGGCGGGCAGACCTTTACTACCTACACCAATTCATTTGGCCTGGTCAATTTCACCTTTCCGGTGGGCATTACACCGGGTGTTTACACCATTACGGGCTCCATTACAGATTTCACACTGACTACCAATTTTACCACAACCTTTACCGTGGTTCCGCCGGTATGCCTGCCTGATCTGGTGGCCTTTCTTTCCATTTCTGATGAATCCATTATTGAGGGTGAAAGTGTAAGCGGTACCATCCGGATTGCCAACCAGGGATGCCAGCCGGTAACAGATACTACACTGCTGAAATTCACCCAGTCCGGAGGAAATCCGGGTATCCCGGATGTAAAAATACCACCTCTGGCCATCAATGCTTTTGTGGATATTCCCATTCCGGCCATCACCTTCAATACGGCAGGAGTGTATTCGATTTGTGGACTGGCAGATGGTAATTTCCAGATCAATGAATCTTCAGAAAGCAACAACCAACGCTGCAGGGTGATTAATGTTATCCCCTTCCTGCCGGATCTTCTCCCGGTCGGTTGCGGCGTTTCGGGGCAACAGTATATTTCCTCTCAGCCTTCCAACATCACTCTGTCTTTGTATAATTCGGGCGGCTCGGCTTCAGGACCCTTTATTACCAGGGTGATTATGGCCAGGGAAGGGATTCCTTTGGATACCATCGACCAGTCCGTTCCTTCGGTTGGATCGCTGTCTACCTCCTTCTTTTCTTTCGGGTTTACATATCCCTCACCCGGTACCTACACACTGAGTATGTATGTGGACAGCCCCGGTCCCAACGGAGTGGTAACAGAATACGATGAAAACAACAACAGTGCGGTTTGCTCAGTGGTTATTCTGCCGGTCCAGGCCGATCTTGGATTTTCAGGAGGCTGCGATGATTTAAAGGTTAGCCCTGACGACCCTGCCTTCCCGGGAAATATTACCATACGGGCGAGGGTGGGAAATTCGGGCACAGATGTAGCGCAGGCTCCGATCCTGGTGCGATTCACCCTTTCCGGTGGTACGGTGGTAGATGAGGTTTTGACCAACAATCTGAATCCCGGGCAATCGGTTTTAATTTCCAAAACCATTGCTTCGGTTGCTCCGGCTACCCAAACCGTTTCAGCTCAGATTGACCCGAATAATGTAATCAGTGAGTCTTCGGAATCAAATAACAACATTGGTCCGCGGAATCTTTGTCATGAGTTCGCACCGGTAAATTATTCCTGTGGAGGAATTTGGTGGGACAATACCTATCTGATTAATCAGGCCATTTTCCTTTATGTCCCGGTCGAAGTGGACGGTCTTTACAGAGCCAGTCAGGTAAAGGTACGGTTTTTGGTTTCGGGCCCGGGACTTACCGGAACCCTCAATCTGGGTGATGCCATCCTGAATGGGGTTGAGGAAAATTGTACCTGCCCTATCTATGCAACTCTCCCGGTAAACTTTGCTTTTCCTGCTGCAGGAGAATACACCTTTACCTTCATTACCGATCCTGAAAATCAGTATATTGAATGCAATGAAGGCAATAATGTTTTGGTAAGAAAGGTGAGGGTAAGCGGATTGCCCGATATGCGGGTTTTGTCGCAGCTGATCAATCCGACCAAATTGAATCCGGATGTGAATGAGCCCATAACCATCAAGGGAACTTACCAGAATATCGGGCTCTCCAATGTAGACCAGACCATGAAATTCAAACTGCTGATTGACGAAGTTCCCGTTGATTCGGCTACAGTAAATGGTTTGGTAAACGGCGACAATTTTACGGTTGACTTTACAGCGCCCTGGTCATCGGATATTGTCGGGGCCCACATCATCCGGACCATCATCGATGCCGACAGCATCATTGCGGAAGGCAACGAACTCAACAATGAGGCCACCCGTGCCGTCATTGTCGGGGCTGCAGCCAATATGTATTTTCAGGTGTTTCAACCGAGTGTTTCAGGTCCGGCCCTGGGCCAGCAAATTACCGTGGGAGCACGCATTGGCAACAACGGCGATGTGGATGTGGAAGGTTTGGTCCAACTGTTTTACATCACCAATCAAGGCGATACCGTACAAATCGGACAGGCACCTGTATCCATATTGGCGCATGACTCCACACAGCTGAATTTCCC
>CANHCT010000102.1 GCA_947459175.1 Hymenobacteraceae bacterium
CGGACAAAAATATGTATCTATGGTATGACAAAAGTCATTTTCAACCAGCACTTTTTCCCAATTCCGTAGGAACCATACCGGCCGAATCCATTACCCGGATTGAAAGACGGCAGGATCTGACAGGAAAAATATTCGGGATGAGTGTCGGAGCCGGTATTGGCATTGCCATAATGAATCCGGTAAGCCTTGCAGGTGCGGACAATCTTACCCTGGAGAATGCTGTATACCTGATGGCCGGGGGTGCCATTATCGGGGCAGCATTGGGCTGGGTGTACGACCTCCTTTCCATATCCAGAAGAAAATACCGGATAAACAATGATATGGCAATTTATCAGAAGGCCAAAAGCAGACTTCAGAAAAGAGCCAAATACAATACCATATTCCCGCCCGAAATAAAAAACCTTCAGTAGGATTTTGCAGTTAAGCCATCATGGTTTCGGATATCCGGGATTCTACTTTTTCCTCTTCGGCCCGCATTTCAGGCGAACAACTACCCCATTTGGTTTCTGAATTAAGCAGAACCAATCTGGCCTTTGGTTTTGTAAAGGTTTCAGAAGATGAATTTGCCTTTGCGGCTTCTCCTGCACAATTTGTACAAAAAACAGAAGGTAAAGCCCTGAGGGAAACTTTTCGGAACAACAGGGGTTTTTTGGTCTTCCCTTTCGACACCAGCCGGTATCCGGGGTATTTTATTCCGGCCTTGCTGCAGGCAGGGCAAATACATCCGGCTGATTGTCAGAAAGAAGAAAACAAAACCGCCGCTAAGCCCGAAAGGGACACAACCGAGGTTTACTACAAGTATATTGTCGAAAAAGCCATTGAAGAAATCAAGGAAGGTAAATTTCAAAAGCTGGTTCCGGCCCGGAGGAAAACCCTCGTCCATCCCGACTTTGATCCGGGGATTTTATTAAAAAAATTGATGGATGCCTATCCTCAGGCCCATTTGCTGGTTTTTCAATTGCCCGGCCATGGGCTTTGGATTTCAGCTTCTCCCGAAATTTTGCTGGAACAATCCATTGATTCTGACAGCATCAGAACAATGGCCCTGGCAGGAACCCGAATTTTCAATGAAGGCGAGGATTTGAAAGACATGTCCTGGACTGAAAAAGAAATTGAAGAACAGGCATTGGTTTCGGGTTTTATCAAATCAAAATTATACGGTACGGGATACAGCGACTTTACAGAAAAAGGCCCCTTCTCCGTCAGGGCAGGCAATTTGGTTCATCTGCGAACCGATTTTCAAATTGCAAGAAAATCGGAGTCCGACTTTTTAAAACTGGCTGAAATCCTGCATCCCACGCCTGCTGTTTGCGGCAGCCCTGCAGCAGAGGCCCGTGAATGGTTGATTCAACATGAGGGCTTCGGCAGGTCGTTTTTTTCGGGATTTGCCGGCATGTGCGGAGGCGATTCGGATAAACTGGTGGTCTTGCTTCGGATTTGCCGCATTCAGGGAGATGAGCTGACTTTTTTTGCCGGAGCAGGTGTTACTGCACTTTCAAATCCCGAAAAAGAATGGATGGAGACCGGAGAAAAACTAAAGACCCTGATGACGCTTCTGTAGCAGTTATCTGATTGTCAACGAGTCAGATTTTGAGGAAGCCTTCGAGAATCCGGACTCCTTACTTCCCTTTTCAAAATCTTCGGCTTTGATAAATTTAATTTTACGTGAATCGCCGATTTCAGGCTCCCGAAGGCTATGATACACAGAAGTGCTGAAAGTTACCACAATAAGGATTCCGGTGAACATCATGGTTGCCTGCATGTAAATAAGAGGAACCAAGTTGTAATAATAAATGTACGACAGGCCCACAATGGTGAGAATAACCAGGCAGGCAGCTGAAAAAGAAAAAAGATAATTGGCACCGTAGTCTACCTCGCTTGAAAGCACAAAAGGGTCTTCCTTTAAGACAGCAATAGTAATAATTTGAACCAGCCCGGCACTGGTAGCAAAAAGCCCCCACTGAGAATACCTTGGATTTTTCTTGATTTGGGAAACAATAAAGCAACCCAATGCGAAAAGAAAAACCAGTTGGCTCAAAACATGAAGAATGGAATTGTCAAGCAAGGTCATTTAGTAGCTGGTACAGTCGTAAATACGATGCAGGGGTAAGGAGTAACCCTTTTTATCTCTATTTTTTTTGCAAAGAGAACGCAAAAATAAGGGTCTTCCAGGCATTTTCCATATCGTGGATATGAATTAATTCCTTCGCCCTGACAATCAAATTTTTAAAATCGGCCTGACCGGCATTGCCTCGAAGGGCAGCAATAAAATCGTCATCCGGTTCGGTAATGGAAGCGCAATTGGCCAACCGGGCCAGTTCCTGTCCGCTCAGAAATTCCGACTCCCTGATTTCTTTCGGTAGTCCATCGAAACCCATGACATCTTTGGTTTTGGGCTTGGGCAATTCGAAAAGCGCTTCACCACTTGCACGGCAATAAAAGTCGTAGCCCATCCTGCCCACCAGATCCAGGGCATGGATGTCAATTTTTCCGTCTTCCAATACCACTTGTTCATTGAAATGGAGTGCCAGCACCTCGCAAATCACCAGGTTGCCGGCCCCACCCAGGTCACCCGTCTTTTTGATTTCCAGCACTTTACACTCAAAAGATGCCGGAGACTCCTTCACCCTTGGCGGCTTTACCATCAGCGAAGGCTGTTCTGTGAAACCTGCTTTTACAAACTCATTTTGGCCTTTATCGAACTCGGTGCTGGCCAGATTCATCTGTTCTGCCATGCTGAAAGTCACCATATTGATGACACATTCGGGAACCTCCTCCACATTTTCCAAGGTGTGCTTGGTGGTGTTTTCCCTTCCCCGTCTGGCGGGTGAAAAAACCAAAACAGGTGGCCTGGAACCGAAAGCATTAAAAAAACTGAAGGGAGCCAAATTGGGGATTCCCTGCTTGTCGATGGTGGAAACAAAGGCAATGGGCCGCGGACCTACTGCGGCAAGCATATAGGCATGAAAAGCAGAAACATGCGTTTCCTGCGGGTAAATGGTCTTCCAGGAATTCATCGGGGCAAAACTGGTATTTTCTTCTTCAAAACAGAAATGACATTTTCCAAAGACAGGGCATTCAGGACCCTTTCCGTTCGGGCCCCTGCCTTCCGGGCCATCCAAACGCCGTATTTTATCATATCCATACCATCGCGGTCGTGGGCATCGGGATTGATGGAAATCATCGCTCCTTTTTCAAGGGCCCCGGCCAGATTTTCATAATCCATATCCAGGCGGGAAGGATGTGCGTTGATTTCGATGACCACTCCATTGGCAATACATGCATCGATAATCTTATTATAATGAAGCGGATATCCCGGCCTCCTCAATAAAATCCGGCCGGAGCAATGCCCCAAAATGCTGGTGTACGGGTTTTCAATGGCCCTGATTAATCTTTGGGTTGCAGTATCCCGGTCCATCTTCATGGCAGAATGCACCGAGGCCACCACATAGTCGAAGCCCGACAGAATGGCCGCATCATAATCGAGCCTTCCATCGGGCAAAATGTCTGATTCTATACCTTTTAAAATCCGGAACGGAGCCATTTTAGCGTTGAGGGCATCGATTTCTTTCCATTGCGCCTCTACCCTTTCTTCAAAAAGCCCGTTGGCATATTGCGCTGATTTTGAGTGGTCTGCAATTCCAAAATACTGCCATCCCCTTTCCACGCAGCGCAGGGCCATTTCTTCTATGGTGTTTTTTCCATCGCTGTAGTTGGAGTGATTGTGGAGGCAACCCCGAATGTCTTCTGCTTTGATCAGCCGGTCTTTTTCTGATGCAAATTCTTCTTTCCATTCCAAATGGCCGGTTCGGAGGTCGGGCGGAACTTCAGACTTACCAAGTAGTTGAAACAATTGACCATCAGCCTTATAATCCCCCTTCAGCCAAACGGAATACAGGGGAATCTGCTGCTTTGCCGCTTCTGACCAATGGCCGGGTGATGCATTGAGGAGGTAGCCCGTCCTGGCCATTTCATCACCGCCTGCGAAGTAAAACCGGATTTTACCTCCGTTTTTCATGAACAAGGCTGAGAGGCAAAAAGGCCCCGATTCTGCTTTTTGCCAAAGAATGCCCGGACGGATTTCCAACCATTTTTTAACTTTTTCTTTTTGGCTGAGCGGCAGCAAAAAATCAATTGCCGACACCACTTCTGCTTTGGTAACAAGGTCGCCGGCTTCCTGAATTCCCTCAATTCCGAAAGTTTCCATTTCGACTTTTAAAATCTTTGCCAAAGCCTCGCCGTGGTGCATCAGCCATTTTCCCTCCGCACTTTGCAAAAATCCCAAACCATCCAAAATGCTTTGCTGCACTTTATCGCCAAACCCCTTGAGCAGTGAGAGCTTCCCGGAACGGCAAAAATCCTCCAGCATTTCCAGGGTTTCTATTCCGGCATCTTTCCAAATGACCCGAACCTTTTTCGGGCCCAATCCATTAATATTCAACATGGAGCGAACACCTTTCGGTATTTGCTCCTCCATTTGCCCGAGTTCGGCAAAGGTTTCAGTGGCCAGCAGCTGACTCAGTACCCCGTGCATGGATTTTGAAAAATGCCCGGCCAACTGCTCTTCATTCATGCTGCTGAGTTGGGACGGTAATTTTTCGATATGCTGACTCAGATTACGGAAGGCATTGACCTTAAATACATTGTACTCCAGTAATTCCATGCAGGCAACGGCATCTTCCAGTTTTTCTACGATTTCAGAATTGGTCATAAATGGCTTTTTGGCGGCAACAAATTAAGTAATTATCCGGCTTTTCCCGGTTGCCAAATCCGGATTTTATGTCAGGCTGAAAACAGGAATTCCTTCGGGCAGCAGGGTTTTTTCTTTAGCCCGCTCCAGGTAAGGGCGAATGATGGTTTGGGAATCGCGGGTGTCGTAATAGGGCTGAAGATCAGATAAAATGGCCTCCAGACTCGCCGCAGATTCAGGGCGTTCTGAAAATCCGAATCCCCTGATTTTGCCATTTTCCACATATACCCGGCCGGTTTCGCCTACTTTCCTGCCCGGCATTTCCAAAATCAAAGAACGGCCTTCTTCCCATTTTTCCAGGGAGGACTTTACATGGCGGTTGTAGGCACTACTGTCCGCATTTCCGCAGCAAAGGAGGCATTGAATTCCTGCTTCGGTTTCGTACAGACAAGTCTGAACATCTTTCTCCAGCAATTGGTTCATTTTCAGGCAAAGGCCGTGCTGCAAACTGAATTTCAACAAAGCCAGCCTTGCTTCAGCCTGCGAGCGAAAAACCTTCAATGGCCGGGTCCATTTTCCTGCCTCGCCGGCAGCAAGACGGAGAAAGCCGTCGCGGTCTTCATACATAAATATTCCGCCACCCATCCGAAACTCCTTCATTGTAGAATTGTAGCGGGGAAAATGCTTTTTTATCAATTCATTTTCCAAAAGCAAAGCCATGAGTTCGTGACCCGATTCCTGAAAACTGATATGGTGCACCTGGTCGGAAAAATGGGTTTTTTCACGGGTATGGGTGTGCCCGGAAAAATGCTGTAATACCCTGTCCCTGATGGAATTGGCCTTTCCTACATACAATACCTTTCCATTGTGGTCATGAAAAAGATAGACACCGGTGGTAGCAGGCAGTTTTTGGATGGAACCCGAATCGAGGTGTGCCGGCAGATGTCGGTCTTTGTTTTTGCGGCTCAGAAAATGTTGAGTAAGCGGCCCGAAGCCTGAATTTTCCATAAACCTAAGAAAAATCTCAGCCGTTGCCCTGGCATCGCTTAAAGCCCTGTGGGCCTGTTCGTTCCGGATGCTGAAAGCCTGACACAACCGCGCCAGACTGTAAGATTGCAAACCAGGTACGAGCCTGCGTCCCAGCCTGACGGTGCAGAGTTTCGGAAGGGAGAAAGGGAATCCTGCCCGGCGGTATTCGGCCTGCATAAAACCATAGTCGAAGGATACAGAATGGGCAACAAAAACCGTGTTTTCCAAAAGGGCATTCATCCGGGGAATGAGTTCTGCAAAAAGAGGTGCTCCGGATACCATGCTGTCGGTGATGCCATGAATCCATTGAACATCAGGGGGTATGGGCATCTCAGGCCGGCAGAGGGACACAAATTCTTCTGCAATTCGGCCATGCTCCACCAAAACAATGGCGACTTCCACAATGCGGTGATGGGCAGGACCGCCTCCTGTGGTTTCTATGTCAACTATGGCATAACGCATCTGAATTTGGTGAAAACCGGATTGATTTTCAGTCAGTAATCAAAACAATTTTAGGACACCATTCTGCAAATGTCTGAAAATAGCCCTATTTTTGCGGCCCAAATTTTAGTTCTTTGAAAGACAAGCGGCCCTCTTCTCCTCGCGGACGAAAACCATCGTCCTCCTCTTCTTCTGTTCCTCCTGCCGGTAAACGGGCAAGTTCGCCCCGGCCGGATTCTTTATCTGGTGCCTTCCCATGGAAGAATAAAGGAGAAGACAAGACCAACCGACCGCCCAGAAAAAGAATCAAAGCCGCGGGAGACACCCGACCGGATTTTGAAAAGGACCACAGAAAAAGTGAAGACAGGCCTGCCGCCGGATTCAGCAAAGAGCGGAGAAAACCGGAGGGCGGATTTGACAGAAAACGAGAGGTCAGCCGTCCTGAATTCAGAAAAGGTGAGCAGCGTGAAGGCTTCCGCAGGACAGAAAACAGGCCTTTCAAAAAAGATTATCCGGATTCGGATAAAAGATTTTCAAAAAGAACAGAAGGCGAAGGAGAAAGGAGAAGTGCTCCCCGATTCGACCGGGAAGGCGGCAGAGGCGGATTCAGGAACGACAGAGATGCCGGTGGCCGGTTTAAACCCAGGACTGAAGGCGAAGGAGAAAGGAGGAGTGCTCCCCGATTCGACCGGGAAGGCGGCAGAGGCGGATTCAGGAACGACAGAGATGCCGGTGGCCGGTTTAAACCCAGGACTGAAGGTGAAGGAGAAAGGAGAAGCGCACCCCGATTCGACCGGGAAGGTGGCAGAGGCGGATTCAGGAACGACAGAGATGCCGGTGGCCGGTTTAAACCCAGGACTGAAGGTGAAGGAGAAAGGAGAAGTGCCCCCCGATTCGACCGGGAAGGTGGCAGAGGTGGATTCAGGAACGACAGAGATGCCGGTGGCCGGTTTAAACCCAGGACAGGGGTTGAAGGAGAAAAAGGTGCCGGGCGCAGGCCAAAAGGAACAGACCGCCTGGGCAAGCAGGCGCCAAACCAATTCAAGCAATTCAGAAGGGGAAACAGCGGATTTGAAGCCGGAAAAGCCCCTGATTATGACCTGAGAAAACCCGGGAGACCCGGGATGAAATCCAAAGCTGGCAGCGAAGAAAAGACAGGCGAAAATGAAATCCGGCTGAACCGCTTTATCTCTCAGTCGGGATTATGCTCCAGGAGAGAGGCCGATGTGCTGATATCATCCGGACAGATTACGGTAAACGGAAAGGTGGTAGACCAGATGGGCTACAAGGTAAAAAAAGACGATGTGGTGAAGTACGGCAAGCGCACCCTGAACCGGGAAAAACTCGTGTATGTGCTGCTGAACAAACCCAAAGACTTCCTGACCACCACCGAAGATCCTGAAGAAAGAAAAACTGTAATGCAGCTGGTGGCCAATGCCTGCGAAGAAAGAATTTATCCGGTTGGCCGGCTCGACCGCAATACCACAGGGCTTCTCCTGCTCACCAATGATGGTGAACTTTCTGAGAAGTTGATGCACCCCAGCTACAACATCCGAAAAATATATCAGGTTGATCTGGACAAACCCATTTCTCAGGCCGATGAGACCAAAATAAGAGAAGGGGTAACCCTGGAAGACGGTTTTGCTCCGGTGGATGAACTGGAAGTACTCAGCCTGGACCGCACCATACTGGGCATCAGCATCCATTTGGGAAGGAACCGCATAGTGCGCCGCATCTTCGAAAGTTTGAATTATAAAGTAGAAAAACTGGACCGGGTGATGTATGCCGGCCTTACTAAAAAAGATCTTCCCAGAGGCAACTGGAGATATCTTACTGAAAAAGAAGTGATTAACCTCAAATATTTTTCCTGAACCGAATCTCCGAAACTCTTTTCCGAAAATTCGGTTATGTGAAGTATGCAGCCTGAGGAAGAAGAAAAATCGAAAAGAGAAGCAATCGACATCAACCAGATAGACCTGGAGCGATTGAAAGATAAGATTGCCGAAAATCCCGGTTTACTTCCTTATGCCCACACCTCCGGGTCGGCAGTGGTGAAGCCCGAGGATATGCACCGCGTTCTGGCCCGCTCCATGACTGCCATGGACCAGCAAACCGATATGCAGATGCAGCAGATTATCAAGCAGATGCATTTGCTTGCCGATCAGGCCAAAACCATCCAGGACCGCAAAGTTATTTCAGAGCGCATCTATCAGGCCGAACTCCGCTTTGAGCCCGTAATCGGACATACCTACTACTTTTATCATAAAGAAAGCCGGGACATACTGTCATTGGTAGCCCCTCATGAGTGGGGAAAAATCAACCGGCACTTGTTTACCTACATTGCCAAAGTGCGCCTCCTCGCCGACCATACCTGGGACATTTTGGAAGTGGCTCCCGAGGTAGCTTCTATTCAGGTTTCCGAATAATGGCTTCTTTTCCTTTTCGCCCCTTTCTGAAAGAATTTCTGGTGATTCTCAGCCTGTATCTGGGCATCCGCCTGCTTCTTTTTTTCTGGAACGGGAATGAGGCACTCAGCCTTGATGCCTTTATGTCCGGTATGCTGGGCTACGGAATTGCGCTCGCCCTTGTACTCGCCATTTTCAGGGTGATGAAGGCAGGAAAATGATCGGGATAACTATTCCAAATGCTTCATTGCTTCTCTCCTGCTCAAAGGTTTTAGGGGATATCCGGCAGCCATTTCTTTCACAAATGAAGGATTGCTGCGGGCGTATTGCCGAAGTGCCCAACCAATGGCCTTCCGGATAAAAAACTCATCCGAACCCACATGGCGGGCAATGGCTTTTTCCAAAAAAGAGATATCGGTTTTCTCTTTGTGCGAAAGCTGAAAAATAATAGCAGAGCGGTTCAGCCACATATTGGACGAAGTCAGCCACCGGTCGGGCAGTGGCTCTGGTAAAAACTTGAATTTCAATACATACGCACCAAAAATCGAAGAAGCCAGACAATCCACCGTATCCCACCAGCTCTTTCGGATTATGAGCGATTCGGCCAAGGCGGGTAGTTCGGCCGTCCATAGTTTTTTATTCATGAGCACCAAATCCATGGCAGCATACTGGTATTCGCGTTCATCCAGCGACCAAAGTTCCTCTGCAATGGTTTTCAGTTCACAAAAAGAGGCGATTTTTTCTTCCCTGCTCAATTGGCGGATGATTTCCCGCCTTTGCGGAGATTTGATTCCGAGAAATGGAAACAGATTTTTCATGTATGCCCGCATACCGGGGGCCATGGCCTCGTTTCGGTGTTGCCAAAACCGGTCTTTTATCTTTTGGGTAAGGGGGTGCATGGCGGAACTTTTCCGATGTTGAAGAAATTCAAAAGTACAGGAATGAAAATGCCGGGAGAACCAAAATCTTTTAATGAATCTGACAACAGGCACCTGATAACCGGAAATTCATTTTGACACCACCAAGCATCTTATTTATCCGAAGAATACCACTGAACCGATTGACATTGATGAAGTAACGCTCTCAGAAGGATCGGGCAAAAATCTTGTTCAGAGAATACCCAAAACTGAGAGTGGCATATCTTAAAACCCTAAAATTCAGACGCATCAATAATGAAAAGTGTCCCCAAAAGGCCGGAAACCGGTTCAATAAACGGATTCAGGAAATAAAGCAACCAAAATAAATTTAACACCGTAGCAAATTCGATCCAAAACCAGCTGCGCACCATCCTCAACTTGTTTATTAACAGATCTACAAATGACCATGCAGAATCTTTCAATGCAAAAAAAAGGTTACAGGGCCAACCTGAGAGGTATTTCAAACCCCGCTTTCTTCCCGTTTCAAATGGAAAAATTGTTCGCTTAAATTCCACCGGGTCCCCGGTGTTTTCCGCTGACCC
>CANHCT010000103.1 GCA_947459175.1 Hymenobacteraceae bacterium
TCTACCCCTTCCTTGCCCAGCACATTGGCAATCTCATGCGGATCGGATACGGTGGCTAAAGTCCCGTGGAGCAATGCCATAGGAGCAAATTCCGAAGGCGGCAACATGGAACTTTCGATGTGTACATGGGCATCCACAAGCCCGGGCATAATGAAGTGTGAGGGGGCATGCTCCAGACGCCGGATTTGGGAAATTCTGCCTCCCTCTATCCGGATTTCAGCGGGATAAATTTCCCTTTTGTGGACATCGGCCAACTGACCGGTGATGGTATTACTCATTGTATTCTCACAAAAACATCCAATAATAATTACAAAAAATTGAATTTACTTTGTCTCATAAAACTTCATCATCGAATCAGGCATGAAAAAGATATTTCTTACCCTTTGCTCCGTGTTAACATCCCTTGCAGGTTTCTCTCAAATCAGCCTTTCGGCCAGTGACATTGGTGCTGTGGGCGATCAGGTGATAACGCAGATAACAAGCTGGAACGGACCCGTGCCGGGTGCCGGTGCAAACCAAAACTACAATTTTGAAGGTCTTGAAGCAGCAGGTTCTGCCGATACCACCTATTTTGTAAATCCGGCCCTAACCCCTTTTGCTTCCAATTTTACAGCATCCAATCTGGCACAGGGCAGCGCAGGTACTTTTACCTACTTCACCAAGTCGGCATCTTCCTTCGTCCTGAACGGCTTTGCTTTTACCGTACCTCCCATTCCGGGCATTCCTTTTTCTTCTGCACCATTCAAGTTAACTCCTGGTATTCCTGTCTTGAATTTCCCTGCAACCTTAGGGCAAAGTTCAACGGTACAATCCACAAGCAATCGCTTTGAATTTGATTACGACACCACTTTGGGCATTTTGAATGTAAGCAAAATCGGGGTTACGGCTACTGTATTGGATACCAGTAACATCAACGGGTTTGGTACGGCTGTTTTTCCCTCTCAAAGTATTCCGGTTCTGCGCAATCTCAGGAGGCAGCGCATTTCATTCCGGATTCAGGTTTTCGCCTCCATTTCTATTTTTCCTCCTTCCTGGATAGATCTTCCGGCGAATCTCATTCCCGGCGGAGGGCTGCCTGATGTGTATACGAGGGATATCCTTTTTTGGGCAAACGGAAAAAAAGCACCTGTGGCAACGGTTTCTCTGGACTCTCTGGGGAATGTAGCTTCCGCTGATATTCAGGCAGACCTGCTTGTGACCAGCCGCTCCATGCTTTCGGCCCGGCCTGCATTTGAATTTATCCCCTACCCCAATCCGAACGCAGGTATGCTGTCATGGAATTCGGAAATAAAACCCGAAAGAATTGAAATCTATTCCATGAACGGGAAAAAACTGAAAACCATTCCGGTTCAAACAATTGCCAATGAGGTGAATCTTATCGGACTGGAAAACGGCTGTTATCTTTTGAGGGCTTTTGACAGTGAGGGCAGCCTTGGGCAGAAAAAACTGATAGTCAACAAATAAGCCGGTAAAAAAAATAGCCCCGCATGACGGGGCGATTTTAATAAATTACAGGTGTATGAATAAATTTGTGTATCTGAGCATGAATACCGGTTGCACAGAAAAAGGTAACCTGAGAATTTAAAAAATTTTAAAAAAATTCCGTGCACCTTCCCGGCCGGCAAAAAATCCGCCAAAAACTGACCGCAAGGAAAAAATTTATCTCAAGTGGTAACGGTTTGTTTGGGGGATGAAGTCCACAGTACTTTCGGAAAAAATCAGATTGTTTCCGCCTGATAATCAGACTTTTGGAAAAAGGAGGAAATCCAAAGTGCTATAAAGGTAATCAGGCCGTTGAGTATGAGAATCTCAAATCCGATTTCATAACCGGCAAACAGCCATTTGGAATTGGTTTTCAACAAAAAAGATAAAACCATACTCAATACGGAAAGCCAGGGCACCCAGGAATCTGCAGGCCTGATTCGGGTGAGCAATCCCATAGCATAGAGCCCCAAAAGCGGGCCGTAGGTGTAGCCCGCCAAATCAAAAACAGTAACAATAAGGCTATCTTCATTGAAGGCATTAAAAAACAGCACCACCACCCATACGAGGCCCGACATGGCCAAATGAACCTTTAGTTTCAGAGGGCCGCGGATTTTCTCCTCAAGTTGGCTGAAGTTGAGGAAATCGAAACAAAAGGAAGTGGTGAGGGCGGTGAGAGCAGAATCGGTGCTGGCATAGGTTGCGGCAATGATGCCCATCAAAAACATGATGCCCAGCCATACAGGGAAGTGATGCAGGGCAAGCAGAGGAAAAAGTTTGTCTGATTTGGCAGGAAGTTCGACCCCGGCTGTCCCGGCATAGGCATAAAGAAACAATCCCAGTACCAAAAATAAAACATTAACTATCAATAAAATAAAACTAAACCAATATATGTTTTTCCTTGCCTCAGCAATGCTCCGGCAAGTCAGATTTTTTTGCATCATATCCTGGTCGAGACCGGTCATGGTGATGGCAATAAAGGCTCCGGCAAGCACCTGTTTGAGCCAGAAATACTTGCTCGAAATGTCGGTATTGACCAAGTCGGAAAAGGGATTTTGTCGAACAAAGGCAGGGATGCGGTCATATGACAGGTTTAGATAACCGGCCAGAAATACAATGGAAGCCAGCACCCCGGCCAGCATACAAACTGTTTGCAGGGTATCGGTGATGATGATGGTTTTCATTCCGCCCCGGTAGGTGTACACCCAGATGAGCAGCAGGCCAATGCCCACCGTAAGCCAAAAGGGAATATGAAAAGGCTCGAAAATAGAAAGATGCAAAACGCTCAGAACCAGAAAAAAACGGGCTGATGAGCCAAGAATCCGGGACAAAAGAAAAAAGCCGGCACCTGTTTTGTAGGACCAATAGCCGAAGCGTGTTCCAAGGTAGGTGTAGATGGAAACCAGATTCAGCCTGTAGTACATGGGCAACAGCATATTGGCAATCACAAAATAGCCAATCATGTAGCCGGCCACCATTTGAAGGTAATAGAAATTGGCGGCCTTCACCATGCCGGGTACAGAAATGAAGGTAACCCCGGACAAAGATGTTCCGATCATGCCAAAAGCTACCAGGTACCATTTGGAACTCCGGTTGGCAGTAAAAAATGCATCGGTACCACTTTCTTTTCGTGCCGTATACCAGGAAACTGCAAGGAGAATTGAAAAATAAACGAAAATCAGGGCCAGACCGTAAAATGGATTCATCTTAAATTTTGAAAAAATTAGGAATTAAATGACTTAATTTCGCGGCATGGAAGCAACGCATTTTGACTTTGAAGAACTTCTGGAAACCACCACAGTAGAGGTGGCCGTTTACAAACTTGTGGTATTCAATGACGACATCAACACCTTTGATCATGTGATTGAAACCCTTTGCAGAGTTTGCGGCCATTCCCTTATACAGGCCGAGCAATGCACCATCATCATCCACTACAAAGGCAAGTGTACCGTAAAAACAGGGGATTGGGAAGACCTCGCCCGCATGCGGAATCAGATATGCAATGCCGGCATTTCGGCTGAGGTTACCGACTGAGATTATTCTGTCCAAATTACCACTTCACCCGGTTTCAGGTCTTTTTCGCCCATCAGGATTTTTCCCTTTTCGGGAACAGGAACTTTTCGCACCTCGGTACTGTGAAAGTTCAGACCCAGCCAAAAGCCATCCCGATACAGAACTTCAAGGCCGGAGGGCAGTTCCTCCAAAGGCCGGTCCAGGGCTTTCTGATACACCGCTTTTATTATTTCTTTTTCCAGGAGAAAGGGATCGGTTTCCACTCCAATGCAGGTAATGTTTCCCTTGCCGGTTTTCTTTCCTGATACAGCCGTACTGCCTTTGTAAAACTGATCGGCATAGGTCGCCATGGATTGTGTCCCTTCTTCCGGTTCCAGCACTTCAGCCCAATTGTTCCATTCATAATTTTTTCCTCCGAAAGCCACCTTTCCATAAGCATCGTCGGGCAGGACATCAAAGAAACGCACTTTTATTCCGGCGAGTTTTTTCAGGCCGGCCTGAAAGGGAGCTTCCGGAAAACGGCCGTTTTTATCCTTTTGTCCAAATCGGCAGGAAATGATAACCTCGCCACCCTTTTCGGCAAACTTTTGAAGTTTTGAAATCAGCTTTTCATTGGTGAGCTGATAGGCCGGCACAATCAGAAAGGAGAATTTGGAAAAATCCGCATCTTCTTCTGCAAAGTCTACCGGAATCTGTAACTGGCGCAGGACCTCATAATATTTGGCGATGTGAAACTGCGCATTCCATTGCAAGGTCTGGCGCTGATAGTTTTGGTCCCAGATGTTGTCGCGAGAATACAAAATGCCGGTTTTCATCAGGCTGAGCCGTGCCGGATACTCACTTGAACTGCGGTGCTGTTTTTTCAAATCGGCCAGTTCTTTCATTGCCAGGGTCAATTCTTCTCCGCCCCTCGACAAGGCCAATCCGTCGGGCCCCGTTATACCGGCGTGGTATTGTTCTGCACCCGCCACAGTCTGCCGGTAGCGGCCCATGGATACAAAAGCCGAACCGGAACCAAAAGCCTGATACAACCAAAGTCTGACAGCCCCGGGAAGCGGTTGGGGGTTATATCTGCCCCAATTCATTTGGCCCGATTGGAGTTCTGAAATGGCCGTTTTGCCCTTCAGAGAGCGGAAATAGTCGTGGGGCATTCCCAATGCAGAAGGCGAGCCGAGCCTGAATCCCTGTTGTCCGAAACCGATTGCGTTTCCTGCCGCCGGAAAAGCACTGAAGGAAAGGAAATCAAGGTCCTTGTTGAGAAAAGGGTCGTTGGGGGCATGGTAGGAAATAAAATTGCTGGTCAGCCATTGGTCTTTGCTGATGTTTTGCCGGAGAATGGCGGCCTGAAAACTGATAAATCCTGCACATTCGGCAGCTGAAAAACGCTTGAAATCCAGCACCGCATGGGGGTTGGCCTGCTGCGGCAATTCTCTGGCATTGGGAATTCGGATTTGCTCAAAATCTCCGTAACTCAGGCCCCAGAAGGATGTGCCCCAAACTTCGTTCAGGGAATCAATCCGATTGTATTTCTTCCTCAGCCATTCAATAAACCTTTGGTTTGCAGCAGGGCTGTAGTCGTACTCGATTCCGTAGTGCGAGGGTTCATTGTCAATCTGCCAGCCCCAGATTCGGGTATCCTGCCCGAATTTTTTGGACATTTCGGTAACGATTTTGCTGCACAGGTCTCTGTACTTCGCACTGGACCAGCTTCCGTGCTGCCGGCTTCCGTGCTGCTGGACTACACCTTCCGCATTTTGCATCAGGGCTTCCGGATATTTTTTGGAAAGCCAGACCGGAGGGGCTGCTGTAGGGGTACTCAAAATGACCTTCAATCCATTTTTAGCAGCAAGGTCTATGGCTTTATCCAGGCGGGTAAAATCAAATTTTCCTTCTTCAGGCTCCAGAAAAGACCATGCCGATTCGCCCATTTGAACAAACAGGAAACCATGAGAGGAAATGTTCTTCAATTCTCTTTCCCATTGATTTTCAGGCCACTGCTCGGGGCTATATTGTACTCCGATGCGCATGGCTTCCTTGCCGGGAAACCATTTTTCCAGATTTTGAGCTGAGGAAAATCCGTAATGGAAAATACAGATTGTCCATATAATAAAGAATTGCAGGCAGGATTTCATGAATGCGAATGAAAGAAAAAAATCAAACAAGAATTCAACATTATAAGGAATTTGGCCTGCGAGTATACAATGGTGGTCTCCGGTGAGATTGAATAATCAGGAAAAAAAAATTTATCCTGTTCGGATGGGAAAGCCGAAGCATTGCATTCTCCCGAATTTTGAAAAAAGCCGGGTTGATTTCCGGTAATTTGATTTGAAAAAAAACCCTTTGCCAATCGGGCAGTTTATATTTGCGTTCATTTTCCAAATCATGTCCAATAGTCCAGCCTTTTACAAAGAATCATTCGCATCCCGTCATATCGGTCCCGATGCCAGGCAAACACAATATATGCTTGATTTTCTGAAAGTTAAGTCCATAGAAGAGCTTACAGAAAAAGTTGTGCCGCAGGACATCCGGCTAAATCGGGAACTCAATATACCCGACCCACTGACTGAGGCTGAATTTCTTGCCCGCTTCAAGGCCATGGGAAGGAAAAACAAGCTGTTCCGTTCCTTTATCGGGATGGGTTACTACGACACCATCACCCCCACGCCCATTTTGCGCAATGTGCTGGAAAATCCGGCCTGGTATACGGCTTACACCCCCTATCAGGCAGAAATTGCACAGGGAAGAATGGAGGCCCTGATTAATTTTCAAACCATGGTCATGGACCTGACCGGGATGGAAATTGCCAATGCATCGTTGCTCGACGAGTCGACAGCAGTTGCAGAAGCCGTGCATTTGATGCATGCGGTAAAGGCCGGATCAAAGCAGAATGCAGGAAAGGTATTTATTTCGGATAAATGCCATCCTCAAAACATCGATTTGGTGAAACTACGGGCCGAGCCCCTGAACATAAAAGTTGAGGTAGGTGATGCCTTCAAAGCAGACTTAACCGATCAGGACATATTTGCAATCATTCTTCAATATCCTGATACAGAAGGAAATATTTCCAATTTCAGAAACCTGGCCGCATCGGCAAAGGAAAATCAGGTGCTGGTTTGTGTGGCCACCGACCTGATGGCCCTAACATTACTGGAGGCACCCGGCACCTGGGGTGCAGATGTGGTGGTAGGTTCTGCGCAACGGTTTGGCGTTCCCATGGGATACGGCGGGCCTCATGCGGCATTTTTCGCCACCAAAGAAGAATTTAAAAGGAATATGCCGGGCAGAATCATCGGCATTTCGGTAGATGCCAAGGGAAATCCGGCCTACCGGATGGCCCTACAAACCCGGGAGCAGCACATCAGAAGGGAAAAAGCCACATCCAACATCTGTACCGCTCAGGTATTGCTGTCAGTAATGGCCTCATTTTATGCTGTTTATCATGGACCTGAAGGTTTAAAAAACATTTCCAACCGAATTTTTGCCCTAACTCAGGGATTGGCAAAAGGCCTGGAGTCTATGGGGATGGAAGTGGTACACCGTCACTATTTCGACACCCTTTTGCTGAAAACCAATCCCTCAACAGCGGAAGCCATTCACAACATTGGCCTTCACCATGAGGTAAACTTCAGAAAATACCCGGCCGGCAGCGGCCTTATCGGCATTTCACTGGATGAGACCAGCAGTCCGGATTGTGTAAAAAACATTTTGGCAATATTCGGGCAGGCCCTTTCCAAAGGAAATACACCCTCAGCCGAAAACCTTTTCGGATTTCCCGAAATGGATAGCGCAAGAAAAAGAACCACGCCCTATCTGACCCATCCTGTATTCAATCAACATCATTCGGAGCACGAAATAACCCGGTATATCAAATATCTGGAAAACAAAGACTTATCTCTTGTTCACTCCATGATTTCTCTCGGTTCCTGTACGATGAAACTGAACGCCACCACAGAAATGATACCTGTGACCTGGCCGGAGTGGAATTCGCTTCATCCTTTTGTTCCGAAAGATCAGGCGATGGGGTATCAGGAAATGATGGATGATTTATCCCATTGGCTCAAAGAAGTTACTGGTTTTGCAGGCATTTCGCTTCAGCCCAATTCGGGAGCACAGGGAGAATATGCAGGACTGATGACCATCCGTGAATACCACAAGTCGGGTGGAAACAGCCACCGCAACATTGCGTTGATTCCCACATCGGCGCACGGTACAAATCCTGCCTCAGCGGTTATGGCAGGCATGAAAGTGGTGCTGGTGGCCTGCGATGCCAAAGGAAATGTGGACATGGAAGATTTGGAAAAAAAGGCGACCGAACACAGCGAAAACCTCGCTGCACTGATGGTAACCTATCCGTCTACACATGGTGTTTTCGAAGAGGGCATTCGCCGGATTTGCGAAACCATTCACAAGCACGGCGGTCTTGTGTATATGGATGGAGCCAATATGAATGCCCAGGTCGGTCTGACCAGTCCCGGCAACATCGGGGCGGATGTTTGCCATTTGAATTTGCATAAAACCTTTTGCATACCGCACGGAGGCGGCGGACCGGGAATGGGGCCCATTGGTGTGGTAGAAAAACTGGTACCCTTCCTGCCCGGCCATCCGGTGGTAGAGACAGGAGGCAAGCTGGCCATTCGTGCCATTTCAGCCGCTCCTTACGGCTCGGCATCTATATTGGCCATCAGCTACGCCTACATTGCCATGATGGGAGGAAGTCACTTAAAAAAAGCCACCCAGTATGCCATTCTCAATGCCAACTATTTAAAGGCCAGGCTGGAAAAACATTTTCCTGTATTATACACCGGCACCCATGGTTTTTGCGCCCACGAGATGATTTTGGATATGAGGAGTTTCAAAATGTCGGCCGGTATTGAAGTGGAAGACATTGCCAAGAGATTGATGGACTATGGATTCCATGCTCCGACTGTATCATTTCCTGTAGCGGGTACGCTCATGATAGAGCCCACAGAAAGTGAACCACTGGAAGAATTGGACCGTTTTGCTGACACCATGCTGGCTATACGCAGTGAGATTGCTGAAATTGAAGAGGGAAAAGCCGATAAGAAAGACAATGTGCTGAAAAATTCGCCCCATACAGCGGATACTGTGACTGCAGAAAACTGGACTTTACCTTATTCTAGACAGAAAGCTGCGTATCCTCTTCCCTTTGTCAAATCGAGGAAATTCTGGCCATCCGTAAGCAGAATTGATTCTGCATATGGCGACAGGAATCTGGTTTGCTCCTGCCTACCGGTTTCGGAGTATGCAGACTCTGAAGCAGTAGAAGCTTGAAATTAAAATAACTTGACCAAAAAACTCAAAGAAAGCTGATTTATTTTATCTTTTTCAAGTAAATGCTGCCACCTTCTGCAAGTAAAATCGGCATATTTTCTTTAAGCCATTCATGGTTTTTAATTGAAACAAACCCATTAAATAGAATTATCTCATAATGATCATTAAAAGTCAGAAAAGCACGCAACAAGTATGCTTCATTCCAAAATCTTTTTTCATACACCCATTTTTCAGGGTATTCAAATGGAAAACAAATATCATGGATATGAACAACTACGCCTTTCTTCAATTTGGGCAAAATATTAAAAAAAAGATGATTTACATCGCTCCCCAGTTTGCTTACATGACTGGAGTCAATAAATAATAAGTCATTTTCCTTAAGGTCAAAGAATTCGGAATCTGGAACGTCCTGCACTTTCTTCTCGTGAAGAACATAGCTGTTCTGTTTTTTTGATCTGGAAAGAAACCAATTCAGTCTGTCGGGAAATGGCTCAATAAAAATAGCCTCCATATTTCCTTCAAAGAAAAAATCATTAGTATCCATGATTACCGCTGAAGAAAATCCTGAACCTATCTCAATTATTTTTTTGGGTTTAAAATATCTTAAAATAAAGAAAAGAGAAATTGCATCAGGTGCAGTAAAATATAAATTTTTAAAATAATATCGAAATTCATTTTCTTTTTCATTTGGAAAAGGAATTTCAGAGTAGAAAGGCAGGCATTCCTGAAGAAACTTTTTTTGTTTATCCAAATTTAGTTCTATACCAGGTAAATCAATTAAAGACTTGTCCAAAAGCTTGGGTAGAATGGGAAAATAATCTTCTACTGCAGGAATAGTGGAATAAAAGTGGCCTGGTCGGTATTGACTTCCAAAAAGATTTTGGATAATCCTTCTCTTCCAGGAATTAATATAATTTCTTAACAGAAGCATTGATAATAAGTGAATTACAAAACTAAAGCGCAAGTTAACAATTCCTTACGGAATTGTTAACTTGCGCGTAACTACTCAGGTTAAGCCTTAGCCAAAGTTACGAGTTTAAGGAAGACATTTTGATCATTTTTGATGAGGGAATCAATCACTGATCTGAGGACAGCAAAGATGTCAGCACCTTTAACAGACTTGAACTGACCAGA
>CANHCT010000104.1 GCA_947459175.1 Hymenobacteraceae bacterium
CCAATTGTTGCATAGACATGCCAATGGCTGTGCGGATGGCTTTTATCCAACCTGTAGGCGGCATGGCCATCTGTTTGAGTATGGCAAAGCCCGGCATTTTGCTGTTGAGCTGTTGCAGCTGAAGTGATTTCTTGCCCATAAAGTAAAGTTATAAATTGACTTTTACAGGGCAAAAGTAAAGCCAATACTTGACTATTGCAAGTATTTAGTAAAGTTATTACTTAACTTATGAGCCCGCCGATATGGTCATGCTTTGAATATTTTAAAGATAAAAACCTGATATTCAATTGATAAAAAAACCTGTTACTTTCCGATACAAAAACGGGAGAATATGGAACCAAGCACCTCCTCTACCGTGATGGCACCGGTGATACTGCCGAGGTGAAACAAGGCCTCCCGGATGTCGGTGGCCAGCAAATCACCCGAAAGGCCCTGATGTAAGGCTTCCTGCACCTGCACAAGAGATTTTTGCGTTTCTTTCAGGGCCTGATAATGCCGCAGGTTGGTGATGAGCGAGGTTTCGGACTGGAGCATGGTCTTGTCTACCGAGCGGGCGACGATTTCTTTTTTCAGGGCATCGATACCGCTTCCCGTTTTGGCCGAAATGCTGAATCCCTCTCCTGTCGCTTTCCTGATGTCTTCCTTGGTAAAAACCTTGAGAAAGGGAAGTCCGCGTGCCCGGATTTCCTTTTCAATATCCTCTACTTCGGCTTGTCCCGATTCCGGTGCCTGCAGCAGGAGCACAAATGCCGCTTTGTCCAGCATTTCGCGGGTTTTGGCTATGCCGATGCTTTCTACCAAATCTTCGGTTTGCCGCAGCCCGGCAGTGTCCACAAACCGGAAGGTGATGCCTTCCAGCACAAGGATATCTTCGATTACATCGCGGGTGGTACCGGCTATCGGGGAAACAATGGCCTTTTCTTCCTGCAGCAGGGCATTCAGCAGGGTCGATTTTCCTGCATTGGGCGGACCGGCAATGACCACGGGAATGCCGTTTTTCACGGCCTGACCGGTTGAAAAAGAATGGAGCAGGGTACCGATATGTTGTTGTATTTGATCGATCAGGGCCAGGAGCCGGCTCCGGTCTGCAAATTCTACATCCTCCTCACTGAAATCGAGCTCCAATTCAATCAAAGCGGTAAAATCAATCAAATCCTGCCTGAGCTTTTGAATTTCTTTGCTCAATCCACCCTTGAGTTGGTGTATGGCGGCCCGGTGCGCTGCTTCGGATTCGGAGGCAATCAAGTCGCCGACGGCCTCAGCCTGAGCCAGATCGAGTTTGCGGTTGAGAAATGCCCGCTGGGTGAATTCCCCGGGCTTTGCCAGGCGACATCCTGCTGAAAGACAAAGTTTTACAGCCTCTTGCACGATATAGGGCGAGCCGTGCAGGCTCAGCTCAACCACATCTTCGCCCGTAAAAGATTTGGGTCCCCTGAATATGGTCACCAATGCCTCGTCCAGAAGCCGCCCGTCTATTTCAAGTTTTCCAAGAAATGCCGTATGCCCGGGTCTTTCCCCGGCTTGGGAACGGGGACAAATTTTTTCCAAAACAGGAAAAGCATGCGGACCCGAAATGCGCAACACTGCCAGAGCCCCCACCCCGGCCGGGGTGGAGAGGGCTACTATGGTATCATCCCAGTGAGGACTCATTTTTCTCTGTAAGCCAATAGTTTACAAAGTTCTTCCAGGCGAGCGGCCGGTGCAGGCTTGCCGGGCAATTGCGCCAAAAGCTGTAGCCCTTTGTCCATCTCATCCCGGATGAGTTGAAGGGTCAGTTCGGGAATTCCGTGCTCTTCCATCCAGGAAAGGCAGGCATGGATACGGGCCGGATTATCATAGGGTTTTGAATTCCAGGCTGCCAAAAACTCTGCATTATCAGAATGGTTTAGGCTGCACAAAACAGGGAAGGTGAGTTTGCGGTTGCCGATGTCGCCGCCCCGCATTTTTCCGGTATTCTCTTCCTTGCCGAAGAGGTCAAGAAAATCGTCACGAACCTGAAAACATCGCCCCATTGCCTGACCAAAAACCCTGATTTTCAGCCTTTCCTCGGGAGACAGGCCGGCTAAAAAACCCGCCATTTCAAAAGAAAAAGCAATCAGGGCACCGGTCTTCCTGTCAATCATTGCCAGATAATCAGCAACTTCCACCCGGTCGGTTTCTGAAAAATCCATATCCAGTTGTTGCCCTTCGCACACGGCCAGGGCCATCTCATTGAACGACATCAGTAAAGACCTGAGGTCGGCAATCTGACAGGACGCCAAAGCCTGATAAGCCAGTACCAGCATGGCATCGCCGGCAAGCAGGGCGGTAGGCTCATTCCATTTAATGTGAACGGTTTGAAATCCCCTTCGCATATCTGCCTTGTCCATAATGTCATCATGCACCAGGGAAAAATTATGAAAAAGCTCCGTGGCCAGCGCTGCACGGGCATCATCGGGCCCCGGCTCCCTGAAAAGTTCCAGACACTGCAGCACAAAAACGGGCCGGATGCGTTTGCCGGGCAAAGCCATAAAGTATCGGATGGGGTCATACAGACTGGCAGGCTGAACCGGATAAGGAAATTTTTGCATGGCCTCTTCTATGAGCGGAAGCCATTTTTGAATCTGATATTGCATTAAAACAAAAAGCCAAAATTGAATCCCATACGGAAAGGGATGGTAATTATGTTGGTTTTGATCCGGCTGAAATTCAATAGCCGCTCGGGTATTTTTGAATCACGATAACCAAATCCAATGCCGCAGAACAGGTCCAAAGTAAAGGACTTATGCCGGTTGAAATGCTGAAAAAAGCGATTGCCTACCAGCAGGCTGAGCTCTATTTTGTTTTCGGTACCCTTGAAATTCTGCCTGGTGCGGGTGCTGTCGGTTACTTCTATTGCATACATCTTGTGTGTAAGGCCGGTGAGCCGCAATTCCTGCCCGATGTAGAAACTGCCTTTTCCAAAGTCTTTGCTGTACAGTTTTTGCCTGATATCCAGGGAATTGCCCAATGTATAGAGTCGGCTGTTTTCCAGCTCCTCCGAGTGGTTGGCAAAAAAAGGTTGTCTGTAAATGGTGAATATCAATTCGATGCCCAGCCTGTCGTGGAAAAAATATTCTACCGATACCGGGAGCGAAGAAAGGGCTGCAGCAAAGGGGTTAAATCCTAAAATAAATCCCCTGAGCTCGTTTTGGCGGGCAATGTAATGCCGGAATTTTCCCTTGCTGCCGTAGTCCGGCCGGTTGTAAGTCCTTTGCTTTTGTACGGCAACCGCCGAATCGGGAGCGGACTTTTTTATGGCTGGATTTTCGGGCAATTTGGGCTGAATCATATCATAAAAAGTCTTGTAATGGCCGATGAGTTTGCCATCTCTTCCCATCAAATCCCAGGAGCCGATTTTCTGACCGTTTCGCATCTGCCCCCTCATTTTGATGCTGCCATTTTCATAATAGCCCAGGTACTGGCCCAAACCCCCGATGTACTCGCATTCGCCTTCCAATCCGCCGTCGTCGAAATAATAGGTCCAGGTACCTTCGTATAAATCATTGATAATCTTGCCCTTCAGCTTCACCTTTCCGTTGTCGTAAAACTCCTGATAATCGCCGTTTCCTTTCACAAATGTTCCCTCCCCTTTCAATCCTCCGGTTGGAAGGTAAAATTTCCACACCCCTTCCTGATTGTTGTCTTCCAAATCGCCTTCCGAACTCAGATTGCCGTTGTCGTGGAAATATTTCCAACGGCCAAACTTTTTATTTTTCAGGTAATGCCCCTCCGAACTGAGGCGGCCATTGGGGAAAAAGAATTTCCAATAGCCCTCCCGCTCCCCGCTTTTTTCCCGGCCGATGGCTTTCAGTTCGCCGGTTTCGTAGTAGTATTTCCATATGGAGTCGCTGATGCCCTTGCGGATGAAACCCTCCATTTTGGTATTGCCGTTGGCAAAAAACTCTTTGTACTCCCCCTCTCCCAATTTCATAAATGCACTGGCTTTCAGTGTGCTGTCTTCATGAAAATAGCGCCACAAGCCGTTTTGAAGGCCTGATTTGTATTTACCCGTGCTTTTGAGCCGGCCCGATTCATAAAAAAATTTCCATGTGCTGTCTTCGGTATTCTTCCGGTAAAATCCCTCCTGGGCCACTTTACCGTTTTCATAAAAAATTTTGCCCGGGCCCGACAATTCTCCGTTCTGATAGCGGTAAACACTTTTGAGCGAGCCGTTTTCGAAGTACCGCTCCCATATTCCCTCGGCCAGATTGTTTTTGTAGATACCTTTTGTCTTCACCTGCCCTCCGGCATACCAGCCTGTGAAAGAACCATTTTTAATTTTTCCCTCCTTGTCGGAAGTATAGTATATTTCTTTGACTATCAACCCGTTGGCATCATAATGACGGATCTTTTTGAAACCCTGGGAAAACGCCGGCAGCCATGCGCTCATGAAAATGAGAGGGAATAGGAAGCGAAAGCCTATTTTTGAGGCCCGCCCGAAATTGGCGTTATCAGGGTAGATGCTCCGGTTTTTCCTTCTCAGCATGTTTTGAAGATGGCAAAGGTATTTCGATTGCTTCTTTTTCCTTTTTCTTTTTTGTTCGGAATGGTGGTATTTCTCAGAAATCTGCTCTTCGACAAGCAGTGGCTTTCTTCCAGATCATTCCCCGTACCGGTTATTTGTGTGGGAAATCTGGAAATGGGCGGCTCGGGCAAAACCCCGATGATCGACCTGCTGATAGAGTACTTTCACAAGAAAAAGAAAATTGCCTGCATTTCAAGGGGATACGGGAGAAAAAGTACCGGATTCGTTTTGGCAGATGGCCAATCCCAACCCGATGACCTGGGCGATGAGCCCTTTCAGATTTTCAGCAAATGGCAGGATTACATTGTGTTCGCCGTAGATGAAGACCGTGTGCGGGGCATAGAAAATCTGTTGCGATTGCATCCTGACCTGGACCTGATTCTGATGGATGATGGTATGCAGCACCGTTGGGTTAACCCCCGCATTACCTTGCAGCTCAGCCCTTTCCGCAAACCATTTTTCAATAACTTCCTCTTTCCCGCAGGTACGTTGAGGGAATTTCCGTCCGAATGCAAAAGGGCGCAGTTCCTCATTTTCACCAAAACACAAAGCCCGAGTGAAGAGAAAAGAGAATCGATGCAAAGGGAATTGTCAGCCAGGCATCTGTCGGCAGGCAAGGTTTTTCTTTCAGAGGTGATTTCTGAACCGGCCCGAAACAGGGAAGGAGAATTGCCTCCCCGGGATTGCAGGCCGGTGGCAGTGGCTGGTCTGGCATCAAATCTGGATTTCTTTGAAAAGGTGAAATCGGAATATTTAGTGGAAAGATGCATATCCAAACCCGACCATTACAGATATTTGCCCGATTTTTTTGAGAAAGAAGGTCTGAAGGGAAAAACCGTCATTTGCCCCGAAAAAGACTTTCATAAAATTGTTTGCCTTGCGCCTCAGCCTGAATTGGTTTATTACATTCCCATCCGCACCCGGATTTTTCCGGAAGATGAATTTTGGGCTGCATTGGAAAAAAGCATTGAGGCTTAGTCTGTTCATCTCGTTTGTTTTGGCTTCCGGCAGCCTGAAAAGTCAGATTCTGGATGATTCTACCAAATTGATTTATTCCGGCAAAACGGTGAAAATCAGAACCGGTGAACAAATGGCAACAGGCCGGGGCTTTGCCACAGCCGATACCTCCATGTTGGAGTTCAACCAAAAAATAGACTTTCTGTATCAGGAACAGGGCTGGTTTCAGAATCTCGGAGTATTCGGTACGGCGGGGCGGCCCCTGTTTCATCAGTTGCCGGCCTTTATCGGAACACGAAACGGCATGCAGGCATTCGACTATCTGATTCCGCTTCAGGATGAAGTTCCTTATTTCAATACCCTCTCTCCCTACACCGAAATATTCTATACGCAGGGCGCAAGACAGCGCTCCATGCTGAAAACCACCCTTTCACAAAATATTTTACCCGGCCTTAATATTTCGGCTCATTACCAGCGGTTTACAGCGCTAAGAATCCTGAATGTTACGGAAAACGACGAGCGGCTCACCGACCATCACTCGGCCTGGGCATCGGGAAACTTCACAACCAAAAACAATAAATACCGAATCTGGGCCCACTATCAGCATCTCAATCATTTGCAATACGAAACCGGCGGCGCACTTGTGCCCCGGCAGGGAAAGGAAGACAGTCTGTTTATTGCACCTAACATTATGCCGGTAAACCTCAACCCACAGGCCCGCAGCCGGGATCTCCGAAACAACTGGTATATGAGTCAGGAACTTCGGCCGATCCGCAATTTTTTTGTTCGCACAAGCCACTACAGGTTCCGGCAGGTGAATACCTACGGCGACCCCTCGCCCGAAACGAGATTTTACGGTGAGCAACTGTACTTTCAGACTCAGAAGCCTGCAGGTGCCCGGCCCGACAGTATCTGGCAAAAGCGTACCTATCAACTCTGGGAAAACAGCCTGCATCTGGGCTACAGGGACTCGCTGCTGTTTGTGGATGTATATGCCAAAAGACGGGATAACTTTCTGAGAAGCAATATTTTTACCCGATTCAACCATGTGGCGGAGTATTTGTATGGTGCCAGTTTGCAGGCAGCATGGGGAGCATTCGGAATTCGTGCCCGCGGCGAATGGATCAGCCCTGCGGAATTCGACTTGCAGGGAGATTTAAAATGGAAAAACCTGAGTGGTTCAGCGAGGCTCATTTCGTACAAACCCGGTTTGATTCAAAGGGAGTTTTTTAGTAAAAATCTGGTGTATGAAACCCGTTTCGATGCCTCTGTGGCCAGCCAGTTCCGTATTGCATATGAATGGAATTTCCGGAATCTGAAATTGAAACCGTCCTTCGAAAACCAGGTGGTAGCCAGGGGCATTGCCTTCGACGAAACTTATCAACCCTTTCAGGCAGAGAGGGTTGCGCTGATGCAGTTTGCCGGCCTTGAATTATCCGGCCAGTGGAAAAGATTTAACAGCACCAACTCATTCATTCGGGTTTTTCAGAGCGGGGCACGCATTTCGGCCATGCCCTCTTATGTGTATCACTCCTGCCACGAGTTTTTTGTGGCCCGAAAACGCAAAGGCTTTTCGGCCAGCATCGGCTTTAATCTCGACTGGCGATTCGACTGGCCCTCAGAAGATTACAACCCACTAACCGGACAATGGTTCTTACAATCCAAAACCACCATTCCACCATATTTTTTATTTGATGCATTCACCCACATCAAAATTGACCGCGTAAGGCTCTATTTCAAAGTTCACAATACCCTTCAGGGTTTAGGGGGAGCAGGATATTTTGCAGCACCCTATTATCCCGCTCAGCGCCGCCTTTTTGAACTTGGTTTGTGCTGGACTTTCTTTGATTGATCATTGGATTGAATCAGGATATTTCTTTTCATTGTCATCGAATTTAAATCTAATCGTCATGAAAAATAAAACAAAGGTTTTCCTCATTATTTTATTGTTTTTCAATACTTTATCCTATCAATCCCGCTCACAGTGCAGCATTCCGAACGGCGATTTCAACTCCTGGATGGATTTGAATCTGACGGACTGGCTGGCGTTTTCGGTGAACCAAATCCCGGGACGAAACGGTCCGGGCTTTGCTGCCCGTCTCAGCTCAGGCAGTGGTATTCCCCTGCCTTCTCTTTTGAGTGTCAACTTCCCTTGCACCAGCCGGAGTCCCTTCCTGAATGGTTTTTTCAAGTCCAATTTTCAGGGAAGTAATCAGGACACCCTGATTTTTTATGTTTTTTTTAAATTACAAGGCTCTCAGAATCCGGGTGCCTTCGGAAGCTGCATTCTTACCCAAACCAATTCGAATTGGACACCCTTTCATGTGCCCATCAACAGCGTTGCATCAGGTCCGGTAGATTCGGTAATTATCAATGCTGTAAAAACAGGACCCGGAACGAGCACAGTTGATTTTGATGATTTTACATTTTCAAACACTGCCACCGGTCAAACCCTGGGTAATTGTACAGTATTCACCTCCGCAAAAAATGATATCAAAACACCTGCATCCGACCTGATGGTTTATCCAAATCCAGCCAATACTGAATTGAAAATCAAAGGATTGAATCCGAAAACGCCCTTTTCAGTTGAAATTACCAATATTTCAGGTCAAACTTTGGCTTTGAACAATCCTATCTTGTTAGACGATACTGAACTGGTCTTTTCCCTGAAAAAAATCCGGCCCGGGATGTATTTCCTCACCATCAGAAATACTTCCGGATTTTGGAAAAGAAAAATTCAGGTTCAATAAGCGGGCAATCAGCATCAGGCGCTTTTCTTTTTTTTCCTGAATTTGTAACCGGCTCTTAGTTTTGCCTCTGATTATAAATATATCTTCATGAAAAATCTGTTTTTCTTTTGCTTCTTTCTACTCAATGCACTGATTAACAATCTTTTAGCCCAAAGTACATTATCCTACAAATGGAAACCGGGAACAGTATATAAGTTCAAATGCCTTCAAAATGACCATATCAAAATGGGCGGTGGCGGAATGATGGGAATGATGGCCATGGGAGGGGATATGAAGTTCAAAACCGAATCGATTTTTGCCCTTCGGATAGATCAGTTATTGGGAAATGGCGGAGCAATGGGAAGTTTTTATCTCATTGATTTTAAAGTTACAGATGACAAAGGCAATACCATGGCCAATCTGTCGAATCTACCCGCCAGGTCCGTAGAAGCAGATTTTACCGTTGACAAATCCGGTAATTTTACATTTACTGAAATTCCGGTACTTGTATGCCGTGAATCGGGCAACCTGTTGATTTCCACTAAAGTTGAAAAAGGCGAAATGGCGGCCTCGGCCGAAGCCGACGGAGAAAGGGTATCCCTTTTTGCAGAGTTCAATCCCAAAACCGGAACCCTGAAAGCAGGCTACTCAGTAAGTACCATTTCAAAGCCAAAGCCAAAGCCCGTAACCATAAAGGAAGATGATGAAACCATTGACCTTCTTCCAAGCCATTTTCTGGACCTGCTGGTACTTCCCGAGGGGCCCGTGGCAGCCGGAATGAAGCTAAAAACCAAAATGTATGACACCGAAATCACCGAGAAGGTGCTGAGCTTCAATGCTGGCATAGCCGAATTGAATCTCGATATCAAATCTTCTGTCGATGCAGAAAAGTTTGAAAAAGATGCCAAAAAAATGGCAGGAGACGAAGATGAAGACAAAGGTGAGATGAACATGGATATGGGTGATATGGGAGGAATGGGAATGCCCGGAATGGGGGGAAACGGCACGCCCCAGATTAAGCAGGAACTGGAAGGAAACATCAACCTTTCTTTTGACAATACAAAAGGCATGATGCGGAGAATGGATGGAACCATCAACAACCACATGAACATGATGGGTATGGAAGTTAATACAACTTCAACGGTTTTGCTTACACCGGTTCCTTAAGACAAAAGGCCTGATCATATTGATTGTGAATGAGTTATTTGTACTGGTATTCGGATTTTTTTTGAATACACATTCCTCCGGATAAAAACCATTCAAAGGCTTTGTTCCCTATCATTTTCATCCACAGCAGAAACAACGACTATCTGCCACTCAGCCTCTGGAAGGCAAAACAAACCAATCCCGGAGGTGATATCATCTTGTTGGGCGATGGCCAAAATGCCCATTTCAGCTTTCTGGTCCGGCATGTGCACAGCAGCAAGTACAGAAAGCGGGCCGATGCTTTTGCAAAAAAATTTGTCAACTTCAGCACCAATCCCTCTGATTTTGAGCGCATTTGCCTGGAGCGCTGGCTCATTCTGGAAGAATTTCTTCTGGCAGAGGGCATTGAAAAATGCC
>CANHCT010000105.1 GCA_947459175.1 Hymenobacteraceae bacterium
CTGCCCGAACCCATGCTTCGGTCTGCCACGGCACAGTCGAAATGAAAACCCGCATTTCCTACGGTGAAGACTGAGGCTTCGCCGGGCAGAGAAAACAAACTGTAATCAATCCTTAACAATAGCTTTACATTAATCGCACGATTCGGTAATATTTCACCCTGTGCTTTGCAGCTTTGAAAGAGCATGAAGCCTGATTTCCTGAAAATTGCAGCCGCGTCCGTTTTTCATCTCTGTTTTTTCCTGTCTGCAGCCGCCCAAAATGTTATTCTGAAAGGGGTAATCCGCGATGCGGAGAAAAAAGAACCTTTGTTTGCCGCCTCCATCCGGATTGCCGGTACCACCCGGGGAGCCAATTCCGATTTTGAAGGAAAATATACATTACAGATTCCGGCCAATGCGCCCATGGTATTGGAAGTGAGGATGATGGGCTATACAACCAAAGAAATCACTCTGAAAGCAATTCCGGAAGGAGAGACCCGGACACTCGATGTTGATCTTTCGGAACTGGCCCGGGAAAGCAAGGAAGTAGTGGTAACCGTACAAAGAAGGCAGGATACCGACATCAGTTTGATTAACGACCTGAAAAAAGCCGAAATGGTGGTAAACGGTATCAGCTCGGAGCAAATCGTGCGGTCGCCTGACAGGGATGCGGCACAGGTGATGTCGAGGGTGCCGGGTGTGACTGTGGTCGACAACCGGTTTGTAATGATCCGGGGGGTGAACGAAAGGTATAACTCCGTGATGATCAACGACGCCATTTCGCCAGGAACAGAGGTGGACACCCGTGCTTTTTCCTTTGATCTGATTGCCTCCAACATGATTGAGCGGATGATGATTTACAAATCCGGTGCTGCCTCGCTGCCGGGAGAGTTTGCCGGGGGTGTGGTGAAGATTTACACCAAAAATTCCTTTGCAGAGAACTTTACAAACATCACCCTCGGTTCTGCCTACCGGGCCAATACCTCTTTTCGGACAGGCTTTAAAACAGAAAGTTCCGGTACGGATGGCCTGGCCTTCGACAATGGCCTGCGAATGCTGCCTTCACATTTTCCTTCCACGGATACTTACAAAGAATTGTCAACCGAAAACCAACTCAGGCACGCCCGCAAGCTGAATTCCAATTTTGGCACCAACCGGATGTCTAATTTGCCGGATATCCGGTTTGGCCTTGCAACCGGAAGGCGCTGGAAGTCAGAAGAGCGGGAGCTCAGTATGGTTTCATCCCTGAACTATTCCAAGACCTTTCAGAATATGCAAATCCGGAGATACAGGTATGCAGGCTGGAATCCGGAACTTCAAAAATCTACCGATACCCTTTTCCAATTTACCGACAACTCATACAGCCAGAATGTGCGGATATCCGCTGTATCCAACTGGTTGCTCAGATCGGGAAAAAATCAATTTGAATTCAAAAACCTGTTCAACCAAATCGGTGACAATGAAACGGTCATCCGGAACGGAAAAAACTTTGAGCGGCCAACCGACTCTCTCCGCAGCTATGGCTACCGATACATCAGCCGCTCCTTGCTCAGCTCTCAGCTCATTGGAAATCATGAGCTTGCCAACAAGGGGAACCTTTCCTGGGTTGCGGCCTACAGCTACACAAACAGAAACGAGCCCGATTACCGGCGTGTAAGAACGGCCAAAGCGATTGGCTCCGGGCAGCCATATGAGTTGATACCTGCTGCCTCTTCCGGTGCCCTGTTTGAAACCGGCCGTTTTTTCTCCGGATTGAAGGAGCATGTGGTAACCCTGAGTTCCACCTATACCCAAAGTTTGGCCAATCCATTTGATTCTTCCCGTATCGCCCTTCGTACGGGAATGTATTCCGAAGGGAAAGCCCGGAATTTTCAGGCCCGGTATTTTGTGTATTTATTAAAAGACAACCGAAACCAGAACCTTCTTTTGGAACCTCTCAACCAGATGTTTTCTGCGGAAAATCTGGCTTCCAATCGCTTTGTACTCGAAGAAGGAACGCGGCCCGAAGATGGCTATCAGGCCCAAAATGTATTGACAGCGGCCTTTGCAGAACTTTCGGTGCCGATGGGCAAGACCCGTACTGTTTTGGGTGTCCGACCTGAGTTCAACCAACAAATGCTTCAATCGGCCACAGCCGTCCGGAGGGTGGAAGTAAACAACCCTGTTTTCAGCCCCATGTGGTTTCTGAATATTTCCCGCGACCTGACTCCATCCACCATACTTCGTTTTGGATATGCCAAAACCATCAACCGCCCGGAATTCAGAGAACTGGCTCCGTTTGTGTATTACGATTTTAACCTGGATGCCAACTTTGTCGGCAATCCTGAACTGAAGGTAGCCAACATTCACAATTTTGATTTGCGGGCCGAGTGGTATCCGACCAAATCCGAATTGGTGAGTTTCGGGACTTTCTTTAAGCGGTTTATCAACCCCATAGAAACAAAAATTACCCCGGTTGGCCTCTCTCCTCAATTTACCTACTCCAATGCCGAATCGGCCAATAACTACGGGATAGAGCTGGAAATCCGGAAGGCCCTTCCGGGATCGGAGAAGTTCTTTTTTGTTTCGAATGCGAGTTTGATTCACAGCCGGGTGGATCTGGGGGTAGTAGGCTCACAGGAGCGCATCCGCTCACTTCAGGGACAGTCGCCTTATGTTGTCAATGGCGGATTGTATTACAATGCAACCGAACTTGGCCTCAACATTACGGCCTTGTATAATGTGTTCGGCAAGCGGATTTTTATGGTTGGAGATGCCCTTTTTCCCACCATTTATGAAATGCCCCGACATGTGATTGACCTGACAATTTCCAAAAATCTTGGTAAACGGTTTGTTGCCCGTGCCTCTGTATCAGATCTGCTCAACTACCAAAGCCGCTTCATTCAGGATTCAAACCGCGACGGAAAAATCGGTTCGAAAGATGAAATAATCTCTGACTTCAGAAGAGGAACGCTTGTTAACTTCTCTGTTACGGCAACATTATAAGAGTCAGGCAATTTTTTCCCAAAGGCTAAAGATCCGATAACACAAGGATAACAATCCGGCTTGTTATTGCCTGAAATTTAAATTCCTTAAATACATGATTTTCAATCGTTCTGCAATCGCTGTTTTGGCTTTTTCCCTTGGATTGGCCGCATTTACATCCTGCAAAAAAGATGATGACAACACCCCGGCCCCAAACACGGTGACGGAGTTGTCGGGAGACCTGCCGACCCGTACGCTGGAGGCAAACAAAAAATATTTGCTCAAAGGCTATGTTTTTGTCCGCTCCGGGCAAACTCTCACCATTCCTGCCGGCACTGTAATTTTCGGTGACAAGGCTTCCAAAGGCACACTGGTTATTGACAAAGGAGGAAAAATTATCGCGGACGGAACCCCCGAAAAACCTATTGTTTTTACCTCCGAAAGGGATCCGGGAGAACGGGATAAAGGCGATTGGGGCGGAATTATCATTTTGGGAAATGCCAATGTAAATCAAGCCTCTACTTCCATCGAAGGTGTGAATCCGGCGGTGTCTTTCGGCACCCCTAACAGTACGGCAAACGATGGAGAGAATTCAGGAATCATTCGAAATGTCCGGATTGAATTTGCCGGAATTGCTCTTTCTCCGAACAACGAAATCAATGGCATTACCTTCGGTGGAGTAGGCAACGGAACCATCGTGGAAAATGTTCAGGTTTCCTATTCCGGCGACGATGCTTTTGAATGGTTTGGCGGAACAGTGAACTGCAAGCGCCTGGTGTCTCTCGGGGCCTGGGATGATGATTTTGATACCGATTTCGGATACAACGGCAAAATTCAATATGCTCTTTCCATCCGCGACCCGTTCTCTGCCGATCAATCCGGCTCCAATGCTTTCGAATCCGATAATGACGCTTCAGGCTCAAACAACACACCCATTACTTCGCCTGTTTTTTCAAATGTATCCGTATTTGGTCCGCGTTTCGATACCATTGCCTCTATTTCCGGTTCTTACCAAAATGCGGCCCACATCCGCAGAAACAGCCAGATGAGTTTGTTTAACTCAGTGATCACCGGGTTTCCTGTTGGTATCCGGATTGATGGTCAGGCAACCTACAACCGGTTTGCCAATGGCAGCGGCGAAATCAAAAACAACCTCCTCATTTCTCTCGGGACCCGGACTTCTTCCCCGGTTCCCTTCGCCGGAAGTTCGGGAAATATTCCTGTATCCGACACCATAAGGAACTACTTCACCAGTTTCAATCCTGCCGGATTTATCACCCGGACTCCACAGCTGAATTATGCTGCTTTGGGAATAAAAGAAGCCCTCTTTTTGGGCAAAACGCCTGCGCTAACTTCCAATCCTGATCTTTCCGTCGGGAGCGGTGTAATCTCGTCAGGAGCAAATTTTACCCATTCAAAATTGCAGGGATTTTTTGATGCCGTCAGTTTCCACGGTGCTTTTGGCAGCACGGATTGGAGCGATGGTTGGGCGAATTTTGACCCGAAAAATGCAACCTACTGACAATTGATCTCACGATTTAATGAGAAGGTCTGTTTTGCAGGCCTTCTTTTTTTTGCACCATCCGGATTACTGATAGGTTTGCGTTCCAAATGTCCACTCCACTGAAGGTTGGTGTTTTTATCATCATGGGCAGGAAAACATTTGGCATAAGGTCCGCTACGGATCTAATTGAATTTCGCTGACCCTTTGATTACAGACCTTACCGCCTATGAAAAGAAAAAAAATCGGGGCTGCCCGGGCCTTTTTTCCCGGACTCATAATCATGATAGCCGGGTTTTTGCCGGGAATTTCCTGCACTACCCGGCCATCCGAAAACCGGATTCAAAATCCTGATGCTGTGTTTTCTGCCGGCCAAAAACAGGCACTGCTCATGCAAATCGTCAGGGAAACGGCAAAGCCGCCGGAGGCTTTGGATAAAACCGACGAAACAGAAGCCTATTACAAGCAGCAAACCGACCTGCATCAGTGGCACTTTGTGGCTGCAGACGGCAACCGGTATTACTATTTTATTTCCCGACCGGCTCCTTCTCTTTACAACAAAAGGATAGGATTGGCCGGGGTTTTTTATTCCTCTGACCGTCTGAAAATCAAGGGATTCAAGGAAACTTTCCGCACTTTTAAAATGAAGCCGGAAGAGCTGGAACAAAAAGGCGCCCTGCTTTTTGAACATTGGGTATCGGAAAAAACCTTTGACGAATACCTCCCCGGCAAAAAAGGAAAGGAAGAGTGGATTGAATTTCCGGATGCGCTGAACCACTACGATTCTGCGACCCGGAAATGGGTTTTCGGATCGGAATGATTGTATTTTCTACGCCTGCTCACGGAAGAAAAATCCTGCGGTTTGGTCTTCGAAGACTTTGCAGATTTGGGGTGGGGCCAAGTTTGGCCTGCCTTACGGCTACCTTACCTTTGAACTGCCCAAACCTGCATTACTCCCTCAGCGCCAGCCAGGCCAGCAGACCGCAGCCGATTTCCAGAGCATCTTCGTCGATATCAAATGTAGGTGTATGAACTCCGGATACAATGCCTTTGACCTCATTCCGGGTGCCAAGCCGGTAAAAACAGCCGGGCATTTCCTGCGTATAATAAGAAAAATCTTCGGCGGCCATCCAAATGTCCAGATCCACAACATTCTCAGCACCAAGATATTCTACCGCAGCCGATTTCATTTTACGGGTCAGCACGGGGTCGTTGAGCAGAAAGGGGTAGCCCTTTCGGATTTCCAGATCGGCTTTGGCCCCGAATGAGGCGCATATGCCTTCTGTCAATTCCCTGATTTTGCTGTGGGCCTTTGCCCGCCAGTTTTCGTCCATGGTGCGAAAGGTACCTTCCAGATAAATGGAATTGGGCAGCACATTGGTGGCGCCTTCGGCAATTACTTTTCCAAACGACAAAACCGAGGGAATTTTGGGATCGGCAGAGCGGCTTACCACCTGCTGCAATGCTGTAATCAATTGGGCAGCAATGGCCACCACATCGATGGCAAACTGCGGCATGGCCCCGTGACCGCCCTTGCCGTGGATGGTCAGGTAAATTTCATCGGCACTGGCCATGTACAAGCCCTCCCGAAAACCCACTTTGCCCACCGGCAATAGCGGCATGACATGCTGACCCAGAATGGATTGCGGAGCAGGATTTTTCAGAACGCCTTCCTTTATGAGCAAGGAAGCACCCCCGGGAATGCGCTCTTCGCCGGGCTGAAAAATAAGCTTTACCGTACCCTCAAACCGATCCTTCATTTGGTTTAAAATCCAGGCCGCCCCCAGCAACGAAGAGGTGTGGACATCGTGCCCGCAGGCGTGCATGATGCCGGGTTTGGTAGATTTGTAGGGCACCTCATTTTGCTCTGTAATCGGGAGCGCATCCATATCCCCCCGAAGGGCAATGGTCCTGGAGCCCGGGTTTTTACCCTCGATCAGGCCCACAACCCCTGTGCCTGCCACCCCGCTCTGATGGGGCACCCCCATCTCTGTAAGTCGCTCAGATACAAAGGCCGAGGTTTCAAATTCCTGAAACGACAACTCCGGATGGGCATGGATGTGGTGCCGCCAGGACCGTACCTTTGGTGCGGCTTGTCTGGCCAAACTTTGAATGTCAGAAAGCATGGAGCAAAAGTAAGTTTTTGGGGAAAGCAATCTCAGAAAATGGAATGGAATTCAGGGGAATGTTCATTTTTGCTCAAAAAAAACCGGCAGATGCTCAGCTTTTGGGAAAAACAATCGTTTTTGAATTATGACCTTGTGGTACTGGGTTCGGGCATTGTGGGCTTATCCACCGCCATTTCATTCAAAGAAAAAAAACCCGAAAAGCGCATCCTGATTCTGGAGAGGGGTATTTTTCCATACGGGGCCAGTATCAAAAATGCGGGCTTTGCCTGCTATGGTTCTGCTGCCGAGATATGGCACGACATCGGGCAACTGGGCATGGACAGGGCCCTTTCGGTGGTGGAAATGCGGGTAAAGGGCATGCAAAAACTGAGGAAAAGACTGGGAGATGAGGCCATAGGATATGAGGAAAACGGGGGAGGCGAAATCTTCAGGCAGGAAGATGCATTTGAAGCCGGCATTTTACCGGAACTCAACCGGCTTTTGCATCCCTTTTTTGGCAAAACGGTGTTTGAAAAAGATCCGGAAGGAGGCCGCAGCCTTGGTTTTCAGTCGCAGCACATTTCCGAATTTATCCGGAACCGTGTTGAGGGTCAGATAGATACAGGGAAAATGATGCAGAATCTGCTTGCTCTGGCCAGGCAGAAAGGAATAGAACTGATTACCGGTGCCGAAGCTGCTATGCCGGTGCAAACCGCAAACGGATGGCAAATTCCCCTGGTGAACGGGCCCATGGTTTTTCATTCTGAAAAAATTGCAGTCTGCACCAATGCCTTTGCAGCAAAACTGTTTCCCGATTGGGACATCCGGCCGGGGCGGGGTCAGGTGTTGATTACCAAACCGATAAAAAATCTGCAATGGAAAGGCATTTTTCATTTTGATGAGGGTTATTACTATTTCAGGAATGTGGGGCAGAGGGTTTTGTTCGGCGGAGGGCGCAATCTGGATTTTGAGGGCGAAACCACATTCGAGCCGGCATTGAGCCCGGCCATTCAGCAACAACTGGAGAATTACCTGAAAACGCTGATATTGCCTGAAAATCAGGATTTTGAAATTGAGGATCGCTGGTCCGGCATCATGGCATTCGGCAAGGAAAAGGTACCCATAATAAAGAACTTTGGAAACGGACTGGCGGCCGGCGTGCGGATGAACGGCATGGGCATAGCCATAGGCACCGAGGCAGGAGAACAACTGGCCCTGATGCTGAGCGAAATTTGAAAAAGTAAAGACGGATGTCCTGTTGGTTTTTCGGAATTTCTTTTAGGTTTGGCCCGCAAACAAAATGAAAACCTATATTTTTTATTGCCTGTTGATTTCAGTCCTTCTGCCCGTCGGCGGCTGCGGGAAGAAAAAACAGGGAATTCGCCCCGGGATGAGCAGCATTACGGAAGCTGTGTATGCCTCGGGCAAAATCAAGGCCGAAGGACAGTATCAGGTACTGCCGGTGGTAAGTGGCTTACTGTCAAAAATATGGGTTCGGCCCGGGGATACGGTTGAAAAAAATCAAATCCTTTTTTCGATTGAAAATCTGAGCTCTTCACTCAATTCGGAAAATGCACGGCTGGCACTGGAACTGAGCGAAAGCAACAGCCGGTCGGGCTCCGACAGGCTGCAGGAACTGGAACAAAATGTGAATCTGGCCAGGGAAAAATACGAACTGGATTCGGTTTTTTTCCTCCGGCAGAAAAATCTCATGGAGCAGAATATCGGTACCCGGGCGGAGTTCGACAACCGAAAAATGGCCTTTGAGACCTCAAAATCAGCTTATTTAACATCCCGGAACAGGCTGAATCAGATCAGGATACAACTGAAAAACGAACTTGAAAGGGCCCGCATCGGGTACCGCCTCAGTGAAAAACAGAAAGGCGATTTCATGATCAGAAGCGAGTTTGACGGGCTGGTGTACGATGTGTACCGCAGCGAAGGCGAGCTGGTAAGTCCGCAAACACCACTGGCCGTGGTTGGGAAAATCAATGCCTTCTATCCCGAATTGCAGGTAAACGAAAGCGACATCGCCCGGCTCAGCGAAGGGCAGCGGGTAGAAATCACCATGGATGGCTACAAAGGCGAGGTTTTTGAGGCCGTGATTACCCGAATTTATCCCATCATGAACGAGAGAACCCGAAATTTCAGGGTGGATGCCAGGTTTGTTCGTTTTCCTTCCCGATTGTTTCCCAACATGAATGTGGAAGCCAACATTGTGCTGGCTGTAAAAAAGAATGCCATTACCATCCCGCGGCGCTATTTGCTGGATGGGAACCAGGTTTTGATGGCTGAAAACCAAAAGAAAGAGGTTAAAACCGGCATCCGGGATTTTGAAAAAGTAGAAATCCTTTCGGGCTTGGATACCACCATGGAAATTTTTCTGCCATGAAATTCCTCCTCAACCTTGAGCTGGCATTCGGATTGCTCACCGCCAGGCTGAAACAAACCATTGTGGCGGCAGTGGGGGTTACATTCGGCATTGCCATGTTTGTGACCCTGCTCAGTTTCATGACGGGGCTGAACAAGTTGCTGGATGGCCTGTTTATCAACCGCACCCCGCACATCCGGCTTTACAACGAACTGAAAGCCAGTGAAGACCAGCCATTAATCCGCCTCAATCCCGGGGACACAAGCGGTATTTTTATTCACTCGCTCCGGCCCAAAAACATAGGCCAGGAAATATTGAACAGCCTGCCCATCATTCAGGCACTGCGAAAAGATGAGCGCATCATCGATGTATCGCCCAAGGTATCTACCCAGGTATTTTTCAATGCCGGTGCCATAGACCTGGCCGGAGTGGTAAACGGAGTCAACATCAAGATAGAGGACAAGCTGTTTATGTTTGGCGACTATGTTTCGGCGGGCAAAATCGAAGACCTCGAAAACATTCCCAATACCATATTTCTGGGTAAAGGGCTGGCGCAGAAGCTCATGGCCGAATACGGGGATGTGGTGCAAGTGACCACCCCAAAAGGAGAAATTGCCTCACTGAAAGTAGCCGGCATTTTTCAGTTCGGGCTGGCCGACCTGGACAATACCCAGTCTTACACCAGCCTTCAAACCGCCCAATCTTTGCTGCAACAGCCCTCGTCTTACATTACCGACATACAGGTAAAGCTGAAGGATGTAAATACTGCGCCTGCTTTGGCCAAAGAATTCAAAGAAATTTTCGGAACAGATGCCCTGGATATTCAGACCGCCAATTCGCAATTTGAAACCGGCAG
>CANHCT010000106.1 GCA_947459175.1 Hymenobacteraceae bacterium
AATCGGGTGTGCCCATTGTGCCCGTGCTGGTTCGAAATACCCGCTATTGTCTGGCCGGCACCAGTCCAATGATTCTTCGCCCCGGCCTGGTGACCACCGAGGCCGGACCTGTATTCCTGCCTTCCGATTACCCCGATGCCCATGCCCTGCAAGCAGCTGTGGTAAACTGGTATCAGGAGCAGGACCGCAAAAAGCCCCTGATGCCGGAAATCTAATCTGACTGCAATACCAGATTTTTATCTGACAGGTAAGGAGATTCGTTGTTTTCTCCTCATCCTGCTTTCCCGGCGATTGCCGCATTTTGCTTTTATTCCTTTATTTTTGGTCCGATTCTTGAGTTTGATTTCTTAGGGATAAAGCTTCTTTTCTCAGAAGAAAAGCCCTTAAGAAAATTTGCTTTTCTACCCCGGGAACAAATGGAATACATTGAAAAACAGAATGCTATGAAAGTTGAGCAAATCTACACCGGTTGCCTTGCACAAGGTGCATACTACATACAGTCGAATGGCGAAGCAGCCATCATCGACCCGCTCCGGGAGGTGCAGCCCTATCTGGACAGGGCCGAAAGAGACGGGGTAAAAATCAAGTATGTTTTCGAAACCCACTTCCATGCCGATTTTGTTTCCGGCCATTTGGATTTGTCGGCTAAAACCGGTGCGCCCATCGTATTCGGTCCCCATGCAGCACCTGCTTTTGATGCCATTATTGCGGCTGATGGTCAGGAATTTAAGATTGGAAATGTCAGCGTCATAGCACTTCACACCCCCGGACATACCCTGGAGAGTACCACCTATCTGCTCCGGGATGAAAAGGGAAAAGACCATGCCATTTTCAGCGGTGATACCCTTTTTCTGGGGGATGTTGGCCGTCCTGATCTGGCCCAAAAATCTGCACACATGACCCAGGATGAACTGGCAGGCATGCTCTACGACAGCCTGACGAGCAAAATTATGCCCCTGGCCGATGATGTTATGGTGTATCCTGCCCATGGTGCAGGATCTGCATGCGGTAAAAATATGATGAAGGAAACCGTGGATACCCTCGGCAACCAGAAAAAGATGAATTATGCCCTCAATCAGCCGGATAAGGCTTCGTTTATTGCGGCCGTCACCGATGGTCTTCTGCCACCACCGGGATATTTTGGGATGAATGTGGCCATGAACAAAAAGGGGTATGAAAATTTTGAAACCGTGCTGAAAAAGGGACTTCATCCTCTTTCGCCTGCAGAATTTGAGGAAAAAGCCAGTCATACCGATGCCCTCATGCTCGATGTGCGCAATCCGGGTGAATTTGCTAAAGGATTCATTCCCCGATCGGTAAACATTGGCCTGAAGGGCGATTTTGCTCCTTGGGTAGGGGCGATGGTGGTAGATGTGGCCCAGCCTTTGCTGCTCATTTGCGACCCGGGGCAGGAAGAAGAAGCCCTGACCCGCCTTTCACGGGTTGGCTTCGATCATGTTCTCGGCTATCTGAAAGGTGGATTTTCAGCCTGGCAGCAGGAGGGTCGGGAAACCGATTCGGTTCGCCGCATTTCTGCTGCACAATTTGCAGGGGAATTCGAGCCCGGAAAGAGCAAAGTAATCGATGTTCGGAAAGATTCTGAATACGAGTCGGCCCATGTAGATGGTGCATTCAGCCGGCCCCTGGCCTTCATCAGCGATTGGTTTGCCGCTTTACCTTCCGGGGAGCCGTTTTTTTTGCATTGTGCCGGCGGCTACCGGAGCATGATAGCCGCTTCTATCCTGAAAGCCAGGGGGATACACAATTTTAAAGAAGTGGAAGGGGGCTACAATGCCATCGCACAAACCTCAGTGCCGAAAACAGATTTCGTTTGTCAATCGAGAGTCATGTAAGCCACGCAGCCCGTGGCCGGAATCCTGTCACATCCGGGATATTTTCGGTTTTGTAATTTCCTTTTACATCCATTTTCCCCGAATCATCACCCGCTCGATGCTGCTTTCCCCGAAATGGTAAGGGATGAATGCAGGTGAAGGTATGGGTTTGGTTATCAGGAGATTGGCCATTCTTCCTGTGGCAATACGACCGGCTTCCTGCTCTGCATCCATGGCAAAGGCCGAGTTGATGGTGGCCGCATTCATGGCTTCGGCGGGCTGCATTTTCAGCATGGCGCATGCCATAGACAACACAAATTCCATGTTGCCAGAGGGGCAGGTGCCCGGATTGTAGTCTGAAGAAAGGGCCACCGGCAGGTTGTTTTCTATCATTCTGCGGGCCGGCGGGGGATGAATTCCCAGAAAAAAGGCTGTTCCCGGTAGTAAAACCGGAATCGTGCCGGAGGCGGCCAGAAGATCAAGTTCTTCCTGTTCCACGCATTCCAGATGATCGAGGCTTCGGGCGCCCATTTTTATTCCCGCCTGTACACCGCCTGAGCGTGCCAGTTCGTTGGCATGTACCTTGGGAATGAGCCCATGTCGCAATCCGGCCGACAAAATGTATTCGGTTTCTTCTGGTGTAAAGAATCCGGTATCGCAAAACACATCGCAGTAATCGGCCAGATTTTCGGCAGCCACGGCCGGAATCATTTCCTCCGCCACCAGTTGGATATAGTCTTTTCGGTCGCTGTATTTTTTGGGTATGGCGTGGGCACCCAAAAAGGTAGCCCTGATGGGAATGGGGGCTTCTTCCTTGATTCTGCGGATGACCCGCAGCATCTTCAGTTCGCTTTCTGTGCTCAGGCCATAACCGCTTTTGATTTCAAGGGCTCCGGTACCCGTTTTGATCAGGGCCTCCAGGCGGGCCATCGCCGATTCCAGCAGTTGCTCTTCGGGTGCATTTTCCAGCCGGAGGGCAGAGTTGAGGATTCCGCCGCCGGCTTCGGCAATTTCGAGATACGTCTTACCGGACAGGCGCATTTCCATTTCGTTTTCCCGCCATGCGGCAAAAACCAAATGGCTGTGAGCATCTGCAAAAGCCGGCAACACATACCGGCCCGTACAATCCTGATTGGCAACACTTTGCAGAGTACTTTCGGGCAGGTCGTCTTCCAGATCTTCCATCCGGCCAATGGATTCTATCCGGCCATTTTTTATAAATATAAACCCATCAGGCAGCAGGTTGGTGAGGGCCAGTTCACTGCCTTTGAGCGGTCTTATTTCCTGAACAGGCGGAAGCCAAATACCCTTGATGTGGGTAAGCAAAATCGAGTGGTGCATGCGGGGAAAGTTTTGCAGGGGGTAAAGTTAAGCCTCTTCCGTTTGCCCTGCCGAAAACAATTGCTGCAATACTTCTACCAGTGCCCCGGCATCACCTCTGTGGCAAGCGGCCTTGAGTTGTACGGCATGGGTCTTGATGATGCGCTGCATCAGGTTTTTGGTCAGTTCTTCGGCCCAGGCGGCTTGCTCTTCATCTGCTTTTTTCAGAAAGCGGGCCATTTCTTCGCGGCGAATTTGTTCCAGTGCATCCCGGATCTGATGGATGACCGGTGAAACAACCATCTCTTTGGTCCAATCAAGAAACTCGGTAACGGCTTGGTCTATAATCTCTTCTACCTGCGGAATCGAATCCCGGCGGAGGGTAAGGGCTTCCGAAACCTTGGTTTGTATTTGGTCGAGGTTGTAAAGAATGACACCGTTCAGTTCTTCCACTTCTGCTTGAACCGACCTCGGCAAACCCAGGTCGATGAAATATTGGAATCCGAAAGCAGCACTGTGCCGGATGTCTGATCTTTCTATTTGGATGATTTTGCCCGAAAGCGCCGAAATAACCAGTCGTGAATTGTTTATCAGGCTTTTATACTCTTCAAAGGGTACATATCGGATGGGCCATTCATCCATCAGGGGCTTCACTTTTTCAAAAGAGCGGTTGCAGATGCTGATGTTGGTAAAGCCGCTCTCAGCCAGATTTTTTGCTGTGGCCAGGCCAATTTCTCCAAGTCCCAGAATGGCGATGTTTTGGGTTTTGTCGGTCAGTAAGTCTTCGGCCAGTTCTTTTGTGGCATAAGACAACGAGGCTGAACCGGTGCGGAAGTTGGTAGACTGTACAATTTTTTTGTTGGCAAAAAAGAGGCTGTGCAAAACCCGGTGCAAAAACGGACCGGCCATTTGTACATCAGCGCACCACTGGTAGGCATTTTTTACCTGATTGGTAATCTGCAAATCGCCCAATACCTGCGACTCCAGGCCGATTCCCACACGGAAAAGATGCCGCACAGTTTTTTCGGTTTCCTGAACTGATTGAAAAAAAGATCCGAATGATTCAACTAAAAATCCCCTGAAGTGGCAGAGGGCTTTGAGTACTTCGGCTGTATCGGCGGTATGGTAAAAGTAAACCTCGGTACGGTTGCAGGTAGACAGCAGAAATGCTTCGTTAATGCCCAGTAAATCACGGAGAAATAGAAGAAAGTCCTTGGTTTCCTGCTCGTTGAATGTCATCTTCTCCCGGATATGAACCGGTGCCGAAACATGACCTAAACTGATGCACTGAAAAGTATTTTCCAACTGCCTGACCTCCATTTTTCAGGTTGCAAAGGTAAAAAACGCCGAGCGGTTTAAAGAGTGGCTTTTCTGATTTTTCTTATTTAGAATTTTTCTAAATAAGGAGGATTTTTATAAAAATCAAAGTAAAAATAACTTAGTCACAATAATCGTATGGTCTATTCGTTCAGGTCCCTGAATTATTCAGAATTATGCCCCCTTAAAAAAGTTAAGCGTCTCCAAAATGAAGACGCTTAATCCGTACTAAACTAAACTATTGAGGATTTACAAATGCAGTCTCCTGCACATGCGGTGTAAAGGTAAGAACTTGGCTTTTGAGGTCGCTAAAAATTTAGCATAAATATCCCAATTCTTAGACAAGCCTATCATTTTATATGATTAAAAGCCAAAATTGGTACCTTTCTTCTTTTTTTCTTTTTGCTTTATTCTGACCTGATCGCCGTCGTTCAGCGTTTTGGTGATGGCAGAAAAAGGACCGGTCACGATTTTCTCTCCTTCCTTCAATCCGGTTGCTATTTCAACCACTTCAAAATCAGCAATTCCCGTTTTCACTTTGCGCATTTCTGCCTTGTTGTCTTCCGTCAAAACGAACACAACTTCCTGCTTTTGCCTGGCCATTTCTTCCCTCCTTTTTTCAGCATCGGTCATGTCTTCTTTTGCCTTTGGGCTTTCTTCGTCTTTTTCTTCTTTCTCAGATGTCCTGGAGGCCACCGCTGATAGCGGCACGGCCAAAACCCCGGCTTTGAAATCGGTCAGGATTTCCAGAGAAGCCGTCATCCCCGGTCTGAATGGAAAGTTGCCGCTGTTTTTCTCAGACAAATCGCGGTAGGAGCGGGGGTCCAGTTTTACCCTAACTTTAAACTCCGTTACCGCCTCGGCACTCTGGGTTTCCACAGCCGAATTGGCTATGGAAGTCACCGCCCCTTTGAATTTTTTCTTGAGGTAGGCATAGGAATCTACTTCTATTTCTGCCGAATCCCCTGCCTGTATGCGCACAATGTCGTTTTCATTTACCTCCACTTCTACCTCCATATCCCGGAGGTTGGCAATGCGCAGGACTTCGGTTCCCGTCATCTGTGCTGTTCCCACCACACGCTCCCCGGCTTCCACGTTCAGCCGTGAAATAATCCCGCCCATGGGCGCAAAAACCGTGGTTTTCCTCAGGTTTTCTGCTGCATCTTTTACAGTAGCTTCTGCATTTTCGATGCCAAAGCGGGAGGCCTCCACATTGCTGCGGGCAGACTCGAGTTCATTTTGGGCTACTTCAAAATTGGCTTTACTGCTTTGCCAGTCGGCTTCTGAAATTACTTTTTGGTCATAAAGTTTTTTGTTGCGCTCGTATTCCAGTTTGGTGCGGATCAGCCTGGCCTCGCTTTGGGCGAGTACGGCGCGGCTTTGGGCAAGATTTGCTTTTGCGGTGTTCAGGGCAGCCCTGGCCCTGTCGAGCATAGACTGGTAATTGTCGGGCCGTATGCGGAAAAGCAAATCACCCTTTCTTACCGAATCACCCTCTTTTACAGCCAGTTCGGTTATTTCTCCGGACACATCGGCCGAAATTTTTATTTCCACCTCCGGCTGTACCTTTCCGCTGGCACTCACCTTTTCGGTGATGTCGGCTTTTTTCACCGCAGCTATTTCCACCTCCGGCAAATCATCCTGCCCAAACCAACCCAATTTTTTTCCTGCGAATGCTCCCAGGGCAGCCAGGGCAGCCGCAATCAATACAATCCAAACCCACTTTTTCATGCTTGTCAATTGAAATTTAATTCTTTACCCAAATAAAAATCCACCAAAGCCCGGCGAATGAAATAGTCATACTTCAGGCGAACCCGGTCGTTTTGTGCCCTCGAAAGATTGTTCTTGGCCAGCAGATAGTCCACCGGATTGATTACACCCAGATTCAGCCTTTGCTCTGCCGAACGGTAGGCTTCCTCCAGGGCAGATACTTGTTTTTCTACGGCAGCAAGTCTCTTTGACGCTGCCATTTCATTTGCCACTGCAGTTTGGATGCTTTGCCGGAGTTGGTTCTTTTGCTGGTCCAGTTGCAATTTTGCATTCAGGGCATTGATTTTTGCGTTTTCGATGGCATACCTCGAACTGAAACCGTTGAATATCGGAATGTTCAGGTTCAGGGAAAAGCCCTTTCTCAGGTTGTTTTCAAACTGATTGCCAAAAGACAGGTCCTCGAATCTGCCGGGGCCCTCCGTTATTTTTTGCGATATGACAACAGGAAGAGAAATCCCGGTAGAGGGGTCGGTGATTTGAAATTCGCCGAATGGCCTGAAGGTGGGTGTGGCCAATTTTTCTCCGGCTACAAATCGCTGTGCCAGAGACGAATAGTTGGTAAACAGACCGGCCTGCAGGTTGAGGGTCGGGTAGTAATTGCTTTTGGCCACAGCGATACCTTTTTCTCCTGCCATTACCCGTGTGCGGGCTGCCTGAATCTGGGGTTGATTTCCCTCGGCAACTTCGTACACTTCCCGGGCTGTTTTTGCTTCTCCCTCCCCGATGATTACTTCCGGTTCTTCCACATCCTCCAGCATTTCGGGTTCTATCTGCATCCATTGGGCCAGTGCCAATCGGGCAAGGTCCAGGTTGTTCTCGGCCATGATGAGGTTGGTTTCTTCAGTGGCCAGTTGTGCCTTCAGATCATAAAGCGATGTAATGGGCAGGCTGCCTGCCTTTACCAGTTTTTCGGTACGCTCCGTTTGCGCCTTTGTGCCGGTCAGCTGCTCTTTGGCAGTTTCCAGCAAAGATTTGGTGCTTAAAACATTCGCAAATGCCTCTACCACGCCCAAAGCAATGTTGTTTTTTACGGTATTCACATCTTCTTTGCTGGCCTTCAGGTTGAGTTGGCGCTGCTGCAGGGTATAGGTGTTTTGCATACCCGAAAACAGATTTACCGAGGTAGAAAGTCCGAAACTATTGGAGTTTACCTGTTGGTTTTCTACTACAGTATTGTCGAATGGATTGACCGAACGCCCGAAATTGAGTGCCTGCGATCCGGAGGCATTCAGGCTGGGAAGGCGGTTCATTTGTGCCTGCTTTACGGCAATGGCATTGGATTCTACTCCGGCCAGATTTTGCTTCATGGTGATGTTGTTGGTCCAGGCCGTTTCCATGCACTGTTTCAGGGTATATTTTTTCTTAGGCGACTGCGCCCCGGCACATAACGGTATTGCCAAAATCAGCAACAGCAATTTTAAACTCCTCATTTTATTGTATCGGTTTGAGATATACCAAATCATGGACCCATTTCAGGGAGGCGAGATACTGCACGGTGAGGTCGGCAAGGGGAGAATCCATTTCGATAAAATGACAGGCCAGGTCATGTTTTCCTTTCCGGCTCACCGTCATGGTGGCAATGTTGCAATCGTCGTGGCCGATTACCTCCGCCACAAAGGCGATGGTCCCTTTTACATCGTCGGCTTTGAGAATCAGGGTGTAAGCCTGACCGGAAATGTTGGCCGTAAAGCCATCCACCTCCCGGATGTTGATCACCCCGCCACCCAGACTTTCGCCCAGTACTTCCACCGTTTTCCCTCCTTTTACTGCCATAATGCGGATAGAGTTGGGGTGCAGAGTAGAGGCATTGCCGATCGAGCGGAAATGGTATTGAAGTCCCTCTTTTTCAGCATGTTCAAAGGCATCCCGAATGCGCGGGTCATCTGTGGGATAACCCAGAAGGCCAGCCAGTATGGCTTTGTCGCTTCCGTGGCCTTCATAGGTACGGGCAAAGGAATTGTAAAACAGGATTTCTGCTTTTTCGGGGTTTTGGCCGAGAATTTTTCTCACGACATTTCCGATTTTGGCCACACCAGCGGTATGGCTGCTGCTCGGTCCGATCATCACAGGGCCAATCATGTCGAAAATACTGCTTCTTTCGCTCATAGAATCCGGCGGATTGAAGTTGGAAAATAGGTTGTTTTCAAAATGTCTTTCAAAATTGGTCGGGACCAAAGGTTGTATTTTGGGCCTAAAAGGCCAAAATTGCGCTTGATATTTTTAACCGCATCAGGAAAATGGCAGATACATGGCTTTGGTTCGACGGCGATTGGCAGCCCGAAAATGAGCTTACCCTTTCCGAAAACCGTGCTTTTCTGTTTGGAGATGGTTTTTTTGAAACCATCCGCGTGTCTTTCAACCGGGAGGTGCTGCTGAAAAAATTTCATTGGGCCCGCATCCGGCGGACAGTGGATGCCCTGCATTTTCCCTGGCCGCCGCATCTGAATGAAAATGCGTTCTGGTCGCTGATTTTCAGCCGCTTGCCCCAAAAAATGGAAACTGATATCCGGCTGAAAGTGGTGTTTTTTCGCAAGGGAAAGGGAAACTACACCCCGGAAGGAGCTCAAGCGGCTTTCTTCGTTTCCATCGCTCCATTGGATTACCCATGGATTCGTTTTGGGAAGCCGCCCGGCCGATGCGAATCGCTGACCTTGCCCCTGCATCCTTTTTCATGGATCAAGAGTAACTCTGCCCTGATCTATACCATGGCCGGAATGGAATGCCGCAGCCGCGGATTGGAGGACCTTGTATTGTGTACGGCTGAAGGTTTTGTGGTGGAGGGTACTTATTCCTCTCTTTTCTGGCTTTCGGGCGATGTGGTACAGATCCCCGACCCGGCTTTGGGCGGCCTGCACTCCTGCATGAAAGAATTTTTGCTTGAGTTCTGGAACAAAAACCAAATCCGCGTTGAAAAAAAATCACTGGATTTCGAGGGCCTCATGCAGGCCGACTGGCTGGGTATGGCCAATGGAACAGGAATAAAGATTTATGAGCTCAGTAAAGGCTTTGATGGTCAATGGCTTCCGGAATTTGAACAGGAGCTTTCAGGCAAAGGGTAAAATCATATTTTTTTGCTACGGCACTTACGACTCAACTGGTTAAGGGTGCAAAGACCGCAGAAATTCAAGATATACCTTTCCTCTGCTTTCGGCAAAAAAATCAAGCAGCAGCATAAAGCCGGCCTGTATAAAAAGTCCGGGGCCTGTGCCCTTCCAAAATGTCATGGGCTGAAAACTGAAAAACAAAATAGCCCCCGCCACAAGCAATGCCAATTCTACCCATCGGTAAATTTCGAAATTCCTCATCACCTGTTCCATTCTCGGTATTTCCCCGGTATTAATCCGGGCTTTTTCGTTTTGGAACATTTCATTCACCCTGGCAGTGTCTTTTGGGCTTCTGAAATAAACTGAAC
>CANHCT010000107.1 GCA_947459175.1 Hymenobacteraceae bacterium
AACCGGTGCCTTGTATTGGCAATGCCAAAACCGCCTGAGTCTGTGCCATCCAGCTTTCCTGTGTTGTCTATTCGGATTTCAGCAAATCCATTTGTCAGGGAAGAGGAAATGTGGATGCTGCCTCCGGCTACTTTTTTTGATAGCCCGTGTTTTACCGCATTTTCTACCAGCGTCTGTATCATCATCGGCGGCACCTGGATGCTGAGTGTTTCGGGCTTTAGATGGGTAGCAAATTGCAAGCGCTCTTCAAACCTGATTTTTTCGAGATTGAGATAGTCGTTCACTGTTTTCAGTTCTTCCGAAAGGGGAATGGTTCTGGCCCTGTCAGATAGCAGCGAACTCCTTAAAATATTGGACAACTGGGTAATGGCAGATTTGGCCTTGGCCCGGTCTTCGTCTACCAGAGAGCGAATGCCGTTCAGGGCATTGAACACAAAATGGGGATTGAGCTGGGATTTGAGTTTGTTCAGTTCAAAATCTTTAAGTGCACTTTCCCATTTGAGTCTTTCTATCTCTTCTTTCCTGTACCGTGTGAAAAAAGCAATGGCAAAATAGATAACCGACCAAAGCAAAAACAGGGTCATGGCATTGACGGTGAGAATGCTGAGAGAAATGAGCCATTCTGTCCGGTCGAGGTCACGGGCAGCCAGATTCAGACTCCTGTCTATGAGCAGATTGGCCATGGTATAGACAGCCGCCATGATAAAATTACAGGCCAGAACCAGGGCAACGAGTTTTGGCAGGGGCAGTTCTATCCAGGTACTTTTTTTGAAAATCTGCCGGAAGCCATGGGTAAGCCCCAGAGCCAGAAGGCAAAGCATGACAATGGAGACCACCTCCCGGTAAGTAATCTGCTCGGAGGTATAGTAATAAAAAAACACCAGAGCCAATCCATAGACGCCCCAGCCGACAACCTGACAGAGGTAGTACAGACGGGTTTTATTGGGCAGTTTCAGATTGTTCATCCGGGTTGTTTTTTGCCTAAAGGTCAAAACCGGCTTCCGTTTGTCACCGGCTTATTTTAAAAACGGCAAAATAGGTCCGCAAAAGGCAAAATGAACCTCATATGTTTTCTAAGCAAAACAAAATGACTTTACTTTGGTGCCGAATCAAAAACCGGAATAGCATGAATTCAGTGAATACCATCTGCGTGATCGATGACGACATGATTTATCAGTTTGCCATCAAACTCACCATCAGGCAGATGGGGCTTGCCCAAAATGTGATTACTTTTTCCAACGGGGAACTGGCCCGGGATTTTTTTCTTGAAAATCTCTTTTCCGAAGAGCTTCTCCCCGACTTGATATTGCTGGATATCAATATGCCCATCATGGATGGCTGGGGTTTCCTGGACTGGTTTTCTGAGAACCAAAATAAACTTCCCCGTTCTATTCCTGTTTTTATGGTATCGAGCAGCATTGATTACCGTGACATAGAAAAAGCAAAAAGTTACCCTTCAGTAGTGGAATATTTGTCGAAACCCCTTACGGAAGGAAATCTCAGCGGAATCTTGTCCGGGCTTTAATTTTTTATCAGTAAAATATTGACAATCAAATTGTTTTTCGAGCCAAAGATTCTTTCAGGTGAAGTTATCGGCAGCCTTCACGCATTTTCTGCACCCGGCAAAATCTTTCGTATCGCTATTCTTTTCCTGACTTTAGCCGGTATGAGCCTTACTTCCACCGCCGGCGACTGGCAATTTGCTTACGGTTCTGTAAATTTTACCATAAAAAATGCCGGTTTGACTACCCGGGGAAGTCTCGGACCTGCGGAGGCAGAGGTGAGTTTTAATCCGTCCAAACCGGGAGATGCCAGAATTTCAGGCCGGGTATGGGTGCAAAATCTGGAAACGGGCATCAAACTCCGCGACAAACACCTGAAAAAGGAGGACTACTTTTTTGCATCCAAGTACCCGGAAATCAGCATGAAACTGCTCCGGCTCGAAAAATCGGGAGACAAACTAAAGGGCTTTTTTTCCCTCAGTATGAAGGGCATTACCAAAGAACTGGAGATTCCTGTGTTGTTTTCAGAAGATTCAAAAGGGGCACAACTTTCTACCGCTTTCAGCCTGAACCGCCTCGATTTCGGGGTGGGCAGCCAGAGCTGGACCCTGGCCGACGAAGTCAGGGTTCAAATCAGATTCATGCTGAAAAAAGGCTGATAATCAATAAATAAAGCTGCGATTACGATACGCCGGCTATCCTTTTCAGATGGGCGATGTAGCGGTTGGCCAGCACGGTCCGGTCGGTATTTTCCCGGGCATAGCGGTAGCCGCTTTCGCCCATTTTGCGGACCTCAGCGGGATGGTCTATCATCCAACGCACTGCTTTTTCCATTTCGGCTGAATTTTCGGGCTCCACATAGAGGCCGGCACCGGCTTCCTCCACCAGCTTCCGGCTGATGCCGTCTATAGCCATCAGGATCGGAACCTTGCAGCCCATATAGTCAAAGGTTTTGTTGGAATAGATGGTTTTAAAAGTATCGACCTTTTTCAAAGCCGAGCAGCCGGCATCGGCTACAATGATGTATTCAAAAACCTTTTCCTTATTGACCGGGTCGATAAAACGCACATTATTCAAACCCATTTCCAGGGCTTTTTGCTTGAGAAAGGGTTTTCGCATGCCATCCCCGATGAGCACAAAAAGTGCCTTGGTATCTTTCAGCCGATCCGCCGCTTCCAGCAATTGCTCCAGGTGATTGGCTACACCGTGTGCTCCCACATACACAATCACAAAATGATCTTTCCAATCCAGGGATTCCCGCATTACATCTCTGTCGATGATGGGAAACAGGTGATCGGAAAGCGAAAAATCTGTGGCATTCGGAATCATGACAATTTTGGAGTGCGGCACTTTTTTCTTTTCAATCAGGGTTTGCTCAAATGCGGGAGTCAGCACATTGATCAGACTGGCTTGCCTGTACATCAGGTTTTCAAACCAAAAGGCGAGTCGGATCAGGGTTTTGTTGGTGAGCACACCGGTATCTATGGCCGATTCAGGCCAAAGGTCCCGGATTTCGAAAACGAGGGGAATCTTCTTTAATTTACTGATAACCAATCCGATGACTCCCACAAAAAGGGGCGGCGAGGTAACGAGAACCATGTCAAACGGGCCTTTCACCTTAAAAAAGTATCCCAGCAGACCGGAAAAGACAAACGAAAAATAACCCCAAAGCCGGCCCAGAAAATTGACATTGTAACTCTCCGACACATGGCAACGGAGGACCGTGATGTTTTCATCATATTGATCTTTAAAGAAAAATCTGCCCTTGTAGCGTGGATATTTCCGGGAGGCATTGGCATGAATCATGCCGGCCAGCACAGTAATCTGATGGCCCCGGGCAGCCCACATTTTGGTCATTTCGTTGAATCGGGAGCCGCCGGCATCCTCCTTTTCCAAAAAGTATTGGTGAACCAGTAATATTCTCATTCAGAACTGATTAAGTATTATTTTTTGGTGATATCACGGTGGAAAAAACAGGATTTTCGGATTCATACACAAGAAAAGGAAGGGCGTCTTTCCGGCCATAGTAATCCGAAACATAACCGGTTTCGGTAGAGGGAAGGAGAATTTTTCCGTTTCCGTCCTTTACTTCAAAAGAAAAATGCTGCAATGCAAAAGGCGAAGGATGCCAGAGGAGTTCCAGACTTTTTTCAAATCTCCCTGAAATGCGGTCCTCTATTTTCCAAATGGGCTGACCACGGGTTTTGCGGATGGTTCTTTTGTGTACAATCCGCCTGCCGGTTTGGGCAAAAGCCAAGACCTCGCCCGACAATATCCACTCATTTTCTTCTTGTCTTGCCGAAAATCCAGTGGCCTGAGACCAGTAAAGCCACACAAACCGCGGCCCTTTGAGCATTTGATTTTCTCCGTCTGCCATGATTACATTGTGGCTTCGGCTTCCAAAAAAATACTGAATATCAGACTCTTTGGTGTTGTATTTGTATGTTCCTCCATCCAGCAACAGGTTGTCGCCCCGGTACCAGATATCCAAATGGAGGTTGTCGGCCTGTGAAGGGCGGTCGCGGTGCCGGCCGCAGCGAAGGAAAGTAAGGGTTTCTTTTTCCTTTATGGCAGCATATCCTCCCGAAGGAAACATGTGCATAGATTCCGAAGGTCCTGTTTTGGCCCGGAGGTAAGGCACTGCTGCATATCCAAACCATTCGGACTCTTCGCTTTCTTCCATGCCGGGTATTTTGCCATAGAGGGCCGCCTCAAGTGCCTGAATCTGACTGGTATAATTGCGGAAATCGTAGTCGCTGAACTGGAAGAACAAAGCCCCGTCGTTTGCCCCGTAATTGGGCATCTTGCCCGACACAGGGTCCTGGCAAAAGCGCAGAAAATCAAGGGCTTTTCCCGCCCGCTCATATACCACAGGTGCAAATTTTTCGCCGGCCAGTTCGGCAAAGCGAATGGCCAGGGTAAGCAGCTGAACCATTACCCTGTGGTAGTTCATCGAATGCTGGATGTAGCTGCCATCAGGATACACCTGATATTCAATTTCTTCTTCGAACCAGGCTTTGCCTTTTTCTTTCCATTTCTGTGTGCCCGGCAGGTCCGGAAAAATTATTCCACTGATATACAGAGCCAAACACTCGGTAATGGCATGGTTGTTTCGTACCGCTATCCTTGAAAACCGGATATTCTCCCATACATGGTGAAGTTGCCAATAAAGAAAATGGGCTATTTTTTGCCAGCGCTCTTCGGTCAGGGAAGGGCTGTTGCGGTAGAAACTCAGGGCGCCCAGCCAGTTGAAGCAGCGGAGGCTGATTTCCTGTGAACAACGAAAATTGGGGCCCCGGTTGATGGGATTGCGGTTCATCCAGCTCTCCAGCTCCTGCATCACCCATTCGGAGTGGTCGCTCCCGAAATGAAAATCGTAGCGCATGAGGGTATGCAGATAGGTGAACCGGGATTTTTCCCATACATATTTGATGTCTCCGGCCTCCGGGCTGATGTCCGGTATTTGGGTCCAATGCAGGGAGGTATCGTACCGGTATCCGGTTTCGGGATGGATGATCCAGGAATCGGGACCCGAAAAGGTGTGTTCAAAAGAATTGAAAAGAGAAATTTTGCCTTCCAGAATTTTCAGGGCTTTTTCCTGAAGAACCGGGACAGGACTTTTGGTCATGTTCAGATCTTCTCTTGCTCCCCAAACCCAAAAGAAGCCGGAAGAAAATGGCTTCCAGGCAGGATAATGGAGAAGGGGCGGATCAACGGGAAAGCGCTTTTTGAGCCAGCCTGTTTTTCGCATCCATTCAAAGCGGGCCCTGAAAAGCACATAGCCCCAACCCATGTTGAAGAATATACCTTTGATCAGTTGCCACTTGCTTGCCTTTCTCAATCCTTATTATTCGATTCAAAAAAAAGAATGCAAAGAAAGCCCTATTCCCCGGCGAAAGGAAAAATTGAAATCACAGAATTTCGCATTTGAAAAAAAATCAGAAACCAAGCAGCTGATTTTGAGCGAATTACACCAATATACTGAGAAGCAATGATAGGCAGGATGGATGGGACAGGATGGCGGTTTATTTGATTCGGTGGGAATTTTCTTTGATGAATTTATCCCAGCCGCCCGACACTTCCGGGGTATTTCCTCCGTGATTGCTGTGGGTAATGGCTACAGCGAGGGCATCGGTGGCATCGAGCAGGAAATTCTCAGGATTGATTTGCAACAGTCTGATTACCATTGCAGCAACCTGCTCTTTGCTGGCATTGCCGTTGCCTGTAACAGATTGTTTGATTTTTTTCGGGGCATACTCGGCAATCGGAATCTGTCGGGCAATGGCAGCCGCCATACTGACTCCCTGCGCCCTTCCGAGTTTTATGGCAATCTGAACATTTTTTCCGTAAAATGGTGATTCTATGGCCATTTCGTCCGGCAAAAACTCTTCTATCAGTTGGGTCACCTTTTCGTAGATTTTACCCAACCTCACTTCGTGCGATTTGAATTTGTCGAGTTTGATGATACCCAATTGAAGTGCTTTCAGGTTGCGGCCCTGTTGCAGCAATACACCATAGCCCAAAATCCGGGTGCCGGGATCAATTCCCAGAATGATTTTATCTTGCGGCAAATTTTTGGTCAGGGGTTTTATGGGCATTTTTCTATCTGCAGCAATATTTCTTGCGGTACCGGTTTTGGCCTATGCGCTTTTTCTGATCCGGATTTCCGTTATTACCGACAGGGCCCGCAAAGAACAGCAAAATTGGCCTGTTCCCGATGCTTTGCCTTCGGTTTCTGTTGTCATTCCTTTCCGGAATGAAGAAAAAAATCTACCGGCCTTATTGGAATGCCTTTCGAAACTTCAATACCGGCAAGACCTTCTGGAGATTATTCTGGCAGACGATCATTCGGAAGATGACGGTTTTTTATGTGCCGAAAAATACATAAAAGAGTTTGATATTCAGAATGTTACTTTAGCAAAAATCCCGCAGGGAAAAACAGGAAAAAAAGCTGCCATCGAATTCGGGGTTTCACTTGCAAAACATGATTTTCTGCTGTTTACCGATGCCGATTGCCGGATGACCGCCTTTTGGGTGAACGACCTGATGCTGGTGCAGCATCATGAAAATGCAGCTATGGTTTGTGGTCCGGTGAAGGTGCATGCCCAAACCCTGATCCAGATACTGGAAATGCTCGAAACGGCTGCCCTCATGGCCACTTCAGCAGCCGGAATTCTTATGAAAAAGCCCAATTTCTGCAACGGGGCCAATCTTCTCATCAGCAAAACGGCCTGGCTTGAGGCAGCAGCAAAAAGAAAAGATGAATTCCTGGCTTCGGGTGACGATGTATTTCTGCTGCATCAGCTGCATGAAGGAGGTGAAAAAATTGCTTACTGCCTGCTGGAACATTCGGGAGTGGAAACCGATGCACATCCCCGTTTAGCGGAACTCATCAATCAAAAAGTGAGATGGGCAGGAAAATGGAAATCGGGCCTTCGGGGTGCCAATGCAGCCATGGCCCTGCTGATCTGGTTTTTTCACGCGGTATTTCTTTTTACCCTTGTATTCACAGGCATTCATTATCCGGTATTGGCTTTTTGCCTGTATGCAGGGAAGAATTTTGCCGAAACCCTGTTTATTAAAAACTTTTGCCACACCCCCGGCTATCAGCACAACAGCGGCAAAGTATTTCTGTTTCAGATACCATACAGCCTGTATGTCCTGTTTATGGGCATACGGATTTTACTTTCTCCTTCTTTTACATGGAAAGGAAGACATTACCCTGCCTGAATCAGTTCTTCTTCATTTTCAACACCATATCGGCCCGGGTCTGAAACAGGTTTTCTTCCAGACCTACCGGGTAGTTGTGGGGATTTTCGAACCGCTTAATGGTGGGGTGGAGCAATGCCAGTTCATTTCTGGCCCTGCGCTTTATCTCATCGAGGGCGGGCCGCTGATATACACACTTGCCGGCCCTGAAAACAGGTACAAGCAAATCTTCTGAATCCCATTGGGGAAGAATTTCCTTTCTCTTGGTGAAATCGGCCGGATCGATGATGGTGGCAGGCAGGCCAAAACCCATATTTTCATCAAAAATCATATCGCCCAAAATGGTTTTCCCATCAGAAAAACGCTTGACCTGCAGCACTCCCGGAATGTTGATTTTACCGGCCTGTTCACTCAGTTTCACCTTGTGCTCCCATTCCCCCTTTTCATTTTGAAAGGCAGTCAGTTTATAGACCCCTCCGAGAGCCGGCTGGTCTGAGGCAGATACCAGATTGGTGCCCACGCCCCAGATGTTTATCCGGGCACCTTGTTCTTTGAGGCTCTTAATCAGGTATTCATCCAAATCATTGCTGGCCGCAATGCTGGTATTTTCAAATCCTGCCTCGTCCAATATTCTCCTGGCCTCGATGCTGAGATACGCCAGGTCGCCGGAGTCGAGCCGGATGCCGGCCAGGTCGTAGCCTTTGGCCCTGAGTTTATGGCCTACTTCAATGGCCCTTTCCACTCCTTTCAGGGTATTGTAGGTATCAACCAAAAAAACGGCATTTCCGGGGTGCGAGGCGGCAAATGCTTCAAAAGCCTCTGTTTCTGAGGCAAATGCCATTACCCAACTGTGGGCATGGGTACCCCGTACGGGTATTTCAAAAATTTTTCCTGCCAAAACATTGGAAGTGGCCACACAGCCTCCTACATAAGATGCCCGGCTCGCCGAAAGGCCGCCGTCTATTCCCTGGGCCCGCCTTAAGCCAAACTCCAGAACGGGATCGCCTTTGGCAGCGTAGCAAATGCGGGCCGCTTTGGTGGCAATGAGGGTTTGAAAATTGATGGCATTCAAGAGGAATGTCTCCACCAACTGGGCCTGCAAAATGGGGCCTCTTACCCGCACCAAAGGCTCCTGCGGAAAAACTACCCGTCCTTCTTCTATGGCATCTACATCACAAGTAAATTTCAGATTTCCAAGATGTTGTAAAAAATCCCGATCCAAAAGCGCAGTCCCATCGGGATTGCGAAGGCTGGACAGATAGTCCAGATCATCGGGCTCAAAATGAAAGTTTTCGAGCCAGTCTACGGCATATTGAAGGCCGCAGGAAATGGCATATCCCCCTTTGAAAACCGGATTTCGGAAGTACAAATGAAAAACCGCATTCCGCTCAGCAATTCCTTTTTTCCAGAAACCCTGTGCCATGGTAAGCTGGTAAAGATCGGTGAGCAATACCAGATGGGCCCGATACAGGTCTTTGTTCAGATTCATAAAATTGGTCGCTTTTGTTTGCAAAAAGGGCGGCTAAGGTAAGCCTCCTTTTCAAAAATATTGCCCTGCCGGCAAATGGGATTCTGACCTGTCCCCTTCCGGCTTTGAAGAAACAGGGGTCTGGAATGAATTTTGAAATTAAAGCCGGGCTTTGTTTTTCCTTTGCATGAAAATTTGGCCTGCAAAGATCCTGTATGAAAATACTGACTTACAATGTAAACGGAATTCGTTCCGCAATAAAGAAGGGTTTTATTGATTTTTTAGCTGAAAATCAGGCCGATGTGGTTTGTATTCAGGAAACCAAAGCCCTGGAATCGGATGTGGATACCGGGCGGCTTTCTGACCTTGGTTTCCGGCATTTCTGGTTTCCGGCAGAAAAAAAGGGCTACAGCGGGGTGGCCATTTTTTCTAAAGCGGAGCCTGTAGAGGTGGTGTATGGCTGCGGACATCCTTTGTTTGATGCCGAGGGCCGCCATTTGCTCCTCGATTTTGGGAATGTGGCGGTTCAAAGTGTATATGCGCCTTCGGGCACCACCGGCGATGTGCGGCAGAATGTAAAATATGAGTGGATGGAATTCTTTTTTGAATACCAGCAGGCCCTCCGAAACAAACATAAAAACCTGATTTTCTGCGGTGATTTCAACATTTGCAACCATCCCATTGATATCCACAATCCCAAGTCGAACGCCAAATCTTCAGGATTTTTACCCGAAGAAAGGGCCTGGATGAGCAGGCTTCTGGAAGAAGGAAAACTGACCGACAGCTTTCGGCATTTTCATCCCGGCGTACCGCATCAATATACCTGGTGGAGTCAGCGGGCAGGGTCACGGGCCCGGAATCTGGGCTGGCGCATCGATTACATCCTGGCTTCTGAAGGATGTAAATCCGGC
>CANHCT010000108.1 GCA_947459175.1 Hymenobacteraceae bacterium
ACCGGAAAAAGCACAAAACCAATCAGAAATGAAAACGAAAGGGGCACAAACAAACCCCTGCCGAAATACAGAACGACCACCGACAGGAGGACAATCTGAAGTGATACCAAAAGAGAACCTGCCGAAGGGGAACCGGATTTTTTTTCCATCATCAGAAGTTAAGCAGGACCTGAAACCGGATATCTGCGCTGCATCTTGCAACACAAATGAGGGCTCAGGCCTGACCTTCAGCAATATTAGGCATTGTTTTTTAGGCATTGCAAAAAATTTGCACACCAAGGCCGCAGAGGTTCTGTCTGTTCTCAGGGGGAATTTATTTTCTCCCCCTGACTATTTTTTGTATTTCCTCCATTTTGAAAACAAAAATGTTGCCGGCAGAATCGGTTATTTTCAGAGACTTATTGGGCTCTTCCTCCGAAATGAAACCTTTGATAATGGAGCCATTGAAGAGAAATATCTGGTCAAGCCCGTTGTCTTTATTTTTTACATTGTTGTTGTCTCCTGCTTCCTGGCATCCGGTATAATTGAGAACATACCGATAACTTTTATAATCTATTTTCTGAATCCCCTGATCATAAACACTTGGTTTCCAGAGCGAACCGGTAGCGGCATCCACCACTACTCCCCAGGGAAGGGGAATGCCGGAATAAGCCCCGGTCCAGCCAATAATTGAAAAAAACAGGGCCCAGCCTCTGAAGACTCTGGCCCTGTAGGAGAATATCTGATCCTGGCAACCGTCATTTTTTACCGTGATATCCAGCTTATCTGCATTGGACCTTTTGATGGTGGCAAAAGCAGAACCGGTTCCGATCAGGTTGTTATTCAAATAAATACGGGCATTGGGGGATGTGGGAACATTGAAGTATGCTTTGTAATAGGAACCGCCTACAATGGTTCCGCAGGAGCTAAACAAAATGGCACATACCATAATGTACGAAATCCGGGTGATGTATAATTTTTTCATAGCAGGGGCAAAAGTGTAATCCGTGCACTGAAAAAAAAATTTAATCTGTTTTTTTTATGTAGATATTCTTAGGACCCTTTGATTCCTCATACGCCTGCATAGTATTCCAATGCCATGATTTGTTCTTCGGTTGAAACATCCATACCGGTATGACAATGGCCTGCAGGACCTATCAGGGCCATTTTTACTATCCCGGATTGATTTTTTTTGTCCTGAAGCGTAAAGCGGACGATGGCATTATAATCTCTTTTGCGGAATTCAATTTTTCCGTATAAAGAAAAAATCAGTTCCTCCATTTCAATCAGTTCGTGCTCCTGAAGCAAACCCTTTTCCAAAGCAATGCGGCTTTCCATGACCAAACCGGCCGCCACACAATGGCCATGGGGCAGGGGCTTGCCGGATTTCAGCAGCCATGACTCAAGGGCATGGCCTAAGGTATGGCCAGCATTCAGTTTTTGCCTTTCACCCGATTCCAGGGGATCATTTTCTACAATCCGGGCCTTTGCAGCAAGGGAGGCTTGAATCAGTTTTTCCCAATCCTGTCCCATCAACTCCTTTTTTCTCAGGATTTGCCAGGCACCGGCATCGGCGATGAGGGCATGTTTGATGACCTCTGCAAAGCCGGACAAAAGTTCTGCCTGCGGGAGGGTTTTCAAAAATCCGGGCCAAATCAAGGCCTTTTCTGCTGCAGAAAATGTTCCCAATTGATTTTTGAAATGGTGAAAATCGACTCCCGTCTTTCCCCCCAGACAAGCATCTGCCATAGCCAGCAATGAGGTGGGAATCTGAACAAAAGGTATGCCCCTCTTGTAAACTGAGGCACAAAATCCTCCCAAATCGCCGACAACTCCTCCGCCAAGACAGACCAACAGGGCGCTGCGGTCTGCATGGTGGCGGGTGAGCCATTCCCATACTATTTCACATGTGGCCAGGTTCTTATGCTTTTCGCCAGGCGGCAGGGTGAGTACCTTTGTGTTTACCGGCAAGGCCTCCCGGACCTGCGGCCAGCAATGCTTTTTGGTATTCCGGTCGGTTAAAACAAAAATCCTTCTCCCGGACATTGCTGAGAAAAATTCCTGAAACAGATTCTCTTTTTCAGGAAAGACTTGATACGATGTATTCACCTCTGAATAAGTACTTTAACAAAAAATAATTGCCCGATGGGACTGCCAAAATTGGCCATAAAGCACAAATATTTTAGTATTGAATTTTTTTGATGGGCAAACTGCCTGAAGACAATAAGGCATGATTCGGGATTTAGTCAAGGATTGGATGATCAACCGGCAATGCGCCAAAGCCCGGACGGCAAAGGATATATATCCCCGGAATACCCTCAACTACCATCAGGTAAACCAAATCGGTATTTTGTTTCACCTCGGGCCCTCCGCCGACCCGGAGCCTCTGGGCCGGTTCATCAAAAAACTGGAACAGGACCATAAAAAACTGAAGGTCCTCACCTACTTCGAGCAATATTCCAGCAACCCTTACAACTTCTACTTCGATTACTTCAAAAAATCGGACATCAACTGGAAGGGAGAAATCAACTCGCCCAAAATGAGGCAGTTTCTGGATACCCAGTTCGACTTTTTATTTTGTGTGGAATCGGAGCCGCAGCCCATATTCGACCTCGTGCTGAGCCAGACCCGCGCCAATTGCAGGATTGGATTGTTCGACGAAAAAAGAACCCATTTGTTTGAGCTGATGGTTCAGAATCAAGACTGGAACGACCTGGACCACACCCTGGAGCAAATGCTGAAATACACGAAATTGCTGATTTATAATGATTAACCTGAAAGGAACCGGGGTGGCATTGGTCACTCCCATGAATGCCAACGGCGATCCGGACCATGGGGCCCTCGAAAAACTGGTGGACCATGTGTGCCAGGGTGCAGACTACCTGGTGGCCCTGGGGACCACAGGAGAATCGGCTACCCTGAGCCAGGCCGAAAAAAAAGAGGTTTTCAATACCATACGCTCGGTGGCAGCCGGAAGAAAACCGCTGGTGCTGGGTATGGGCGGAAACAATACCGGCCAACTCATTCGCGGGATGGAAGACTGGGACTGGACCGGTATCGATGCTGTTTTATCTGTTTCGCCCTATTACAACAAGCCGGGGCAGGCCGGAATATTGGCCCATTACAGTCTTTTTGCCGATGCATGCCCCAAACCTGTCATTCTCTACAATGTACCGGGAAGAACGGGCAGCAATATGAGCGCAGGCACCACCCTGCAACTGGCCCGGCATCCCAATATTGCCGGCATCAAAGAAGCCTCGGGAAATGTGGAGCAATGTATGGCCATAGCAGCCGGCAAACCCGGAGATTTTCTGCTCATTTCGGGGGATGATATGCTCACCCCTGCCCTCATTTCCATTGGTGCTGAGGGGGTTATATCGGTATTGGCCAATGCCTGGCCGGCAGAATTTGCGGAAATGGTAAGGCTGTGCATGGCCTCTGATTACAAGGAAGCCGCCCAAATCTGGAAAAACTGGATTGACCTGAATCCCCTGCTGTACGAAGAAGGAAATCCGGTGGGAATCAAGGCGGTATTATCCGGCCTTGGAATTTGCGGGGCCGGTGTGCGCATGCCCCTTGCAGAAGCCAGTCCGGAACTGAAAAGGAAAATCGAACAATGCCTGCACCGCATGGGAGAGCCCAGGTCCTGAGCAGGATTTCCTGAATTCTAAGAATCCTGCCATCATGCTGATCTCCTCAGCCTTTCGGAGGGTAAGGAATCAATGACCATGTCCTTCGTGGCCGTGATCGTGGCCGTGGTGGTGATGGTCTTCGCCGGAGCACTTTTCCACAATGAGGTGAAAAGTATCGTGCAGCTTGCCGAGGTCTGATTTGATGGTCTCGTCTTTGCCTTTGGAAGAAATGAGTTTGGCCAGGGCCTGACTGTCGGCAGCAAGTTTTTTTACGGCCGCGGCAATTTCCTCTTTATTGAATTCGTCCGGAATTTTAGCAGCAGCCAGGGCCTTTGCTTTTTCGGCCAATTCACCGGCCCGTTTCTTCACCGGCGCAAGGTCACCCGTTTCGCTGGGATGAAAGGTGGCCGACATCACAGCGTGGTAGGCCTTCAGCTCGGGCCATTTATCGAATTTGCCCTGAGAAAATGCCTGACCTGTAAAAAGCAGAAAGAATACAAAAAGGGTATTTTTGAGAAGACGGAAATTTTTCATTTTGTTAAAAAGGTTACCGGGCAAAGTAAAGCAAAATATTTGTGCAGGAAAGGACAAAAATCTGCCTTCTGAGCCCTCTTCAAGCCGGCCATCCCTGCGGGTAAAGAAGCTGTATCCGGGTCTGAAGGCTGGCATTCCGGGTACCGGAGCAGGTGAGAAAAATGATTTTTGGGAAAGCCGGTTTTTGGAAAAAGAGCAAAAAAACCCGGTACAGAAAGCCGGGCCGACAGCACATTCCTGCTTAAAATACTGAAATGCAAGGGCTTGCAATTTATTAGGACTGATTAATCCCTTTCCTATATTTGCGGTCCTTTTTTAAAGCTGTATTCAGAACAATTTTTACCTTCAAATGGAAAACTTAATGTACATCATCCCCGCCTTTGGATTGGTGGGACTGATTGTCATGGCGGCCAAATCGGCCTGGGTCTCGAAGCAGGATGCCGGAGACGACAACATGCAGGAACTTGCAGGATACATTGCCAAAGGCGCCATGGCTTTTCTCAAAGCAGAGTGGAAAATCCTTAGCTATTTCGCCATTTTCACCGCTCTGCTGCTGGCCTGGTCCGGGACTTTGGTAGAAACCTCTTCGCCTGTGATTGCCATTTCATTTTTAATCGGAGCTGTCCTTTCGGCTACTGCAGGCTACATCGGCATGAACATTGCCACGAAAGCCAATGTGCGTACCACCCAGGCAGCCAGAACATCGCTCTCCAAAGCCCTGGCAGTTTCTTTTACCGGAGGTACGGTAATGGGCCTTGGCGTAGCCGGACTCGCTGTTTTGGGACTGGGAAGTCTTTTCATAGTTTTTTATCATATGTATGCCGCCGGCGGCTCAGCTACCGGACCGGGCATGATCAAGGCCATTGAAGTATTGGCCGGATTTTCATTGGGTGCTGAATCCATTGCCCTTTTTGCCCGGGTAGGCGGCGGAATCTATACCAAAGCTGCCGATGTGGGTGCCGATTTGGTAGGAAAAGTTGAAGCCGGCATTCCCGAAGACGATGTCCGCAACCCTGCCACCATCGCCGACAATGTGGGCGACAATGTGGGCGATGTGGCCGGTATGGGTGCCGATCTTTTTGGTTCTTATGTGGCCACCATCCTGGCCACCATGGTGTTGGGTCAGGAAATAGATGCTTCCGGAGATGGATTCGGGGGGCTTTCTCCCATTTTGCTCCCTATGGTGATTGCCGGTCTGGGCCTGATTTTTTCCATTGTGGGCACCTTTTTTGTGCGGGTTTCCAAAGAAGATTCCAGCGTTCAAAATGCCTTAAATCTTGGCAACTGGTCTTCCATAATTCTCACTGCGGGCGCTTCTTATTTTCTTGTAAAATATATGCTGCCCGAAACCCTCAGCATCCGGGGTTTTGAATTCACCTCCATGGATGTTTTCTGGGCCATTTTTGTGGGCTTGATTGTGGGAGCCCTGATGAGCATCATCACAGAATACTACACCGCCATGGGAAGAAGGCCCGTACTGTCCATCATCAACCGCTCTTCTACGGGCCACGCCACCAACATCATCGGGGGATTGGCTGTGGGAATGGAATCTACTGTATTGCCCATCCTGACACTGGCCGCAGGCATTATCATTTCGTATTCGTTTGCCGGTCTGTATGGTGTAGCCATAGCCGCTGCCGGTATGATGGCGACCACTGCCATGCAATTGGCCATTGATGCCTTTGGACCCATTGCCGACAATGCGGGAGGAATTGCCGAAATGGCGGGTCTTCCTGAAGAAGTGCGCCACCGCACAGACAACCTCGATGCAGTAGGCAATACCACTGCTGCTACCGGAAAGGGGTTTGCCATTGCTTCCGCAGCCCTTACTTCTCTTGCCCTGTTTGCTGCCTTTGTGGGTGTGGCGGGTATCGATTCTATTGACATTTTCAAAGCACCTGTTCTGGCGGCTTTGTTTGTGGGAGCCATGATTCCTTTTATTTTCTCTGCACTGGCCATTTCGGCTGTGGGCCGTGCCGCTATGGACATGGTAAAAGAAGTGAGAAGGCAATTCAAAGAAATTCCCGGTATCATGGAATACAAAAACAAGCCGGAGTATGAAAAATGCGTGGCCATTTCTACCAAAGCATCCATCAGGGAAATGATGCTGCCCGGTGCCATTGCCCTTTTGACCCCTGTTTTGGTTGGCTTCGGATTTAAGGGCGTTTTCGCCGACACCTCATCTGCAGAAATGCTGGGCGGCCTTTTGGCCGGAGTTACTGTATCGGGGGTATTGATGGGTATTTTCCAAAACAATGCCGGCGGTGCCTGGGACAATGCCAAAAAGTCTTTTGAAAAGGGCGTAAACATCGACGGACAGATGTACTACAAGAAATCTGAACCACACAAAGCGTCTGTAACGGGAGACACCGTAGGCGATCCTTTCAAGGATACTTCCGGCCCTTCTATGAACATTTTGATTAAACTGATGTCCATTGTGGCGCTGGTAATCGGACCTTTTATTTCTACCGGCAAAAAGCATGTTCAGGCAGCACCCAAGGCTCCGGCAGAACATGTGGTGGTGATGAAATAATCTTACTATACATTGACCCGAAGCCCCGCAGAAATGCGGGGTTTTTTTTTGAAAAATCCGGAGATAAGGGGCAGGGAATTCTGACAACTTGTAAAAATAGTTTGGGTTTTTGAATACACCCCGGCTTTCAGAAGGCTTTGTCCATAAGCCGAAATCGAAACCAAAAAGAAGAGCATGTATTTCATTGTCAATTGTACATTGTCAATTCTTAATGATCTTCCCCGAATAGCTTTTACCATCAATCACTGCCCTGTATAGATAAACTCCACCTTTCAAATGTGAAATCTCTATCGGCTGCCCAAAACGAATCTGGTATTGCCCTACTTCCCTGCCTGTCAGGGTGTAGAGCCGGATTTCCGCTTTATCAAAATGCTGCTTGAGATACAGCGTGCCGCCAGTTGGGTTGGGCCAGGGGGCCAGGGTTTCGTTGGAGAGGGTGCCTCGTTTGGGTTTGGATAAGGAGGTGACTGGTGTGCCGACGTTGGAGATGCGAAGGAAGATGGGGTCAAAGTCCGTCAAACCGGATAAATAGTATTTTCCTGCTAAAACTGCCGATTGGTCTTCAAAATATGTGAAACAATTGATCTCCACAAACCCATTCATACCCCTGGTAACAAGGCTATCTTTTAGGCGCATATTCCAGATAGTACTGCTATCTGGACCTAATCTATATAAGGTTTGAAACAATGGGGCTCCTGTTTTATAGCCAAAAACTGTGGACCCATCTTGCATAGCCTGGGGTGGAATCTGAACACCATTATCCCGCCTTGACCAATAAAAATTCTTTAAAGAATCCTGATGGCCCACAATAGAAGGATTACTTTGCCCACCCACCATATATCTTTGATTGTTTATCCTACTCACATGGCCCGTACTCATCGGATTGGCTCCTGTGGCCTGATACCAGGTTTCAAAAGGCTGTGGATTTGTCAGGTTTTCATCAAAGGTGTAAGAAATCACTTTTCCACCTCCTGAGCCACTTACCAGGTATTTGCCATTGGGGAGCTGCTCCACCCTGTGGGCCTGTTCTGATACATTGTTGTTTAGGGTAAAAAAAGGTTCTATGGTTCCGTCTTTTCTTATCCGCTGTACATAAGTATCAAAAAATAATCCATTTATAGGATTTAGACTGAATCCGGATAATATCCATGAACTGTCTTTGCCCAGGCAACTATTATTTACATAAAGAATGTTGGGAATTGTATCTCTTTTGAATATTAGACCATCAGTGGTCATACTTAGGAGGTGAAGACCAGTTTGATATGGAAGATTACTTTCGCTAAAAACAGCCAACCTTACAACTTGGTTATGATCTACTAAAATGGCTTGAACCTCACCATAAATTCCGGGCCACAACGAAAATATGGTATCTCCCTCAGGGTTAAGTTTGTAAATCATGGCCCTTGAAATTCCACCAGGGAAGTATCGCCCCCTCCTTGTACTTCCACCCACATACATATCTCCAAATGTATCCTGAGCAATACAAGTAATTTTATCCCCTTCAGGGAGGGGGTATAGTTTTGCCCAAATAACCTGCTGCGCTTGGGAATGATTTGTTAAAAGGAAAAAGACCAGGCTTGCCCATAGAGACAAGAACCTGATCTTAATGATTTGAATGCCAAAGCTCATTTATTTAACAACCAAAAATCGTTTGGCACCCAGTTTTTTGTCCTTTAAAATTACCTGACAACCATAAACCCCGGCAGCAAAATGGCTTAGGTCTATCTCGATTTCCAATTTGCCTCTTTCAGAAATGGCTTTTGCAGAAATAACTTTACCAGTCCCAAACTCGATAAATTGTAAAATAGCCATTTCTTCCTGTGTCGGAATGTAAGCCAAAACCTTAGTTTTGCTTTGAGCTGGATTTGGAATGGCTTCACCAAGCCAGGGACCTGATTGTAGTTCCATAAAACCAATACTGGTTACAGATTGACTATCTGTTACTACCGCAATTCTTGCAGGGAAAATCGGATCGGGATCATCAATCAAACCTTGACAGGTATTGTCATATCCAGATGGATTTCCAGGCGTTCCTGCTGTTTTTACGTTTAAGCCGGAAACAGGAAAAGTTTCAAAAGCCAAGCTCTCCATAACATTTGAATGCACAAATTCGTTTCTGTATCTATTGTATGTCAAAGTGGGGTTTGAAAGATCATTTTCTAATGATTTCCAATTAATTGGGCTATTCCATAAGGCTTGCAAATTTGCAGAACTGGTTGGAAACACCGCCCGATCCGTCCCAAACGCCACCGGCCATTCGTTGGCGTTGGGGTAGGCATCTCCAGAAGTATTAAAAGAATTTGTACCCCCAATTGCATTGTCGATGTCACCACCATTGTTTGGAGCTTTCACCCTCACCCCTTCTCCAATCACCAGGCCTTTTCTTAGGGGTTCGGTGTTGCAGGGGGGGGCGTTTGTTTCGGCACAGGTGAGTTTGAACTGGTTGCATTTGAGGGTGAAGTCGTAAATAGCTGTGCCAGAGGTATTGGCCGTGCGGTTTAAGGAAATGGCTGTACGGTTGTCCTGGAAACAATTGTGAACCAATTCTATTTTTTGGATCTTCTGAGAGATAGATTCCTGTTTTATGCCTACTTCCATGTTTTCAAAACTACAATATTTTACCCTCAAATCTCGTGAACTGAGCACACCAATCCCTTTCATTTTTTCTCCGGTAAACTGGCAATTGACAAGGGTAATGCTTTTGGCCTTGCGGGCATCGAGCCAAAGCTCTTTTCCCAAACCTTTCATTTCCAATCCGATAAAAGTGAAGGTACCAGTATCCAACACCAGCGCCTCTTTGGGTTTCAGGTCATGATA
>CANHCT010000109.1 GCA_947459175.1 Hymenobacteraceae bacterium
AGACCCAGGTCGATGCCCAGCCGTCCCCAGTGTTGAAACAGGGTGTATTGCCGGATTAAACTTCGGAAACTTTGATGTCCCTTCTGCTCCGCATGGTTCCATGCCACCCTGTGTCCCAGCGCCGAGTCGAGCAATTCGGCAATTTTTGTAGAGCAATTGTTGTAAAAATAATCGTAAAAATACATCCGGTTTTCAGGCCGGAGGTTCACTTCTAAATAAGTCAGTATCTTATGTTTTTCAATAGAATCCAGATTGAGGACCTGCTCCCGGACCGAGCGGTTGTCTCTTTTGAATGCATATAAAAAATCTTCCATCGGGGAGAGCCCCAGCATATATTTGAGGTAGCCCATGGCAAAGTTGCCATAGAAGTTTTCCTGTTCAAAATCGAAAACTCCGTAGTTAAATACCAGATCCAGAGCTTGTTCCGGATCCTGAATGCGAATGGCCGAATGGCCGAATGCCTCATACAATTCGGTGCCTGTACCGCAGGTAAGGATGGAAATGCGGGCTTGCCGTGAAAGTATCGGGGCCGAATCAGGATTGCAGAAAACTGGAACCGGTGATGCCAGGGCAACCAACAGAAATATTATAATACTGAACTTGAAGAGAAGATTTCCTTTTACACCCATTTTATTTTCATTTCTCTTTTCAAAAAAACAAACATGCTTCTTTTTATTTTCCTTAATCAAATTTTTTCCTGCCAGATGGATTTACCTTTAACCGTCTGAAAATCAGAAATTCGTCAGAACATTTAACCAACGCAGTTGAGCGTAGCAAACATACATACAGTTAGGTCAATAGAGGATTTTTATCTTATTATTCAAGACCTGAATACTGCCGAAAAAGTTCGGGTGACCAATGAATTTATCTGGGTAAACCGGCATCAGGGCAGCGGTCAGTTTTTTGATTTGGCAGGATCCAATCTGGAGGAGGCCAACGCGCTTCAGCTCGAAATCAGTATGGCCGACATTGCCCTGGCGTATCTCAACTACGGAAATACAGCATGGAACCGTTCTGAGCCCGAAATTGCCTTTAATGCCCTGCAAAAAGCGCAGCAACTTTTCAGAAACCTGGGCGATTTTGGAAAAGCAGGTTTTGCAGAAGCGGTAATGTCCAATCTGCACAGCCAAAAGGGTGAATTCGAAAAAGCCTTTGCTCTGATTTACAAAATCATCGATGAGTTGCAGGATCAGGATGAACATGAGGTGCTGGGCTTGTCTTTCCTTTCCGCAGGAAGCTTTCATTTTGATCTGGAGTCCTATGAAGAGGCTTTTCAATATTTTCACAGGAGTTTTGAAAGTTTTCAAAATATACAGGATGAAATCGGTATTGCCAGAAGCATGAACAATGCCGGTATGTCACTCCATAAGCTGGGCAGAAATGAAGAAGGTCTTGAATACTGCGAAAAATCGCTGCAAATTTATGAACGGCTGAATCTGGATCAGGGCAGGGCCAAAGCCAGGCGGGACATCGGAAAAATTTTGGGAAGCAAAGGAAACCTCAAGGAAGCACTGGACTATTTCAAGCAAAGTCTGGAAATCAGGGAGAAAGCCCATACACAGAAATCAAGTGGAATTGATGGCATCATTACCTGCCACATGGATATCGGTGAAATTCTGAACCGGATGGGCCGCACAACGGAAGCAAAAGACCATTTGAAAAAGGCCCTTCTACTCTCAGAGGCATCCAATTCCCTTCCGAAGCTCATCAAAATTGAAAAACTTCTCTCCGATACAAGTAAAATGGAGGGAGATTATGAAGACGCTTTAAAGCATCTGGAGACCCATCTGGATTTGAAAAAGGAGATGTTGGGTCAGGAAACGGAAAATAAAATCAAGATGATGCAAACGCGGTATGCTTTGGAACTGGCCAACAAAGCTGCCGATATGGAAAAAACGAAAAACGAGGAGTTGAATCATGCTTATCAGAAAATCAACATCATCAACCGCAACCTGACCGACAGCCTCAAGTATGCCAAGCGCATACAAACAGCATTTTTGCCTACCATGCAAAGGTTTAAAATTACCTTTCCGCAATCCTACATCCTCAATCTGCCCAAAGACATTGTATCCGGAGATTTTTTCTGGATGTCGCAAAAGAACGGATTTCACCTTCTGGCTGTGGGCGATTGCTCGGGACATGGGGTGCCGGGGGCTTTCATGAGTATGGTAGGCATCTCACTGCTCAATCAGATTGTGAATGAGCGGGGAGCATTGCAGCCTGGAAAAATTTTGAATCAGCTGAATCTGGCTCTGATCAACAACCTCAACGAAATGAAAGATGAAAATACCGTAGAAGGTATCGATATTTCCCTCTGTGTATTCGATTCTGCCTTCACCCATCTGGTGTATGCCGGTGCCCGAAGGCCATTGTATTATTTTGAAAAAGGCGATCTGAAGGAAATCAAAGCAACCCCGGCCAGTATCGGCTTTGATCCCTATACCGATTTCAATGAAAAATGCCAGCGCCTCGATCTGGAAGGCATCGACCAACTCGTTCTGTCCACCGACGGCTATGCCGACCAGTTTGGTGAGGCGAATGGTAAAAAACTGATGGTCAATAAGTTCAGAGAGCTTTTGATGGCACAATCAAAATTCGGTCCCGATGCACAGGAGTCCTTTCTCCGCGATTACTTTTTTGCCTGGAAGGGCAAAGAGCATCAGACAGACGATGTGCTGGTGGTGGGGATAAAGTTGTAACACAAAAGCTAAATAAAATTAGAAAAGGATTCCCCGTTCAGTCTGAGATTTTGTCAGGGATAATTTTATTATTTCCTGTTTTCACGACGGTGATTAATCAAATTTCAACCCGTCTGATTCAGGAAATTCCTTTCTTTTGCAGGGCTTATTTCCTTACCAATGCCTCAAAAAACTATCGCCGAACTCGAAAAACTTGGTTCTCAAATCCGCAGGGACATCGTCAGGATGGTGCATGCCTGCCAATCTGGTCATCCCGGAGGGTCTCTCGGATGTGTGGAATATTTCCTCGCCCTGTATGGCCGTATGATGAATCATAATCCTGATTTTCAGATGGATGGGAGAGGGGAGGACCTGTGTTTTGTAAGCAACGGGCATATTTCACCGGTATGGTACAGCACACTTGCGAGGTTTGGTTATTTTGATGTGGCCGAACTTGGCACATTCAGAAAGCTCAATTCCCGGCTTCAGGGCCATCCTGCCACACACGAACATCTGCCCGGCATCCGGGTGGCCTCGGGTTCTTTGGGACAAGGCCTTTCGGTGGCCATTGGTGCTGCGCTGGCCAAAAAACTCAACGGCGATTCTTCAATTGTATATGTGCTCATGGGCGATGGTGAGCAGCAGGAGGGACAGGTATGGGAAGCGGCCATGTTTGCCCCGCACAACAAGGTGGACAACCTCATAGCCACGATCGATTACAACGGGCAGCAAATCGACGGACCTGTGGACAGCATTCTCAGCCTCCTTGACCTGAAAGCCAAATACGAAGCTTTCGGCTGGCAGGTGCTGATGATCGAAAATGGCAACCGGCTGGAAGAAGTAAGCTCCGGTATAGAAAAAGCGAAGTCACTTCTGGGAAATGGAAGGCCGGTTTTACTTTTAATGAAAACCGAGATGGGATTTGGGGTCGATTTTATGATGCATTCCCACAAGTGGCACGGCGTAGCGCCAAACGATGAGCAACTGGCCTTGGCCCTGGCGCAGCTCCCTGAAACAGAAGGCGATTACTGATTCCGGTTTTCAGCCCTCCGGCAATATTGGCTATACAAAACCAATGGGCCAAAATTCAGGAATCCAGTCTTTTGAGCCTCGCCATATAAAAGCCGTCCCATCCTTCGGAGGGCCAGGTTCGGTGCTCTTCTTCCAAAATAAAATCCGGGTGGCCGGCAATGAAATTTTCAACTTGTTTTTCATTTTCGGAAGGCATCAGGCTGCAGGTAGCATACACCAGTTTTCCTCCCGGCTTTACCATTCGGGAGTATCGGTCCAGAATATCTTCCTGTATATCAAGAATTTCCTCAAATTTTTCCCTTGAAAATTTCCATTTTGAATCCGGATGTCGCCTCAGAACACCCAATCCGCTGCAAGGCGCATCGAGCAGGACCCGGTCGGCCTTTTCAGTCAGGAATTTAATGCTTTTCGGGCCTTTGATTACCTCCGTCTGAACCGATTTTATCCCTGCCCTGCTGGCTCTTTTTTTCAATTCTTCCAGTTTCCAGCCTTCCACATCCATACTCAGGATTTTGGCCCGGTCTTGTGTTAGGGCTGCCAGATGCAGGGTTTTTCCACCCGCACCGGCGCAGGCATCTATGATGTAGTGCCCTGCTTCTGCCTGAAGAAAAGGCGCAATTTTTTGCGATGCCGCATCCTGGACTTCATACAAACCTTTCCGAAATGAGCCCAGGCGGATGACATTGGTGCGGTCTGCCAGTTTGAGCCCGTCCGGATGATGGGGCAGCATTTCGGTTCCTACACCTTCCTGTTTCAGGATTTCCTTCACCTCTTCAGGCTTGGTTTTCAGTCGGTTGACCCGCAGGTAGATAGGGGCCTGCTCGTTCAGGGCACTGGCTTCCGAAAGCCAGTTTTTTCCAATCTCTTCTTCACCCAATTGCCAGAGGCCATCGGGATAAGAGGCCAGAATCTTTCCCTCGGCTTCCAAAGGCAAACGGATTTTTTCCGGGTCCCAGCCTTGCAGCTCGGGCCATGTGCTCAAATCATGGCCCTTGTGTACAAGCCAGAGGCAGACTTTTAAAAAGAAATCCGAACCGGTGGCCAAAGGAATCCTTCCGTCGAGTACTTCCAGGTGGCGCCAGTAGCGCACCATATCGTAGAAGGTTTCGGCTATGAATTTCCGGTCCCGGCTGCCCAGCCTTTTGTCGCCTGACAGCAATTTCTCCAGAACCTGAGCAGCATATTGTCCTTCGGAAAAAACCCTTTTCAGACCTGCTGCTGTGGTTTTTACCAGGTTTTTATAAATGGTCACCGGCTATGCAAATCAAGATCAGTCCACTACCACCACCAGGTATCGGGAGAGGCTCCAGAACTTATCGGGGTAGGAGATTTTAAGGTAATACTGACCGTCTCTGGCCACGAAGAAATACGAGTCGCTGGGGTGAGGGGTTATGATTTTTTTCTTCTTCACTGGTCCGAGGGGCAGTATTTTGTCGTTTTTCAGATGCAGGGTTTTGATTTTGTCTTTGCCCAGTTTATCGCTCAGTACTTTTACCGAGCCCATGCCCAGAATGCCTCCTTCTTTTTTGATGATGCCTGCCGCCTGCAATTCCTTGCTTGTGCCTTTGATGAAATATACCTTGTTGAGTTCGGTTTCCTTGTCCCCGATCAGTTTTTCCTGGGTTTGAATTTTTTCATCTTTTTTGGCCAGCAGGGTATCTTTTTCGGCCAGTTGCTTTTCTTTGAAGCGAACGGCATCCTGCAGATTTTTTACCTCTATCTGAAGGTTGTTCAGTTCTTTTTCGAGTCGGGCAATTTCTTTTTCTTTGGCTTCCAGGGTTTTGCGCATGGATTTAATGGCCACCTGCAAAGCCTGTGATTTTTTCAGCCGGGCTTCCAGCTTTTTGATGGAGGCCTGGTTTTCGTCCAGTGCAATGTAGATATTGGCAATGAGGGTGTGGATTCTGTCCTTTTGACTCATTTTGGGCTGCGTATTCATAAAAAGCAACCGGGCTTTGCTGCTGTCTATGGCGCTGAGGTTTTTTTCTATCTGATCAAATTCTTTGGCAAATTCTTCGATTTCCTTTTCGCGGTTTTCCAGTATTTCCATGGCTGAATCTCTGTCCATCAATACCTTACGAAACTCAGGTGAATTTTTTACATCCGAGCAGCCAAAAAAGACCAGCAGGGCAGCTGCCAGACCATTGATTTTAAACAAGCCTTTCCAATTCATGTTCTCTGTTGATTTTTGAATTTTATGGCCTCAAACATAGGGGATTAGGAAGAGGGAAAAAAGAGATGGAGTTCTCATTTTGCAGAAAGAACTCATCAGCATAAACTTTCACCATTTAAAATAGCATTGGGAGAATACCATCTGCCTGCTATCAGACCAGTTTGCTGAGAAAAAAAAACCGGAGCAAAAGCCCCGGTTTCAAAAAGATGGCTCGTCTTTGCCCTTACGGCATAGGAAAAATGCTCATCGCTGCTCCGCCGCCCCTTGCCAGATTTACAGGCATTTTGGTTTTGGATGTAATGGTCTTTTTCTCAATCACATAGGCCTCCGGATTGCCATCCCAGCTGGCATCGGGGGCATCGCGGTATATGGTGAGGCTGTATTTTTTTCCTTTCTCCAAAAAGCTGAAATCCAGATTCAGGCTGCGGGCATTTTCATCTGAGATGGCCCCCAAAAACCAGTTGTTGGTTCCTTTAGCCTTACGGGCAATGGCCAGGTAATCACCGGGTTCGGCCAGCAATACTTTGGTGTCATCCCAATCGGCCGCCACATCTTTGATGAATTGGAAGGCATCGGGTTTTGCTTCGTAGTTTTCGGGCAGATCGGTTACCATTTGTACCGGGCTGTACAGGGTGACATACAGAGCCAGCTGCTTGCAGAGGGTGGTGTGCACTTGTTCTGTGGCGCCCGGGTAGTAGTGGCTCTTTTTGATTTTAAAAATACCGGGTGTGTAGTCCATTGGTCCGCCTACCAGGCGGGTAAAGGGCAGAATGGTTTCGTGTTCAGGCGGATTGCCTTCGCTCCAGAAGTTGAATTCCTGCCCCCTGGCTGCTTCTGCCGCCATAAAATTGGGGTAAGTGCGGTGCAAACCTGTGGGCCTTACGGGCTCGTGGGCCACCACCATAATTTTGTAATCTGCCGCTTTCTGGATGGCCTTCAGGTAATGGTTCACCATCCACTGTCCGTCGTGGTATTCGCCCCGGGGAATGATGCGGCCCACATATCCGGACTTCAGGGCCGGGCTTCCCCACTTGTTCATGGCTCTGTAGGCAGAATCCATCCAACGGTCGTAATTGGTGGCTGCACCGCTGGTTTCGTGGTGGGTAATCATATTTACCCCTTTGCTGCGGGCATATTTGTTCAGGTACACCACATCGTAATCGGGGTAAGGGGTAACGAAATCGAAAACATCTTCTTTCCAGCGGCCAAACCAGTCTTCCCAGCCTGTATTCCAGCCTTCTACCAAAACTCCGCCAAAGCCATGCTTTGCTGCAAAATCAATGTACTTCCTGGTATTTTCGGTGGTGGCACCGTGTTTTACCCTGTTCTTGGTCTTCCCGTCCGATCCGGCATCGGAGGCCGCCTGTGTTCCGGCCATATCCCAGGTAGACAGCCCCAGGTGCATTTCCAGCCAGATGCCCACATATTTCATGGGTTTGATGTAGGAGGCATCTTTTATTTTGGAAGGCTCATTCAGGTTCAGTACCAGTTTGCTGGACACAATGTCACGGGCATCGTCAGAAATGATGAGGGTGCGCCAGGGGGTATTGAAAGGAGTGTAGAGGTAAGCGAGGTTGCCGATTACATCGTTGGCCAGTTCCGATTTGGCTTCGAAGGTGGCAGTATTGAATTTCAGGTCCATGGCCGGATAATTGATGAGTGCGGCCTCGTGGATGTTCATGTAAATTCCGTCTGCCGAGCGGACCATGAGTGGTGTTTGTACAAAAGCCCCTTTGATGGGCGTGGCCGTAAAAATTGCACCATCTCTTTTCTTTGAAATCTTCTCTATTTCAGAGATTTGCGAGGTAAAATAGTTGTACTCGTTGGTATCAAAATCGCCAGGCATCCACCATATTTTATGGTCACCGGTGAGGTTGAAATGCGACAGTTCTTCAGCAAGTACAAAATGCTGCATGTTGGGCTGCTCCGGAAATTCGTAGCGAAAACCGAGGCCATCGTTGAATACACGGAACTGGATTTTCAAAACGCAGGGCTTTCTCTGGTTGTCTTCCAGGGTGATGCTCAGGCTTTTGTAGTTGTTTTCGATGGTTTTTACCTCGCCCCAGACCGGGTTCCAGTTTTCATTTACCCGGGCAGAGTCTACCTTTCTGATTCGGAACGATTTGCCGAAATTCACGGAGTCTTTCAGTCTGATTCCGAGCCGGGAATTTTCCACCACCGGTTTTTCCTTGTAATCAACCGAATACATGGCCTGCCCTGAGGCATCTACCATGAATCTGAGTTTGATTTTCCCGTTGGGAGAACTGATTTGAACAGGGTTGGCCGAAGCTGTGGCCAGAGCAAGCACAAAGGCTGCTATGTGTAAAAAATGAAATTTCATCGTTTTGCCGTTTGGAATGGCGGCAAATGTAAACATTGATTTCCAAGATAGGGAAACAGGGTGCAGGACGGGAGATAACTTTTAGAGAAAAAAACCATGTGGCATGGATTTTTTCTCAATCCGGAGTAGTCTTTTTATTTTTCATCTTCCTCATTCGTTCCTTGTCTTCATCGCTTTGGTAATCCCGAAGGAAAGCAGCAAATTTTTCAAGCCAGTCAAAGATTTCCTCCGTGCTTCTTTTTTGGTGCTCCAGCATTTGCTCCATCGTTACATGGTAGCGAAAGCCGATTTCTTCGTTTTCTTTCTTTGGGGTTACCGCCATTCAGAATTTATCGGGAAATAGTTTTTTGAGCGATTCAATATCGAGCCTGTTCTGCTGCCGGTTGGAATATTCTTTCAATTTTCCAGATCTTCAACCGATACCAGAAACAAAGGACTTCCTTTCAGAGGTTTTCTTTCGGTTCTGTTCTTCCAAAGCATTTCAAAGTCAAACGGAAAATCCACCAAAACATCGAGGGTAGCCATTTGAAAAGTAGTGCTGAAAAAAGACAATGCCACAAGGTTCTTATTTTCAACCAGATCCCTGCGTTTTGTTTCGTCGGAAAGTTCCAACAACGAAACAGGAATCGAATTTTGGAATCCCAATTGCTGAATGCAGGCTTTGAATCTTTGGAGATTTTCTTCCTCAAAATCCAGTATAATATCCAAATCTGCTGTTGATCTGGGTATCCCGTACAGATTTATGGCTACTCCGCCGCAGACCAGATACCGCACCTGATGAAGAAAGAGCAAATGAAAAAAATCTGATAAATGCACCGGCGGAAGGGATGAAAGAGTATGCAAATGAACAAAAAATACAATCAGGTGGGCTGAATTCTCCGATTTTCAAAAGGCCGTATTGGCTTTCGGGCTCACCATCTTTCAGGTTCAAAATCACGAATTTACAATTCGACAACCATTCCTGCCGAAAAAAGCCGTACTTTTGCGGCCATTTTCAGCTATATGCAGGCAATTCGCAATGTAGCCATCATCGCCCACGTCGACCATGGCAAAACTACTCTGGTAGATAAAATCATTCACGCATCCAAAATCTTCCGTGAAAATCAGGAGTTTGAGGACCTGATTCTCGATAACAATGACCTGGAGCGGGAGCGGGGCATTACCATCGTTTCCAAAAATGTATCGGTTCGCTACAAAGACATCAAAATCAACATCATCGATACTCCC
>CANHCT010000110.1 GCA_947459175.1 Hymenobacteraceae bacterium
CAGTTTGTCTGTTTTGGTATGCTCCACCGTTCTGCCCAGGTACAACTTGTTGGTTTCCAACAACAAACCTTCCTCCGGTATGGTAATCATCCGGGTAGGATTCGGCGTCTTCATGTCCAGCACGGGGTTTTCGTACACCATCAATTCATGGTGAAGCCGCAGGTTATAGCTGTTGGGATTGAGCAGCCTCGGATCAAAAGGCTCAATGAAGATATCCCGGTTGAGGCGTTTTTGAATTTCTTTTCCTGATAATATCATGCGCTAAATTGGTTGGGGAAACAGGAATACGGATGGTTGTTTACTGTGTGTTGGATTTTGGGATGGTTCATCGGTTTCTCCGCTGTAAAGGTAGCCGCATCACGCCGGATTTTGGCCGGCAGCCGCCCGCCGGATCTTCTCTACTGCCCTGCCCTTCCGAAATACATTCCGCTGAACTGGTGCACCGCGGCGGAGTTGTCGCTGCTCATCCTCAGGCAATGCTGCAATGGTTTTGCATTCTTCCGAACAACAGCCTTCCGTTTCGGCACGGCAATCTTCGCACTGGATAAAAAGTAGATGGCAGGCCTCGTTCCGGCAGTTGGTATGGTCGTCGCATGGCTTCCCGCACTGGTGGCAGCAGCTGATGATTTCATCGCTGATCCTTTCGCCAAGGCGGTCGTCGAATACAAAGTTTTTGCCGTGAAATTTATTTTCCAGCCCCTGGCGGCGTACTTCGTTGGCATATTGAATGATGCCGCCTTCCAATTGAAATACATTTTTAAACCCCCTGTGCTTGAACCAGGCAGAGGCTTTTTCGCAGCGGATACCACCGGTGCAATACATTACAATGTTCTTTTCGCGGTGGGGTTCCAGCATTTCTTCCACTATGGGCAGTGAATCACGGAAGGTATCTACATCGGGCAAAACAGCCCCTTCAAAATGGCCGACTTCGCTCTCGTAGTGGTTGCGCATATCTACCAGGACAGTGCCGGGCTGATCCAGGATAGCATTGAATTTTTCGGCATTCAGGTGCGTACCCGTATCCGCAGGATTGAATTTGGCATCATCCAAACCATCGGCCACAATTTTCTTCCGCACCTTTACCTTCAGCACCGCGAAAGAGGCCGGGTCTTCTTCCACCGCCATGTTCAGGCGGTTGCCTTTCAAAAAGGTAATTTCTTCCAGCTTTTCTTTGAACAGATCCCAATTTTTAACCGGTACGCTGATTTGGGCATTAATGCCTTCAGTAGCCACATAAATGCGCCCCAGCACTCCAAGGGGCTCCAGCAGGATGTAGAGATGATCACGAAACAAGTGCACATTGGGCAGACGGTGGTATTTGTATAAGGAAACCACATGCCGATCTTCCCCTTCCAGAACCACTTTCTGCTTCAATTCCTTTTTGTTTACCGCATTGTGAAGTTTCATACAGAACTAATGCTTATGGCGGATGAGGTGGGCAATCGCAGCAACGTCCGCTTGGCGGATGTCGTCCAATTTTTTTTCTATTCTTGCCGCCGGCTGACAGCAACCCATACCCAAAAGGGTAATCCGGGTGCCGCCCGCAGGATGCCTGCCGATGAGGATGCTGTCTTCGTGCAGCTTTTTATCCGGGCTGAGCTCCTGCAACCAGGCTTTGATGTTTTTAATCTGATCCATGCAGAAAGAGTCTGCAAAATTCGGAATATTTCGCTCAATTTGCTTCTTCGTTCTTAAATTTAAACCAATCAACCTGCCATGACAAGCCCATCGGTCTTTTATGATGATTTAAAAACCGGTCTTTATGTTGCCCTGATGGCTTCTGCCTTTTTATTTTCTTCCTGCAAAAAAGACCAGGCATCCGGTCCGGCATGCGCCTTCGACAACAATTTTACCTGCGCCCAAACCCCTCCCTCCAAAAGCACTTGCGGCAGCTACTACGAAAGGTATTTTTACGATTCCGAAACGCGGAGTTGCCAGTTGGTACGCTACAGCGGATGTACCGTTCTGGGTTTTGCAAGCCGGGCCTCCTGCGATTCCTGTTCCTGCAGGAATGTGAAGTAAGATTTGAATGTACCCTTCTGCCTGTTTTTTGCATGCCCGTGAAAGCGGAATGCCATTACGGAATCCGGTGCGAACCAAGCCGGATAGCATGCTGCATTTCAAACAGCCAAACCTTTTGCCTGCCCAAAAAACCCGGAGAAAAAACGATGAAAAAATCAGATATCGGGAAGTATCGGTAAGTTTGTTCCGGAATTTTTTAAACTTAATACCATACCTCTTATGAAAATATGGATTGCATCTGTTTTACTTATTGCCGCATTGAAATCCTTTGGGCAGGTTGGGGCTCAGCCCATTGAAGTAAAACGGAGTTTTGGAACAACCTTCCGGCAAAACGGTCAAAATCTGAGTCCCAAACAGCTTTTATTCATTACCCGCTCCAATGCTCAGGCCTTTGAAGAAATGAAAATTGCCACCAGGAATTACAATGCCGGAATGATTTTCGGATTACCGGGAGGCTTTTTGATTGGCTGGCCACTTGGCACTGCTGCGGCTGGCGGAAAGCCCAATTGGGTATTGGCGGGCATTGGTGCAGGACTCACTGTGGTGTCCATGACTTTTTCCGGTGCCTATTCCAAACATGCAAGAAACGCAGTAAACCTGTACAACAACGGCCTTAAAAAAGTCGGCCGGAGTCGTTCCGAAATCGAGGTTGGACTAATGTGCAATGGAATAGGAGCAAAAATCAGATTCTGACCGACCCTTTATATTGGAATACCTGAGTACCGGAATCAACCTTCTTTTTTCTCAATTCAGAGAGCCGAAAATTTAGATTGAAATCTCAAATCATGTCAGACGAACTGTTGGAAAAAGAGTTCAAAACGATTGAATTTCAATTTATTAAGCGCTTTAAAAAGAAGCCGTCCCTGGAGGCCATTCTGCTTTTGATTGGATATCAGGAAAGCCCGGAAGTGAAATCGAAGCATGGCAAAGAAGAAAAACTCGACCTTATCAATCTGGGTGTTTTGACTGTGCTCGAAACCCAGGGGCTTTTTAAAAGGACAGGAACTGACCATGGTTGGCCGGTGTTTGAACCCAGCGAAACCCAGCACTCAGGAGATAAAGAAAAAACCATCCGGGCAGGAATCGTAGCCTATTTCAGGCAAAACGAACTGTCAGATTCCGGAAAAGGGCTTCCCGGATAAATCCTTTTGTTTAATAAAAATTAAATACTGAGAGGAGAACCTAATAATCTTAGTTGCCGCGAAGCCCATGAAAAAATGGAGAGTGCAGCCACCGTTTCAATGGCGGCAAATCCGATTATCATCAGAATCATGGGCTCAATATCCGTGCGGATGGGGCTGAGTTCTATCCATGCGGCGAGGTTGAGGTTGGCTGCATTGATGATGATTTCAAGACCGAGCAGATAACCCAGAAATTTTTTTGAACTGATGCATTGGACAAGACCCAATATCAGAAACAAAAAACCAAAAAGAAGAAGGATGAAACCCGTGGAAATCAAAGCACTACTTCCGGAAATAGAATTTTCCAACCGCCAAAACATCCTGCTCGGACTCGAGCACCCAATAGTACAAACCCGGCTTGAGGTTGTTTTCTTTGGCATCAATAAGGGCCTGGCTGTCGAAAACTTCTCTGTAAAAAACCTCCATATTTTCATTGCTCAGGATACCAAGAAAGAGTTTACCCTTTTCCTGATTCCTCTCCCATGAAAATTTGACCTTGCTACCTGTGACATTTTCCTCAGAAACCGGAGCCAGCATCCTGACTTCCTGTCCGGAACGAAGCCTTTCCCGAAGACGGAGTTCCCATTGCCTATTCGGTGTGAAGGCTGTTTTTTTCGTCCCTTTAGAAGGCTGTTTTTTGGTACCGGCACTGGCATCAAAAACCTGAAAGGAAAAAAAAGTAAATAAGCAGTAAAGAATGACTCGCATGAGGCATTGGGTGCTTTGAAAATTTTGTGCCAAATTAAAAAAATTGTCTGTTCTTTTTCCAATTATTTTTCGACCCACCTGAAAATTTTTTATTTTCAACAGGCAATGGATTTATTTTATCCTGCATCAGAACCAATCCGATTGCAATGGCCTTTACATCATCCCCGGCAGGGTTTTGCTGAAGCATTCCGGCATCAAATTTTTTGGCAATAAAATGGGTATCAAACCAACCTCCCTGAAAATCAGGGTGATGCATAACCCAATGACAGAAGCCCAGGGTGGAAGCAACGCCCCGCAAATCAAACTTTTCAATGGCTCTGCCCATGCGGCGAATGGCTGCAGGCCTGTCTTCGGCATATACAATTAATTTGGCCATCAGGGGGTCATAAAAAATGGGAATTTCATCGCCCTCTTCATAACCGGAATCCAAACGGATACCGGGACCGCCGGGTGCCTTGAAATGCTCGAGCTTGCCCACATCGGGCAAAAACTGATTGGCAGGATCTTCGGCACAAATACGGATTTCGATGGCATGACCGCGGATAGAAGCATTTGTTACCTGCTCTGAAAGGTGATGCCCCTCGGCCACCCGGATTTGTTCTTTTACCAAATCAAGCCCGGTAATCAACTCTGTAACAGGATGTTCTACCTGAAGGCGGGTGTTCATTTCCAAAAAGTAGTAGTTCAGCTTTTCATCCATGATGAATTCCACTGTTCCGGTACTGTAGTAGCCGCATGTTTTGGCAAGATTCACCGCATCCCGGCCCATGGCTTCCCTTATTTCCGGGGTCAAAATCCCGGAAGGTGCCTCTTCAACTACCTTCTGATGGCGCCGCTGAATGGAGCAATCCCGTTCAAACAGGTGCACTACATTTCCATGCTGATCGCCGATTACCTGAATTTCGATGTGTTTGGGATTCTGGACATAGCGCTCAATAAATACAGTAGGGTCACCAAATGCTGCCCGGGCCTCATTCATTGCCATTTGCATTTCGTTTTCGAGCTGCGATTCTTCTTCCACTATGCGCATGCCCTTGCCCCCGCCTCCGGCCGAAGCCTTAATCAGCAGAGGAAAGCCCGTATTTTTACTTACGGCTATGGCTTCTTCCACCGTTTCAATGGCTGCAGGAGAACCCGGAACGAGAGGAACACCACTTTTTCGGGCGGTTTCTTTTGCCCTTAGTTTATCGCCCATGGACATGATGGATTCCGGCGAAGGCCCCACAAAAATTAATCCCGCCTCCCTTACGGCAGCGGCAAATGCGGCATTTTCAGATAAAAATCCATAACCGGGATGAATGGCATCAGCCCCGGCCAGCCTGGCCGTTTCAATAATTTTGTCCATCCGCAGATAAGATTCCGAAGAAGGCGCTTCACCAATGAAATAAGCCTCATCAGCTTCCAGAACATGGCGGGAATTTTTATCGGCCGAAGAATAAACAGCTACCGTAATAATACCCATTTCAGAGGCTGAGCGCATGATGCGTCTGGCAATTTCGCCTCTGTTTGCAATTAATAATTTCTTGATTTTCAAATTATTGTTTTTGGTTTATGCTTGATTCCAAAAAAATAACTTTTCCAGAATCAGGCGGCTCCGGTGCCATAGGCGCTGCAAAGAAGGCAATTTCCCCCGAATTACCTTCATCATTTCAGACTTGGAAAGCCGCTATTTCCCTTTATTTTTGCGACTTCATTTCTTTTCAATAACATATATTCCTCATCTGTGGATCTTTTTGAAAAACTGCTGCTGAACCGGGGTCCTTTGGGTAAGCATTCCAAAATGGCGCATGGCTACCTGACCTTTCCTAAACTCGAAGGTGAAATCGGCCCCTACATGTTCTTTAAAGCCAAAAAAGTACTGAACTGGAGTCTGAACAATTATTTGGGATTGGCCAATCATCCGGAGATCCGGAAAGCCGATGCAGACGCGGCGGCTCAGTTTGGCATGGGATATCCCATGGGAGCCCGCATGATGTCGGGCAATTCCGATTACCACGAACAGTTGGAGGCCGAGCTCTCCGCCTTTATGGGAAAAGAGGCAACCTATTTATTAAACTTTGGTTATCAGGGGATTATGTCGGCCATCGATGCACTTGTAGACCGGCATGATGTTATTGTGTATGATGCCGAGTCGCATGCCTGCATTGTGGATGGTGTGCGCCTTCACATGGGCAAACGCTTTGTATTTCCCCACAACGATATAGAAGCCCTTGAAAAGCAATTGCACAGGGCAAACAAAATCGTACAAGAAACCGGAGGGGCAATTCTGGTCATCACCGAAGGGGTTTTCGGTATGTCCGGCAATCAGGGCAAGCTCCGGGAAATCGTGGAACTGAAGAAAAGATTCACCTTCCGTCTTTTGGTGGATGATGCGCACGGCTTCGGCACCATGGGTCCTACAGGAGCGGGTACTGCAGAAGCACAGGGCTGTCAGGACGGAATAGACATTTACTTTTCCACCTTCGCCAAGAGTATGGCCAGTATAGGAGCATTCATTTCGTCTGACGAGCAGGTGATTGACTACCTTCGCTACAACATGCGCTCGCAGATTTTTGCCAAATCCCTTCCTATGCCTTTGGTCATCGGAGCCCTGAAAAGGCTGGAACTGCTCCGCACCAAACCCGAACTCCGTCACAGACTCTGGGAAATTTGCAACAAACTGCAGGCTTCCCTGCGGGCGAAAGGATTCAATATCGGGACTACCACTACCCCGGTTACCCCTGTAATTCTACAATGTGACGAAAATCAGGTGGCCAAACTGGCCATCGACCTGAGAGAAAATTACAATTTATTTTGCTCACCGGTTTGTTATCCTGTAATTCCCAAGGGACTTATCATTTTGCGTCTGATTCCCACGGCTTTACACACCGAAGAAGATATCGCCCACACAGTAAAAGCTCTGGAAGAAATCTATGTAAAACTCAAAAACAATGAGTACATTTCTTCAGCTTATGAGGTCGCTTAAAATTTTCTGACATTTTTTTTGGAAAGCTTAAAAATTTGTCAAAAGATTGCAAAAAATTGTTCCACCTAAAAGAAAACCTATTCCATAGTTTTCCCAAAAAAAGAAAGTTTATGAACAGATTTGATGAACTTAAAAATCTCGTGATGTCGCTTGAAGGCGATTTCGACAAGTTTTACAACAAGAAGAATCAGGCAGCCGGAACGCGTGTGCGTAAAGGAATGCAGGATTTGAAAGTTCTGGCTCAGGACATCCGTCTGAAAGTTCAGGACATGAAAAACGAGTCCAAATAACCAAAAGACTAAAGCAACAAATTGAAAGGCGGCTTTTATGGCCGCCTTTTTTTTGCCCTCTCCTGCGAAACTTTGTAACAAATTCAGCAAAAGGCGATTTCGAATCCGAAAGATTACCCCGACCTTGGCAAAGTAGTCCGCCTCAAGAAATGAAAACTTCCGGTTGCTTCCTTATTATCTGGCTTATTGCCGGCATGCTTCATGTGGCTTTTGCCCGGAACAGACTCATTATCAAACTGAAGCCTGAACACAGACTGGCATTTGCCGATAAAAACTCAGCCCTGAATGCATCCCTGATGCAGGCCGGTCTGGGAAATCCGAAACGGAAATTCCCCCGCCATCTTCCCCCCGAAAACAAAACCAACCGCTGGGGGAAGCCCCTTGTAGATCTGAGTCTCATGTATGAACTGGAGGTTCCGGCCCCCATGCGCAGCGATTTTTCCCTGCGCTTTTTTGCAGGACGACCGGAAACAGAGTATGCAGAATGGGAAGAACAGGATGCCATTCCCCTCTCCTATCCCAATGATCCTCAGGCAGATTCCACAAGCGGAAACCAAAGGCAGGCACTGAAAAAAATAAGGGCCTATCAGGCCTGGAACCTGAGCGGGGGCGACACCTCAGTGGTAATTGCCATCCTGGATACCGGCACCCCGGTGGACCATGAAGACCTGAGTTCACAAATTCAAATCAACCCTCTGGACCTGCCCAACGGAATTGACGATGACCAAAACGGCAAGGTGGATGATTATCGGGGCTGGGATTTTGGCAACAACGACAGCGACCCGACACCGGACAACAACGGAACTGTACCCGGACACGGCACCTCGGTAAGCAGTCTGGCGGCCGCAGCCTGGAACAATGCCACCGGTGTTGCAGGCGTTGCAGGAAAATGCAGAATTCTGCCTCTGAAAATCTGGCGCTGGAACAATACCTTCAGCAATTTCAGAGGGTATGATGCCATCGTATATGCGGCAGACCGCGGTTGCAAAGTCATCAATTGTTCCTGGGGATCTGCCCGTGTAAACCGGCAATACGAGCAGGATATTATAAATTATGCTACCTTCAATAAAGATGCCCTGGTGGTGGCTGCAGGGGGAAATACGCCGGGATATTTCAACTTTTTGCCGGCCAACTACGACCATGTACTGGGCGTAACCATGACCGATACCACCGACCAGATTTCATGGGCAGCTTCCTACCATGTGAAACTCGACCTGAGTGCACCCGGGGTGAATGTGTATGGCATCAGAACAGACGGAAGCTATGGTTTTGTGGAAGGCGGCTCCAGTATGGCGTCGCCCATGGTGGCAGGCGGTGCAGGCCTGGTGCGGGCCAAATTTCCTAATCTCAATGCCTTGCAGGCAGGGGAATTGCTCCGGGTAAACAGCGATACCATTTACCACATCAGCGGAAATCAGGGATATCGGGGTATGGCAGGCAGGGGAAGGCTGAATTTGCAGAAAGCTCTGGAAAGAAACACCCGCATTTCGGTTCGGGCGGTTGATTTTTCCTATTCCAATGGAAGCGGCATGCAGGCCCGGGCCGGAGATACGCTGTCGGTTTGGGTGGTGTTTGAAAATTATCTGGACTCACTGAGCGGTTTCGGGGCTACCCTGATTTCTTTAAACCCTTTGCTGGAGGTTCTGAACGGCAGTTTCAATATGGGGCCCATGGTGCCCATGGAGCGGAGAACAGCCGGCATTCCATTCCGTGTCCGCATTTCGCCTTTGCTGAACACAGTACAGGACCTTGCCTTTGCTGTTCGCATCCGGGCCGATATGCAGTATGAAGATTTCAGGTATTTCTCGGTTCGTGCGCCTCTCCCCATGTTGGATATCAAAACCAACCTGGTCAGAATGAGTGTGGTATCCAACGGAAGGCTGGGTACTTTGGATATTTCCAATACCCAGGGTTCAGGCATTTTGTACAAAGGTCTTCCCTCTTCGGGAGAAGCAGGCCTGATGATCGGTACCGGTCCGGACAGGGTGTCCAACTGTGTGTATGATACCACAGGAAACGACAACCACTTTCGCATAGAGAATCCTGTGGCCTTCAGCCCATGGGATCAACTGGAGTCGCATGCCGTACACCATATGAATGATTCGCTTGCAGGGGCAAATGCCATCGGCCTCAAAATCAAGCAGTCATCTTTTGGCATTTCCCGGCCGCAGGGAGAAGATGCTTTGTTTTTAAGTTATCACATTGAAAACAAAAGCGGTCAGGACCTCGACAG
>CANHCT010000111.1 GCA_947459175.1 Hymenobacteraceae bacterium
ACAACGGAAATTACCGGGGTTCCATTACAAATGATGTCTCAGATTTCGATTGCAATCCGGAATATGTATTTGTGGTGAAAACCAATGGAAAACTGATGAAGTATGACTTCAATGGCAACTACAGGGGCTCCGTTACAGGCGATGTAAGCAGGGTCAGGGTGTCGGGCGAAATGCTGGTCGTAACCAAGACCAATGGCAAAACTTGTAAATATGACTTCAACGGCAATTACAGGGGCTCGATATGATCATAGCCCGGAAAAAATTTGTCCTATGTTGTTGTAAAAGAGAATCTTAAAATTGTCCATGGTAAGAATTGTCCGGCGCCGGGTAACCTCTGCCGAACGGGGGCTTTCTTATCCGTACTGCTTACAAACAGATGCGGGTGAACTGTACTGATTATTTTGCTAATAGAAGGCAGGATTTGAGGAATTGAAATCATGTTAAACTTCTAAGGTCAACAGGCGATCCGCACCATTTCCAGGCAGGTAAGATGTGGATTTGAACATGCCCGGCACGAAAAGTTTTTTCTTCTTCCAGCGTAACAATTACCCCCGTCTTCGCCTGTACGGCATCGCAGGCTTTTACCAATCCCCTCACCTCTCTTTGCAGCGTTTCATCACGACTTACATCTACGCAAGCCTGAACCGGAAGTGCTTGACCACCATCCTGATACAAAATGAAATCGCATTCATGGCTTTGGTCTTTGTAATAATAAATTCCGGTGGTGTAGATGTTGCCAAATTGGCGATAAAGTTCCCAAAAAACCAGGTTTTCGAACAAGGCACCCAGGTTGTCTGAAAAGCTGCTGTTGAGTGCTTTCAGCATGCCGTTGTCTATAAAATAGCACTTCTTTTCTGCATTTTCCCGCTTGATCGCAGAATGGTCGAACCTGGTGATTCGTTTAAACAAGTACACACTTTCGGCTGCATCGGCCATGGTATAAATGGAACCCTGTGTGATGGCATAGCCACGGCTTTTGAGCTCCAGAAATATTTTTCTAAGTCCCGTTGGTTTGCCTGTGTTGGCTGCTATGCGGTGAAACAAATAGCGCAAATACCCATAATTGGCCGGTTGCTGTTGGTCTATGATGTCCAGAAACAGTACAGCATTGAAGTATTCCTGCATGAGTTTATTTCGGTTATGTTCTTGAATTTCAAGTGATTCGGGAAATCCGCCGTGAAGCATGAAAGACTTAAAAGCCGCTATAACCGGAGCTCTGCCTGGGCCGGCAGCCTGAAATGGAATACCTTTCCAAACCAAATATTCAGAAAAAGACAAGGGCAGGATTTCGGTAGGCAAACTACGGCCTCGCAATACGCCGGCCACTTCGGTATGCAGCATTTTGCTGTTCGAACCTGTGATGAATACTTTTTTACTCACTTGTTCATACACCCTGTTTACAAACGGTTCCCAGTTTTGCAAGTATTGCACCTCATCGAACATGAAGTGCACACCCTCCAGCAAAGGATTGTTCGGATACACTTCTGCAAAGGCTTGCAAAATTAAATCCGGGGCAAAAGGCTCTGCCCGGAGCCGTTCATCTTCCAGAGAAAGGTAGCATATTTTGTCCCAACCTACACCTGTGGTGAGCAACTGTTTGATGCTCAACTTCAACACAGAAGATTTGCCTGCCCGCCGTGGCCCTACAATGGTATGTACTTTGTTCAAACCCAGCTCAGGCATGGTGGCTCTGGGGCAGGCCGGAGCTGCAAACCGCTCCCTTTGCGACAGGATTTGGTCGATAAATACATTTTTCATAAGTGTAAAACTACAAAAATTGCACTTGCAAAAAGAGTAAAAATGATAATAATTTACTTTTGGAAAGTATAAAAAACTATAAAGTACTTTTTTAAAAAGATTAAAAAAGTAGCCAATTTGGGATTTAATTGGGGCGTTAGGCAGGGTTTTGGCTTGTGGCCATTACAAAAAGCTTTCTCTGCCGCATTCGTTTCAACCGCTGCGACAGGGGTATCAGCAGGATTTAGGATTGGGTAACTTTGGCTCATATAAAATGGAAATGGAAGAGTAATATGCTGAAGATCAGAAACATAGATTTGGTTTTGATTCTGACCAACCCTTTAATCCGCCCAAGCTAAGCCGGATGATGCGCTGATTTTGTAACCCTTGCCCACAGCCAAATTCGAAGGTTACCCGGGCTTTCACACAGATGAGGGCAAGGTTTGCTTCTTATTGGTATATATCCTGTTATCTGTGGCTGATAATCTCCTGTCTACCAACCTCTACCAGGTTATTATTCTATATCAGTCCAAGAATGACCGGCAGGTTTAATTCAAAAATTTTAAGTAATTCCTCGTTTGAGCTATTTCCTGGTTTGATTAGAATTAACCGGCGGGGTTCGTTTTTTAAAATGTGGGAATCCAGAAAGTCACGATCTTTAGAAATCACAGCACGATTCTCTTTTTCTGCGATGGCTATTATCTGGTCATCATCCGTTTTATTTTGATTGGGTAAGTCCAGGGTATGAATGGCATCCAATCCCTTGTGCCTCAGCCAAACAGCCAATTGTTTTGGCAATTGTGCATCCACCAAAAGTTTCAAGATGCCAGTCGGTAAATGCTTTTCAACTGCGTTAATCTTGCCGCATATTGCAGGCAAGCCAAAAAATCCTCTTTTTCTAAATCCGGATAGTCGGCAAGCAGGTTTTCCATGGTCATGCCCGAGGCCAAAAGCTCCAACATATTCTCCACAGGGTAGCGTAAATTGCGAATGGTTGGTTTCCCATGGCAAATTTTAGGATTGAGCGTGATTCGCTCCAACAGATTTTCCATCTTAATTTTGTTGAAACAAATTTACATCATTTTTCTATCAGACCTTTCACCAATGGGCATAAATTTACTGTTCCCACATTTGACTTTTCAGCCCTGTTCAGCCCAGAGTTCCTCTGAATTATAGTGTCGGCTAACCTTTAATCCGCCCAAGCTAAGCCGGATGATGCGCTGATTTTGTAACCCTTGCCCACAGCCAAACTCGAAGGTTACCCGGGCTTTCATCCGGAAGAAGGCAAAGTTCCCGCCTGAGGGTTTGTCCCGGAGTCCACCGCCCTGATTTTATGTCCGATTTTTCCTTAATTTTGAGAAAAAATAAATTGTATGGGATTGGTTTATGCAGATGTGGAGTTAATTAACGGTGAGGATTTGGTATTGGTGCGCCGTCATCTGATGGATGCCGAAGAGGTGAAGAAAATTCATTTGAATATTCTTGTTGATACAGGCTCCTACATGCTTTGCATCAACGAGTCTATTCAGGAACAGCTTCAATTGCCCATAGTAGATTCCAAAAAAGCCCAAACAGCCGATAACCGCATCATCGATTGCCCTGTGGTGGACCAGGTGCAGCTTCGGTTTAAAAACCGGCAATGGTCAGGGAGGGCCATGGTGCTGCCGGGCGATGCAGAGCCATTATTGGGGGCCATTCCTTTGGAAGAAATGGATGTGCTGATTCATCCCCTGCGCAATGAACTGATTGTCAATCCGGAGCATCCCTATTTCGCCCAATTGAAACTAAAATAGTTTTCCCGCTCTTATCCGAAGCCATCTGATTGGTGTAGTCTTTTTCTATATCCTTGATTCAGAAGATTTTATATCGGCCTCCGATATTGCCGATTTAGCCACAGACTCATCTATTCACTGCTCAGCCTGAGCAAAAAACCATCACCCCTTTTTCCTCCCCTCCAAAATTCCCAAAATCAGATTTCGGCCCCGAAACAGCCTGATTTTAATGGTATTCACCGGAATGTTGATTTGCTGCTGAATTTCTTCTACGCTCAGTTCCTCAAAATACTTCAGCCGGATCAGAGTTTGGTACATGGCGGGGAGGCCGCTTACAATTTCCCTCAGCACTTCGTGGCTTTGCTTGCGCAGCAGGGTTTCCATCGGGTCAGAATCCTGAGAGGCCACATCGATGCTGAAGGTCTCGCCCCGGCCATCGTGAATCTCTCCGTGTATGCTGGTGGTTTTCAGGCGCTTGTGCCGCAAAAAATCAATGGTATGGTTGGTTCCGATTTTAAACAGCCAGGTAGAAAAAGAGTATTTGGCATCGAAGCGGTGCAGATTGCGGAAGGCTTTTTCGAAAACTTCAATGGTCAGATCTTCGGCATCGTCCAGATTTCTAACCATTTTTAAAATCATAGCCATCAGCGACTTGCGGTATCTTTCAAGCAGAAACGAAAGCGCCTTCCGGTCTCCGTCCTTTGCCAGCATCACCTTCTGGTAAATTTCTGGGCTCCGCTCCTGAAATGAGAGATAATTTACATCCATGTAACCCGTCGCGAGAATCTTGCCGGAATAGCAAATGCAAAAATGAGGATACAATGGACAAAATCAAGCACCGGAAAGGCCCAAAAAGAAATGGGCTCGGCAATGATGCGCTTCACGCGGTTCATTACAATGGCCTGATTCAGAATCTTGAACATAAAAAATCCCGCCGCCAATGGCATGGTGAGGGGAAAAACCAATAACGGAAGCAGGCTGAGGTAAAACAACAGATTGGTGGCCCCGTACAAGCCCAGTAACCATTTGTGTGCGGGCTTGTAAAACCGCCCCACAGCCAGATGCCGGGTTTTCTGGCGGTACCAGGCGAACCAACTGTCTTTGGGAACGGAGTAGGTATAGGCTTTCGGTGAGAGGCAAATGGAGATGTTGTCCCTTGAGGCCGCCCGGTTTACAAACAAATCATCGTCACCACCGTTCAGTGGCATGTGCTTGAAAAATCCTTTCAGTTTCATGAAAAGCGGTTTTTTGTAGGAAAGATTCCGGCCCACGCCCATGTAGGGCAGCCCGGCCAGGGCAAAACTGAAATACTGAACGGCAGTAAAAAAGGTATCGTACCGGATGAGCAGATTCAGAAAGCCTTTTTCCCTGAGATAAGGCGAATAGGCCAGAGTGATTTCTTCCTGACCTGCCATGTGCCGGGCCATGGTTTTTATCCATTGGTCGGAGGCGGGAAAGCAATCGGCATCGGTAAACAGGAGGTTTGGATTTTTTGCAGACCGTATGCCCATGGTGAGGGCAAATTTCTTTGGGTTCATTCCCTCGGGCGTGTAGTTGATGCGCACAAGTTTTACCTGCTGGTTTGCAGCTTTCTGCTCCAGCATGTAGTCGTACATAGGGTCGTCGGAGCGGTCGTCGATGATGATGATTTCAAAATCGGGATAATCTTGTTCCAGCAACAGGGGAATGAGTTTTTTCAGGTTTTCTATTTCATTTCTGGCACAGATGACCACCGAAACAGGGGGCCATGCAGCCGGCTCGCCATCCTGATCTTTGAACTGAAGGATACGGAGGAAGAAGTACCACTGGTAAAAAATCTGAATTACGGCACAAAAGACAAAAAGTCCGGCCAGGCCTAGCAAAAAGGGAAACAGAAATTCGGTGGGCAAATCGTAGGGAAATTAATCTATAAATCTTTTCAAAATAGGTTCATAGGCATCTATCCGGCGGTCCCGGAGAAAAGGCCAGTGGGTTCTGTAATAGTCGGTCAGGTCCAGGTCGATGGTTTGCACGCTGACCGATTCTTCCAGATGCGGGGCCTGAAACAAAACCTTTCCGAAAGCATTGGTGATGAAGGAACCGCCCCAGAATTGCATTTCCCCTTCCCTGCCTGTACGGTTTACAGCCACCACGGGTATGCCATTGGCCACGGCATGGCCCTTCATTACCGATTGCCAGGCATGGTACTGGTCGGCATTGGTTTCTTCGTTTTGGCTCAGGGCCCATCCGATGGCGGTGGGGTATACCAAAAAATCAGCGCCCATGAGGGCTGTGATGCGGGCAGCCTCCGGATACCATTGGTCCCAGCAAATGAGCACGCCGATTTTCCCGTACCGGGTAGGAAAAACTTTGTAGCCCAAATCTCCGGGGGTGAAATAAAATTTCTCGTAATACCCCGGGTCGTCGGGGATGTGCATTTTCCTGTATTTTCCCAGGTAGGTGCCGTCGGCATCCAGCACCGCTGTGGTATTGTGGTACAGGCCCTCGGCTCTTTTTTCAAAAAGTGAAGCTACAATAACCACTTTCAGCGACCTCGCCAGTTCCGATAGGGTTTCGGTGGCAGGTCCGGGAATGGATTCGGCCAGTGAAAAATTCACATAGTCCTCAGTATCACAAAAATAAAGTGACTGAAACAGCTCCTGAAGTACAATTACCTGAGCCCCTTTTGCTGCCGATTCTTTTATTTTTTCTACGGTACGCCCAAGGTTCTCTGCCGGCTCGCTGCTGCATGCCAGTTGAATCATCCCGATTTTTACACTTCTGCCCATGTTTTGGATAGGGGTTTAATTTGTTTTCAATTATCTGATTCTCAATCTTCTTCCGGCCTGCAGGTTGTTGCTCCGCCCCATTCCGTTCAGCCTTTTGATGGTAGATACCGGTACGCCGTACCGATCCGAAATGGCTGAAAGATTGTCTCCCCGCCTTACCCGGTGGTAATACACTTTCCTGGTTCTCATCTGACCGCCGTCCCCGCCTCTGCTCCTTCGGCCGAGATAGGAAAAGGTTTCGGGCGAAAGCAGAAAGTTGGAGGTCCGGATGTTGTGGCTGTTGAAATCAAAAATTTCCATCGGGTTGATAGGAATTCCCTGATACCGGACCTCGAAGTGCAAATGAGGGCCTGAACTGCGGCCGGTGTTGCCGCCTTTGGCCAGAAGGTCTCCTGCCTGCACTATCTGCCCTACTTCACACTGAATATCAGAGAGATGGCCGTACAGGGTTTCCAGCCCGTTGTAATGGCGCACCAGCACATAATTGCCGTATCCGCCGCCGTCCCAGTTGGTAAGGCGCACCACGCCGTCCCACACCGATTTCACCGAATCGCCCATGTCCAGTTCCAGGTCTACCCCGTAATGCCAGCGGTAGCCCCTTCTGCCAAATTCGGAGGTAATAAAAGAGCGCGGTACCGGCTCCGACCAGTTTTGACCCTTCACCGTATCGTAGAGGGTCAGCATCAGGCTGTCTTTGAATTGTGAAATATCTGATCGATAGGGATTTAGCGAATAGGCATCCCAGATGGAGTAATATTCGGTGGCTTTTACCCAGGTGGTATCGAGTTGGAATTCTTCCGCTACTTCCACCATGCTTGGTTCACCATCGAAGAGCGAAAAGGTATCTTCCCTCAGCATGGTATTGGGCCTGTTCAGACTTCTTACCAGATCCGGATTGGAAACGGGCGTCCTGTCCACATACCTTTCGGCCAGTACGCCCTCTTTCTGAACCTCGTCTCTGCCGCCGGAGCCCCTGAACCGACCCCGGTTGCGGCCTCTTTTGTATTTTATTTTGGTTGGCTTGAGGTAAATGGCATCCCTGCGCTTCCCGGACGAAGTCTTTCTTTTTTTTCTTTTTCTGGCTTCCGACTCGGAAACGATAAAGAAAAAAGCCACCAACAGGGCAAGAAAAATACGCAGGTATTTGCTCAAAATCAGGCTTCTGCTTCTATAGATACAAGGTACCTTTCGGCATCGAGGGCGGCCATACAACCCGTGCCGGCTGCCGTAACTGCCTGCCGGTAAATGTGGTCCTGTGCATCGCCGCAGGCAAAAACTCCTTCGGCATTGGTGCGTGTACTGACCTTATCGGTGATGATGTAGCCGTTTTCGTCCATGTCCAGAATGCCTTTGAAAATATCGGTATTTGGCTTGTGACCGATGGCAACAAAGAATCCCGTAGCCTCGATTTCTCTGATTTCTCCGGTGACCACATTCTTTACCCTTGCACCTCTTACACCTTCATCTCCCAGTATTTCAAGGGTTTCCGTATTCCAAAGGATTTCAATGTTGGGGGTATTTTTAACCCTGTTTTGCATAATCTGACTGGCCCGCATCTCACTGCGGCGCACCAGCATGGTCACTTTTTTGCACAATTTGGCCAGATAGGTAGCCTCTTCGCAGGCTGTGTCGCCGGCACCTACAATGATGACCTCCTGCCCACGGAAGAAAAATCCATCGCAAACCGCACAGGCAGATACCCCTTTTCCATTTAATCTGGTCTCCGATTCGAGGCCCAGCCATTTGGCCGAAGCACCGGTGGCCACAATAATGGTCTGGGCTTCCAGGGTGGTTTCTTCGTCTATCACCACCCGAAGCGGTCTGGAAGAAAAATCGACCGAGGTTGCCATTCCATACCGGACATCAGCACCAAAACGAATGGCCTGCTTTTTAAAATCTTCCATCATCTCGGGACCCATAATGCCATCGGGATATCCGGGATAATTCTCCACATCGTTGGTAATCATCAGCTGGCCTCCTGGTTGGGGGCCGGCATACATCACAGGATTCAGGCCGGCACGGGCGGCATAGATGGCAGCGGTGTAGCCCGCAGGGCCCGAACCGATAATCAGACAGGAAATTACGCTTGAACTCATACGAAGGATTGTAACTTAAAAAGCCCGCAAAAATCGGAAATGATTAACGAATAAAAGTATGGCAAAGGACTAAATTTACCAATCCTGATTGTAATGTCTTCTATATCAGGGAACAGGAAATTTTTCGGGCGCTTATTTTTCTACCAAAACCCACTGCCGGCACCCGTCGCCTTTCTCCGTCTTTACATGAATAAAGTACACCTCTGTTTCTATTTTTTCCGGCTCCGGCCAGTTGTTTTGGTAGGATTCTGCCTCAAAAATCAATTTTCCCCAGCGGTTGAATACGGAAATGCCGGCTTTCCCGTCCAAACCCTGAATTTCAAAAAAGTCATTTTTCCCGTCCCGATTTAGGGTTACCAGATTGGGCAAAAGAAGGGGCTTGTAGTCCAGAATCCGGGTAGCGGTATCCCGGCAAAACGGGTTAGAAGCCACCAGTGAAATGCGGTATTTTCCCTGCTTTTCGTACCGGATGACGGGATTGGTTTCCTTCGAACTGCGGCCGTCACCCAGATCCCAGACATATTGGTCGGCAGGGGAGGATTGATTTTCCAGAAACACAAATTTTTCTTCACACGAGCGGGTTTCCTGCCGGAGCGAAAAAGCCGATTCTACCCGAAACTGGTAGGGGGCTACGGACAATTGCGTTTCCGTGGAATCGATGCAGGATTGCCTGATTCCGAATAAAATGATGCGGTAAGGGCCCGGCAGGGGGTTGTCGAATCTCAGGCTGTCGCCGGTAAAAACCTGCCCGTTTACCTTCCAGCGGTAAAATTCAGATCCGTTGGAAGAAGCCGCAAGCCTTAGCCTGGCCTGTGAGGCACATTTGTCCTCCTGTGCTTCGGAGGCAATGGACAGAATAAGGTCACCGGACGAAAGCGT
>CANHCT010000112.1 GCA_947459175.1 Hymenobacteraceae bacterium
CGCCTTTTCCTGAAAGCTTCACACCCCCGGATTACTCCGGACGCATGTTTCAGTAGGTTACACCCGATGGAACGGGCGATTAAATCACTCATAGATAGAGGTTTAACAGTTATCAATCCGGCGACGTTTCGCACGTAGCATGGGGCATAACGGCTCAATAGTCGCAATATTCCGGTTAGTCCGCTGACGCCAATAAGCCCGGGCTTTGGATAATTTCTCCATTTGGATGCATTAAAAAGCTTCTCCAAAGGCAAAGTAAAAGCCAAAATCTCCTTCACCTGTCATGGCAAAATCGCTGCGGAGGTAGGTATTTTCTTTTTTATCCACCCGGATACGGATTCCGAGGCCCCCGGACCACTTTATTTTTCCCGCCTCCTGCAGTTGATCGAAGCGGTACACCTGTCCGGCTGCCGCAAAGGCTGTAAATCCCAGAAGCCTTCCGGGCAGATATCGGTATTCGGCCTGCGCCGCCGAAAAATTCAGATCGCGGTAGCGCCCAAAATAATAGCCCCTCAGCATCATATTTCCCCCCAGAATCCCCTGCATCCGGAAAGGGCTTCCCCCTGTTCTGTGCCTGGAAATCAACTGAAAGGCAGTAACTCCCCCCCAGGGTGCTTTTCTGAAATACCGCAGGTCTGCATCTGCTGCTGCAAAGCCAAAGTCGCTTCCCAATGCCTTGCCAAACCCCATCCCTTGCAGCGAAAGATACATTTCACCTGCTTTCGGATTGAGCAGATTGCTGCGGTTGTCTTTCAAAATTCCCAGACCCAGCCCGGAAGAAATGCCCGTGCGGATGGATGAAAAGGGATTGACCAAAGCTTGTTTTTCTATGGGCATATCTCCCAGGAAGGCGGTTTGGTATATGTGCTGATACTGCTGGCAAAGTCCCAGATACCAAGCCGACCGGGTTGAAATTCTTTTATAAAATGAATTGGAAAGCTCAATCCTCCGGGCATCATACAGAAAATCATCCCCCCTTTTGGCCTTTCCCCCAAATCCCCAGAACAACTCAGGAAAGCGGAGCCAGGCATTTTTTCCAAAAAAAATCCATCGCCCCTCTTTCTGACTCAGGGTCCAATCAGCGGCTGCAATAAACTGGTTTTTAAGAGAATAGGTCAATTCGGTTTTCACCACAGAGTGGCGGGCCAGACTGTCTTTTGCAAATTTAAAGTCTGCCAATGCCACCGCTCCGAAATAGAAACCAGTTTCGGGTGCGGAGCCCAGAGTGGGAACTGCCAGCCAGGTGGTATTTCCTTTTTTTACCCTGCTGCTGTCTTTGCGAAATCCAAAACTCCGTGCTGACATAATCAGCAGAAGTATCAGATAGGCAGAGGTTTTAAGCCGGAAGGAATATGTCAAAACCTGAAATTATAGGTTATGGAGGGAATAACGGGAAACAGGGAAACCTGTTTGGCCTGAAATCCAAGGATTCTGCCAGTGCCGTCCGGGTTTTCGGTTACGGTTTCGAAATAGATGAAAAAAGGATTCATCCGGTTGTAGGCATTGTAGATGCTGAAACTGAGATCCGCCTCGCCCCACTTCGGCCGCAGTGCATACACCAGCCCAATATCGAAGCGGTGGTAGGGCTCCATCCTGAAACTGTTGCGCCGCCTCACCAGGGGAATCACATTCACAAGCTGCGCAGGGTCGGTGGTGCCGGGCACATCCTGAAAAAAGAATCGGCCTTCGGGCAGCGAAATGGCATTTCCGGAACCATAAACCCATGTGGCAGAAAGGTTTACCCTATCCGAAAACTTGTACAAAGCCACCACCGAGATGTCGTGCCGCCTGTCGTAGCGGGGATGAAATGCTTCTCCGAAATTGATGTCACGAAACCTGCGCCAGGTATAGGAAAGCGTGTAGCCAATCCAGCCGGTGAGCTTTCCTTTCTTTTTTTCCAGGTAAAATTCGGTACCGTAGGCCCAACCCCGGCCAAACACAAAAACCGTATCGATTTGATTGTTCACAAAAAAACTGGCTCCGTCCTTCAGGTCAATCTGCCGCTGCATGTTTTTGAAATAATATTCATTGCTGAAAAAGAGCTGATTGTCCCAAAGCGAGATAGAATAACTTCCCGCTACCTGATCCGAAATCTGGGGCTTTACCACATTCGAACTGGGATACCACAAATCCGTTGGAAGGGAAGCTCCTGAGTTGGAGGCCAGATGCAGATACTGGTACATCCGGGTGTAGTTGGCCTTCAGGCTGATTTGTTCGTTAACCTTATATCTAACTGATAGTCTGGGCTCTGCAGCACCGAAATTCTGATTGTTTCTGCGAAAAGCCGTGACCACAAAACCGGAGTTGAGCTGCCATTTTTCCGAAAGATCGATTTCGTTGGATAAAAAAGCAGAGCCGGAAAAGGCCACAGGATTTGAACCCGACTCAAAACGGAAAGAGCCGTCGGAAGTGCTGGCAGATGCACGGCCGATTTCAAATTGATGACGGGTCAGCATGGCACCTGTTTGCCAGGTTACATTTCTCACAGGTGTCCATGTCAGTTCAGTTTTGGCCGTGTAGTCCCGGATTCCGGACCCCAGTTTGAAACGGAAACTGTCGAATTTATTGCTGATTTCGTAGTTATAATCGGTGGCCAGAATCTGGGTATTGAGGTTCAGTTTGGGCGAAAATTCATGTTGCCAGCGCAGACTGCCCATGGCATTGCCCCAATTAAAAAAAACGGTAAACCGGTTTCGGGTAAAGACAAAATCATCTCTGCCCCAAAAACCTGTGAGGGTTATCTTGTCTTTTGGTCCCGGCCTCCATAAAATTTTCAGATTGATGTCCTGAAAATAATAATCGGGAATGGGCTGATAAGTCGGATCTCCTTCGTTTCTGCGGTTGATGTACCGGGTGAAAATATCAAAATAGGTCCGCCTTGCGGAAAGCAGCACCGAAAGCTTATTTTTTATGACAGGACCCTCGACAGCCAGACGGCTGGATATCAGGCCTATTCCGCCTGTGGTGGTCCATTTTTCCATGCTTCCGTCCCGGCTTTTGATATCCACCACAGAAGAAAGCCTGCCGGAATATCGTGGAGGAAATGCTCCTTTGTATAATTCTACACCGGCCACAGCATCCGGGTTGAAGACCGAAAAAAAGCCCAGCAAATGGTTGGGATTATACACCGTGGCCCCATCGAGAAGGATCAGATTTTGGTCTGGCCCGCCGCCCCTCACATACAGGCCGCTGAAACCTTCGCCACCGCTTTGCACTCCCGGTTTTAGTTGCAGGGTTTTCAGGATGTCCACCTCTCCGAAAATGGCCGGCAGCAGTTTGGCTTCCTTTATGCTCAGATTTTCGACAGACATTTGGTTGGCCGCTACCTTTTCCTGGACCGATTTTTCGGAGGTTATCACTACCTCTTTCCTGTCTGCAGGCGACATTTTAATTTTTAAAGTCCTTGAAGGCCAATCTTCTATGCGTAGCATACGGGCTTGGTATCCGGCAAAACCGATTTTTACCCAGCCGGTATCGCGGTAGCTTTCCACCGAAAATCTGCCGGATGTATCGGAGAGGGTACCTCTTTTTTCATCCACCAAAAAAACGGAAGCTCCGGGCAGGCTTTCACCCGTTTCGGATTCCAGCACCCTTCCCGTCAAGATCTTTTTTTTCTGGGCCTGAAGGAGTCCCGAAAACAGGACGAAGGAAAGGAAAAAACAAAGAAAAGACCTGATTTTCAAATAGTTTCAGTTAAGATTCAGAAACCTGCCTGTGCAGAAAATTGTTTGGCAAAATAGGTAAATATGAGAGAAGCCCCTGCTCTTTTTATCGATGTAAGTGTTTCTGCCACTATTTTTTCTTCATTAAGCCAGCCCCTTTCAGCCGCCGCCTTAATCATTGCATATTCTCCGCTCACCTGATAGGCCGCAATGGGCAGCGGCGATATGTCGGCCAGTATCCTGATTACATCCAGGTAAGCCAGAGCGGGTTTAACCATCAGAAAATCAGCGCCTTCGTCTTCATCCAGACGGGCTTCCAGTTTGGCTTCCTTTACATTGGCAAAGTCCATCTGATAGGTTTTTTTGTCACCGAATTTCGGTGCAGAAGTCAGGGCATCACGAAATGGGCCGTAAAAGCCGGAGGCATATTTGGCCGTGTAGGACAGAATGGAAACCTCTGTAAAGCCATTTTCATCCAATGCATCCCGCAGGTAGCCCACCCTGCCATCCATCATATCCGAGGGGCCTATGATGTCCACACCCGCCTCGGCCTGTGCGAGGGCCATTTTTGCCAGAATGGGCAAAGTTTCATCATTCAGGATTTTGCCATCCCGCACCAATCCGTCGTGCCCGTCGGAACTGTAAGGGTCCATGGCCACATCCGAAATGAGGACGGCTTCGGGAAATTGTTTTTTGATTTCCGAAATCGCCCTGCAATAAAAATTGCCTTTGGCATACGAATAGGAGGCCACTTTGTCCTTGAGCGAATCGTCTACAGCAGGAAACAGGGCAAACATGGAAACACCCAAAGAGAGGCAGGCTTCTATCTCCTTCATAATCAGGTTTAAAGAAAGCCTGGAAATGCCCGGCATAGAGGAAATTTCTTCTTTTCGGGAATCCCCGTCCAGCAAAAAAAGCGGAAATACCAGATGCTGCGGGGCTACATAGGTTTCGGCAAGTGCCCTTCGGATGGCAGCGGATTTGCGGTTTCTTCTGGGCCTTTGCGGCATTTGAAAGTCTGACATAAGCTCGATGTTATGGAGTTTGATTATTTGCAGGATGCAGCTTCAGGCTTGCAAAAATGTGAAGGAAAGCAATTTTTAATTGGTACAGGAAACAAATGCCCTTTACCTTTGTTTCACCAAAAAAGAGATATCGTACATGGCAATAATGATTACAGACGAATGCATCAATTGCGGTGCATGCGAACCCGAATGTCCGAATACAGCCATTTATGAAGGCGGAATGAACTGGACCTGGGGCGGAGGAACCCAACTTGAAAAAGTAGAATTTCCCGACGGCACAGTGGTGATGGGTACAGACAAACAAGAACCGGTGTCCGATGAGTTTTACTACATCGTGAGCGACAAATGTACGGAATGTACCGGTTTTCACGAAGAACCACAGTGTGCGGCAGTGTGCCCTGTTGATTGCTGTGTTTCCGACCCCAACTGGGAAGAAACCAAAGAAGAGCTACTGGCCAAAAAAGAATGGCTGCACGCTGAAACAGCCGCGGACTGACGCCTGTTTCCGCACCCGGAAAATTCTGAAAATCAAGATTTTATTCTTTGAAGAAGGTATCATCGTCTATACCTTCTGCGCTGATATTTCCGCAGGGAGCACAGGACAATAAGTTAGAAAAGGCACTCTGTCCCGATTTATCTTGAGACTAATTACAAGACCGAAGTGTACGCTCCGGAAAGGTGGTCTTATCTTTTGTGCACTGTGCCCGGTTTACGAGGGATACCGTTTTTATCTGGATGAATTCACTTTTCCTCTTTTGCGAAAAGGTGTCAGATGTGGCTGATCTTCCGACTTTTTATCCAAAATTTTTTCTTATAAGAATTGTGTTTTCAAAAACGGTAAAAGACCGCCAGTTCAGATAGAAAAGAACGGACATTTGCCTCTGCAAAATAACCCCTGTTCCGATTCGTGTTCAACCCGGACTTACCCGAATAATTCTCGGTATAACTCCCATAGAAGGAATCCAGCCGAAGGTTACTGCTCAGCCAGCAGCGTTTACCAAGTGGAAACAGAAAGCCTACGGATAATCCCAGACCGTATTGCCATCCTTGCAGATCGGTTCTTTCCAGATTGCGGTGGTTTATTTCGTTGTAAACAATTTGCTGTGTGGAAGTTCCAGGATTGAGAACGGTATCAATTTTTGCCACAACGGAACCCCATTGACTGACCAGAAGTACATTTCGGCATTGCAGATCAGCACCAATTACAAACTGAATGTTTCGTTTGAGGGGAATCCGGTATTCTTTTCCGACCCTGAAAATATGTTGGCGGGAATAGCCATCGTGGGAAAGGGTTTCAATATCTCCGTTGGGCAAAGGTCGGTGAGCAAAGGCCGCTGGAGGAACTGACCGATTGGATTGGAATTCGTACCCAAATCGGGTAGCCCATTTTCCTTTAACAAGTTTGTAGGTAAGTCCAAGGGGCTTGGCCGAAAATTGAGAAAAATCACCTGTCACCAATGTTGCTGCTGTGCCACCAGTAAACGTACCCAACTCATGGCGATTTAAGGCCTTAATGGAGTCAATCTGAGCCATTGCGTTTGACAATGATAAAGCAAAAAAACAAAAAGAAAACCAAGATTTTTTCATAAAGCGCCTCCAAATTTTCCTACAATATTTTCGACGGAAAGCGAGCATTACAACCGCTTCAAAACAGATTAATGAAATCTTAAGAAGTTCATTTCTTTCTTTGATTCATATTTACTAATCGCAAAAAGGACGATAACAAACCGTGGCAATACCCATCATCGGCTTACGATGGTATGAACAACAAAAATGGATGGGTTGAAATACCCGTTGTACGGTTGGCTGTAGAAAAACGATCTTGTTAAGTCAATGATTCTGGTCGGTTTACATTATTGTTCTTTTTGCTTGATCAAAAAGAACCAAAAAATCAAGACAAAACAATGCTCCTGCCCGCATCCCGGCCCACCCCCGCTGTTTTGTCGGGCCGACGCGCTTTTTTATTTTTCTTAAAAAATTGATTTTTAGGTAATTAAATAAATAAGTTAACCGAACAACGGATGGTTGAAATAGATTTTATTTGGCTTTGGTTTGTAAATGATTTGGGCGAATGAGATGGTTGGAAACGAACAGAACGGAGTCCTCCGGTAAATCTGACAGGTTCCCGAACCTATTAAATGTCCGGATTGCCGGAAGCGAACAAACCGGACGGGTGAGTACCGGGGCAGAGAAATCTGAACACTGAAAGCCCAAGTCTAATAGCTTCCGAATACGGAAGATGCGGTGGCAGGTCGGGTAGTTTTTCATTCCAAAGTCGTGAACCTTTTGCTTTTAAAGTTAATCCACTGGTATTGAGGAAATTTGATTCTCAATTCCTGCATGGTTTTCTCTGAATAATTGCCCCATATTTCTTTCGGACGGAACAGCAAGAGGGCATTTTCCAGCGTTTTGAAGCCGGCATTTCGTGCGATGAGGACATCGATGTCCACTTGTTGTTTTGGTATATTTCTGATTTTCAAATAATTTCCGAGAATCAGAATGGTTTTTTCTCCGGCGGTCAGCAGGCGGCTTTGTTTGGAAGAGTCTTTTGCCGAAGCAGATACCCGAAACCCGGCTATTTTTTCAAAAGCAATTTGCTGCACATGGAAGCCCTCCCGAAGCGCTTTTGCCTCAAAAGAGTTTGGGGTTTTAAGGGTATCGCTGCCCAGCAAAATCAGTTTTGCCCTTTGCCCTGAAACCGATGCCAGCATCCATTCCTCACCCGTTCGGATGACATAGGATTTTTCCTTTCTGTTGCGCAGCCAGGTTTGATATCCGAATACCGAACCGGAGTATAACAGCAAGCCAAATAAGCTAAAGACCAGCCACTTGTGCTGAAACCGGTGCAAGAACAACTGAAAGAAGATCAGGAATCCAAAGAGTGGAATCAGTGCCCAAAGGGGAATAAACAGATTTTCGATGACCGAAAACGGAAGCCTGGAAATGTCCAGAATAAATCCGTTCAGTAAGAGAATGGTGCCGTGAACCAGCAGTCCGGCAAGGGTTTTCACAACCGGAATCCAGGAAAGAGAAATCAGGCCTATACCCATGTAAATGAGGAAATTGGACAAAGGCACTGCCAGCAGATTGGCTGCCAAAAAGTACACCGGAAACTGATGGAAGTAAAACAGAATAATCGGGCAGGTGGCCAGAGTGGCTGCCAGGGTCAGCGAAATGTCGTCCCGGATTTTTCTTTTCCATCGTTCCCGGGGATTCCAAAAACCGGAAATGGGCTTCTGAAAACTTAAAATACCATAAACGGCTGCGAAGGATAGCTGATAGCCAACATCATACACAATCTCCGGGTCGAGAAAAAACAAGATAAGGGTAGCGAGAAAAAGGCTGTTGAGGGGAAACTTGGGTTTTTGTATCAAATCTCCCAATTGAAGAACCGAAAAAACCATGACCGCACGGTTTACAGACGGACTCAAACCGGTGATGAGGGCATACAACCAAAGCAGGGAAATTACACAAACAGAAAAAGCCGTTTTTCCGCCTTTAATCCTCAAAAGCCAGGAAAAAAGCAAGCGCAGAAATCCAAAAATGAGGCCTACATGCATACCCGAAACCGCAAGGATATGGCTGGTACCGGCCGCCGAATGGGCAGCTTTCAATTCGGGGTCGATTTTGCGACGGATGCCCAGGAGCAGGGCTATGAGCACATCGGCATCTTTGGCCTCATAAACCGAAGTTTCGATTTTGTTCACCAGAAACTGCCGAAGGGAACAGGCCCATTCCAAAAAGGGATTGGTCCGGTTTGGATACAATCTTTGTATTTGATAGTCAGAAAGATAGACCTGATAAAAAATGCCTTTCCGGCGGTAATAATTTTTTGCATCAAACTGCCCGGGAATGGCAGCAGGTTCAGTTTCCCTCAGCGGAACCCCTGCCAGGAATCGGGCTCCGTACACAGGTCTGTGTCCATTTCCCTTTATCGTAATCAGGATTCCGCCGCGGGCATCCTGCCATTTTTCCCCAATCCGTACCGCTTCCAGACTGGCCACCATCCGCATGCGGTCTGATTTGGCATTCTCGCCGATGGATTCTTCTGTCTTAAAAATAAATGCAGAAGCCTTTGCATAATCTGATTTGGGTTCAGGGCCCGGAAACAACAATCCGACACAAAACCAAAGCGCACATAAATGAAAAGTCCGGATATTTCTGGTCCTTACGGAATGTACATTTCGGAGGAGAAAAAATATGCCGCTGAGCAATATCGTGCCAAGGATTCCGAAAATTCCCCAATCCGGAATCGTCCCCATCTGGTCACGGAATAATTTTCCTGCAACCAGACTAAGCAAAACAGAAAGTAAAGGAAAAGACTGCCAATGGTAAACCAATGCCGCTCCTGATTTATTTTTCATTATTAATATTGTCTTTACAACGATAATGGACTAATTAATGTCTACCCGTTGTACGGTTAGAAATGTAGAAAAAAATAAATCGAAAAAAGTTGCACATCTCACTGAAATACAGTTTATTAAGATCGAATTTCTTCACAAATTTTATCTTAATTACGATGCACAACTTTC
>CANHCT010000113.1 GCA_947459175.1 Hymenobacteraceae bacterium
GGTTTCCATAATCTGGTATACACTGTGGGAGAAGGGCTTTGTCTCCGGCAGGATACCATGAGAATATTGGTAAACCCTTTGCCTTCTATAGATGCCGGTGGCAACCAGGACACCATATGTATCAACGATGCTCCTTTTGACCTAAACCTCATTTCAGGAGTAACATCTGCGTTTGGAATCAGATGGTCTATAATCAGTTCCAGCCCGGCAGGTGCAACCGCAACTTTAAGTGAGGATGGAATGTTCAATCCGAATCCTACTGGTTTTTCTAACATCCCCCTATCCTACACATATCAAATTTTGGCCAGAACTGTAAACCCAATTACCGGCTGCGACTCAACCGATACCAAACAAATTATTGTAAACCCCAGACCAGAAGCCGAAATCAAGGGACTGGGACCTGCCATTTTCTGCATAAATGAACCTATCAGACTAGTAAGTCTTTCAAAGTCATCCATTCCAGGCCTCAACCTAATTAACAATTGGTCACTCGGCAATGGCACCATTATTTCCCAATGGCCGAATCTGGATTCACTCTTGATTTCATTTCAGGATACCGGAATTAAGGTAGTCAGACTCTCTGTGAGGAACCTTCGGACATGCGAGGATATTGACAGTATACTTATTCATATAATTGACCGGGGAATACCCAAATATGAAAAAAGCTACAACCCTACAAGTCAGTGTGGCCCTTTAACGGTAACATTCTCAGATTTATCCACAGGCTTTCGTATCGAAACTGCATGGGACCTTGGTGATGGCAACTTTGTTCAGAAACCAAAAATATTTACCCGGTTTTTCCCAATGAGCATTTGGCAGGATACCCTTTACCCCATCCGATTCCGAATTATTAATCAATGCGACACTACCATTTTGCATGACACCATATTGGTAAAAACCCTACCCGTTGCCAACATCAGTGCAAATGGCCTTACACATTGCCCCGAGCCAAATCTTGTAACATTCACATCTTCCATTATTGGCGCTCCGACAACACTCTTGTTTGACTTTGGAGATGGCACAATACAAAATGTAGCAGTGAATCCAAACAACTTTCAGGAGGTTATTCAGCATGGGTATGTAAACAACACGATGAATGACCTGTTCTTTACTGTCAAGGTAACGGCAATAAACTCCTGCCCAAGCAGTACAGACAGCATCACCATACGAATAAAAGGTAGAAATTTCAATTATGAAATGACCATTGATGACACCGTCCATTGCAACCGGGGAACTAGTAATTTTACTACAAATCCGCTGGTTCCGGGTGTTAGTGTTCGCTGGGATTTAGGAGATGGTACAGTAATTCTCAACCAAACAAATTTTAATCACACCTATCTGGTTCCTGGCCTTTATAAAGTAAAACTTGTTTCGTTCAATGAATGTCACCGAATGACAGACTCTGCCTGGGTTAGGGTTTATCCCAACCCAGTAGCCTCAATTATTGCTGAAGGAGATACAAATATCTGCCTGAACGATGCAATCACTTTTTCTAATTTGTCGGATTCTGGATTAAGTTATGAATGGTTTAGAGACAATGAGCCTACCCCATGGTCATTTGCATACTCACCGCCTCCATTGTTATTTCCAACAAGTGGCACAACCCAAATCAGGCTTCTGGTTACAAATCCTGTTAGCCTCTGCACAGCTTCAGACACTGTAAAAATCACTGTACATCCCAGTCCCCGAACCATAGCGGGTATTGATGTAGTTCCTACTATCCTATGCCCGGGCGACACTTTTAAAGTAAAAGATCTTTCTATTAACCAAAGTTCAACCAAAATATTTACGGGGGATAGTTTCTTTTATCCATTGGCTATCGGGCAAACTGAGTTCTCCTACTCATATACAATCCCGGGCCTATATCCGGTTTCACTTATTGCTATAGGAAATTGCGTTAGCGATACAAGTGAAACAGTTATGGTTCAGGTAAATCCAGTTCCCCGGGTCGGATTCATTACTTCAACCAAAACCAATTTCAATTGGACGGATACGGTGTATATTTGTGTAGGTGATACGGTCAGGTACACGAACCTCTTTCCAAATCAAGCTGGTGTAATTTACGACTGGAATTTTGGAGATAATTCAGGTTCCGTTCAAATTTCTCCTGAACCAAAAGTTTATAATCAGCCCGGATTATTTAAAACGAGCCTGCAGGCCATTTCAATCAGTCCCGGTAATTGTGATTCTACCCGATACATCTGGGTCAAGGTAAAGGGATTGCCGGTCGCCCAAATTGGTCCGTCTGCTGCCAGTATTTGCCAGTTTGGGATAACTTCATTCCAGAACAGTTCGATTGATTATATACAGCATCGCTGGAAAGTAATAAACCCCGAAGGAGCCGATGTAACGCCGGTAAACCAAGTATTCAATCAGACAATTCAGCCCACTTTTTCCCTATCTGGTCAGTACACCATCCGCCTGATTGTTTCCAATACATTTGGAGATGAAGGATGCCGGGACTCGGTTGACCGCCTAATTACAGTAAATCCTGCGCCAATTGCTGAAATTGAACCGGATACAAGTTTTATATGCTTGGGCGAATTTGTCCAATTCAGTAACAACTCAACTCCTGGAATGGCCTATCTCTGGCGCTCTTTCGGTGTTCCGGCTGTCATTTGGAATAACAATATCAATCAATTTACACCCGGACCAACTCCGAATTTCAATGTTGGCGGACTTTATAAATTTGAGTTGAGGGTTACCGACCCCGTTTCGGGATGCAGGTCTTATGATACTGCCTATGTAAATGTAAACAACATTCCTCCGGCCCAAGCCTCCTGGACAGTTTCTCCTGTTGAAGCCTGCGATTCCATCAGAATAACAATCCGCGATTTATCCCAGTTCAGAGATTCCAGCAGGGTTTGGTTCAATAATGGAACCGTAGTAAGTATTCCCCGGCCGGCAAATCAGGTGAGTGTTCGATTCCTTCAGCCAGATACACTTCAGGCTTGGTTGGTTGCTTATGGAAAATGTACAATTGATACAACAGAAATTCAAACCATTAGGATTCGCAGGAGTCCGAAAGCAGCATTCAGCGCATCCGTACCCGGTATTCCGGTTTGGCCAACGGATACGGTGATAATCTGTGCAGGCGAAATAGTTCAGTTTAACAATTTGCATCCGTCTGTACCGAATATTCAACATGAATGGAATTTTGGAGATGGCACACCCCCATCTATTTTGGTATCGCCTCAGCATACCTACTTACAGACCGGGATTTTTCCGGTAAGCCTGCGGGAAACTTATTCCAGCTCCCCGTTCTGTCAGGCAATTGCCCGCAAATGGGTTTTGGTAAAACCTGCTGCAGTTCCGAACTTTTTGGGTCCGGCTGCTGTCTGTGAGGGAAGCCCCGTATCCTTTCAGAACAACAGTCAGAATACAAGTTATTTTATGTGGTATTTGTTGCAGGGAAACAACATCCTGGATTCTGCTGAAAACCTTTCTCCCTGGACCTTTTCTGCGCCGGCAGCAGGCAATTATTCAGTAAGAATCAAGGTGAGAGGCACTATTTCAACTAATTCTTGTACCGGATCTTTAGAAAAACCTCTTTCAATTCAGTCCAGACCCAATGCCTCTTTCTCAATCCTTAATCCATCTATTTGCCTGAATGACAGCCTAAGAATCACTAATTCATCCGGAACCGGGATGAATTATTCGTGGTTCCTTGGAAATAACAATACACCGTTTTCTACGCTTTATAATCCGCAGCCCATCATGGTAGGCCCTTCGGGGCAAATTCCTGTAAGGCTAAAGGTGACTATCCCTCAAACAGGTTGCTACAGCTGGGATACTGGATTTGTATCTGTAAGCAATGTGAGAAAGACCAAAGCCAGACTATTGGTAAACCCACCGCATCAAGGCTGTGACACACTTCGCGTGTTATTCAAAAATCAGTCGATTGATGCTGATTCCGCATGGGTTTTGTTGGGATACAACAACTTGCAACTTCCATTTTCGGGACAGAATCCCAATGTATCTTTTACATATCCGGATACAGGCAGATTTGTCACCAAACTTGTGGCTGAAGGCCTATGCAATAAGGATACAATAAATGGGCCATTAATAAGGGTATGGCCAAGCCCGAAAGCTGATTTTACTGCTTCCACCTTATTGCAATCTAATTGGATTACTGATACAATAGTAATTTGTGTAAACGATACTGTCCGGTTCCTGAACTCCTTTCCTCTTCAACAAGGTGTCCGTTATCGTTGGAAATTTTCTGAATCAGGAGCAGTATTTGAAGGAATTAATCCTGCACGAAGGATTTATCTCAATGCAGGTCTATATGCAGTAAGACTCCAGGCAATTTCTGATTCCGGATTGTGTCTTGCCGAAAGACTACGGTTTGTGAGAGTAAAACCCCTTCCAATAATCAGCATAAATGTAGTTCCAAATTCAATTTGTGCGGGCTCAGAAGTTTTATTGGATGCTGGCAATACCCAAAATGCAGTATTCTACCGTTGGGAGATTACTGAAGGAGATTTACTAACCACCATTGATACGGCCGCTCCGTTTATTCATTATACATTTCAGCAACCAGGACAAGGGAATACCAGCATACGATTGATAGCATTTAATTCGTCAAGCCTTTCATCCTGCTCCAATGAATTGACCAGGAGCATAGTTGTCAGACCCAAGCCTGTCCCTAAAATCAGTTTGAATGACAGTCTCGGTTGTACTCCGCTTACCATTTCTTTCTCCAGAAATCCAGAGGGCTTTGGCGGACAAGAATCTGTTTTTTGGAGCTTTGGAGATAATCGGACCTCTACATCCCGAAACCTGAATCTAACCCCGGTTACATACATCAATCCTGATACTTTAGAAATGGTGCGTCAGGTAAAACTGAAAGTAAGTTTTCAGGGCTGTTCCGACAGCAGCATCCGAAGTATTCGAGTTTTTCCGGTTCCAGTGGCCGGGCTACTTTTCCCGGAGGGAACCAATCTAACTCAAGTCAATCCCCTTCTACGATTGAAGGAAGATATTAAGCCATTTTGCAGCCAATGGGTTAGATACTACAGTTTTGGAGACGGGAGGGATACCACCATTTATGGAGGACCAAACACAGAAATTTACCATCGGTATGATACCACCGGAACCTATTATTTGGTTCAGAAAGTAATGGATTGGAGATATCCCGATACTTGTTCAGCAACTCTGGAGGGGAAAATTGTTCGGGTGTTTCAATCGCCCCCGGTTGCGGTTTTTAATGTAAATGGTCAGGACAGTTGTACAATATGTGAAGATGATACCGTTTCATTTATAAACAAATCCAGGTTTGTAACCTTGTCCTCATTTTGGAATTTTGGCAATGGAAGAACCATTCAGCTTTTGGGTGAAGACCGGTATCAAATCCAAAAGGTAGTATATCCGGAACCAGGACTTTATCAGGTTAGCCTTACAGTAAAAAATGAAAAAGGAATCGATACCTTAGTGAAAAAGGCGACAGTCAGGGTGAATCCAAAACCTAATACATCATTCGTCCTTGAGCCAAATATTTTTGAATTTCCAATTTTTGATGGATCAGAGCCCATTCGAACCCGTAACCTGACCACTGGTGGTGCGAGATTTTTATGGAATTTCGGGGAGTTTTTGAGCGATACTATAGAAGCATTTGACACAAGTTACTATTACTCAACTCCGGGAAATTATTCAATATCTTTGGTAAGTATTTCGGCATTGGGCTGCCCGGATACATTCAGACTTAAGCCAAATATTAAGGCATTTTTAGCGGGACTATGGGTCCCGGATGCATTCTCCCCTAATAATGATGGCTTAAACGACGATTGGCAAATTTTCCACTTAAATGTGAGCTCATTTAACCTATTCGTCTACAATCAATGGGGAGAGCAAATATTTTATTCAAAAAATCCAGAAAACCGGTGGAATGGAACTTTTGAAGGAAAAAATTGCCCTAACGGAAGTTATTTATTTCACATTACCTATACATTAAAGGGAATAAACGGGCAAGAGTCTGCACCAAGAACAATTAATAAGGTCGTCACAATTAAAAGATAACAATGAAAAAATCTGCATTTGTTCTGGTCATTTCCTTCGCATTTTTTTTATGTAATGTCTTGTGTGCCCAAGATTTTCAGTATTCCCAGCCATTTGCTGTCCCGATTTACCTAAATCCGGCATTTACCGGCAATGGTATTATGGACTGCAACAATTCCCGGAAATGGTACAAAAAAGAAAATTTTCGATTTGCCTTTCAGCACCGAAATCAATGGTTTTCGGGAGTAAACGGAAACTACAACAGCAGCCTGGCTGCTTTCGATTATTCATGGGGAAGGTTAGGTCGAAAAAAAACAGGGAATTTGAACTGGTCATTCGGGGGGTTTGTTCAAAACGATTATTTATCTAAGGCCAGGCTGAACAGCCTTTATGCAGGTTTGACAGTTTCAGTGGATGTTCCCTTATTGGATGATAATAAATCGCTAAAGTTTGGTTATCAAATCGCAGGAGGAAACCGCTCACTTTCAAAACCGAACTTTGATTGGGGAGATGAGTTCAATGGTTCGGGTTTCAATTTTAATTCTTCAGAAGAAAATCCAGCGGTTGGAAACAGTCAATTTTATGGGGATATCGCTTCTGTCGGGGGATTATACGGGACAAAAAACTTTTTTGTTGGTTTTTCATGGCACCATATTGCCAACCCGAATATCTCGATGTGGAATGGAAGAGACCGCCTGAATGAAAAAATATCTGCTCACGGTGGATTGATATTATCTCCCAAAATGGCGAAATTTGGTAAACCCAGTCGACAAAAAAACAGGATTTTTATCGTTTCTTCATTTAAGCAACAAAACGGATCTCAGCAATGGGACTTTGGAGCCTATATCCAACATACCCGAAAAACCTGGAACGGAGGAAATCTTATGTTAGGCACCTGGTACAGAGGAATTCCTTTCCGAAAAGCTCCGGATAATTTTGTCCAAAATGATGCTGTGGTCTCCTCATTAGGGCTAAGAGTAAACACCCTTACCATATTTTTCAGCTATGATATTCCGATTTCAAAAGCAGCAATTTTTGGAAGATCCATGGAAATAAGCATTTCCTATCAATACACAACCACGGGTTGCAGAACGCGTAGCGGAACACTGAAAAGGACCATAGTTTGTCCGGATGGCGGAAGCGGTCTTCAGCCTTGGAAAAACTAAGTTAAAAAAATGATTTGTGGAGATAAAACAAGGAAACAACACCCAAAAAACCACGAATAAAGGTTTTTATTAAATATATACTAACTAGAAGAGTGGTCGTTTCGAACTCTAATAAAATCAACTCCATTTAATCTTGCTGCTATCCATGGTCCAAGATTTTCTTGGTCCCGGATTACAGAATTGACTTGAAGCGGACATTTCTCACTAAACATATGAATTTCTAAAATATCATCAATAAATAAAAAGGTATTGACTGATTCGGTTACACGAAACAATGCCTTTCCTATACAATAAAGTACCAACCGGCTTTCAGGGAAATATCCAATTTCTAATTCATGACCATCATCAATATCTTCAGAGCGCAAAATAAGAGGTTCGCCGCTAATTAATTTTGGATTGGGCTCCTCAAGAGAATCAAGATTCTTTTGCAAATGCTCCCAATCGGAATAACCGAGAAATCTTGAAATTATGTCCAGAGTATATAATGAGGGGGTTCCTGGTGGTTCGATAAAACCAAAAATACGTTTTAAAGTCGACGAAGAAATTCGGTCTCCGACAGTCTCTCTTATCACCCAAGCCAACCCATCACAATCTTTGGGATAACGGACACGTCGGCCAAGTTTTTCCTCCAGTAACAAGCGTATTTTAAGGGTCATATAAAAGAAGTCGCAATAAAATAAAAAATTTTACTCGACAAAAAGTTTGAAATATTTGAACAACTTGAATTTTTTGGATTATCTTATATTGGGAAAAACAACTATGACCTCCTTGAATTAAAAGCTCAGGTTCCAAAATAGGATTTAAAAGGACCAAAAACAGAATCTCAAAAAACATTTGTAACTACTCAGGTTAAGCCTTAGCCAAAGTTACGAGTTTAAGGAAGACATTTTGATCATTTTTGATGAGGGAATCAATCACTGATCTGAGGACAGCAAAGATGTCAGCACCTTTAACAGACTTGAACTGACCAGAGACTTTTTGCTTAACCTTCACGTTTCGAATGGCCCGCTCCGAGCCTTTGTTGTCGGGCGGAATGTGGAGATGGTGCAGGCATGTGGTCAGGCTCTGGAAGTGTTTTTGGAGTCGTTTTTGGAGTTTGATCACTTCTTTACCTGCCCTTTCCAGAGGCATTTCAACCCAGGTTTTGAGCTGCTGTTCCAAACTGCTTCGGGCATTGAGCCAATGCTTTGTCGGATTTTCGGTCATTCTCCTTTTTAAGGCCAGAGCTTTGGAAAACAGGCCCTGGATGGTGGAAACCCATTTTTCTTTAGGGTGCAATTCCTTGAGGTATTGCAGGTCCCGGCTCAAGTGAGCCAGGCAAAGTTGGTGGGCAGCTGCCCCGGTTTGAAAGTAGGCCGCCCAGCAGTCGTGGGTGAGAATGAGTGGTTGGAGTTGGTCTGAGAATTGCTCTTGCAAGGTATCATACCCACGGGTTTCGCTTTGCCAGATAAAGGTGTTCAGCTCATTCTGCAAAGTCCAAATCCAGTGCTTTTTACCATTCACTTTGCAGCCGGTTTCATCGGCTCCGGCATGGCCACTTTCCAGAATATTTTGCCGGATCGCTTCATAAACAGGCATCGCCTTTTCCACCATTCGTTCCAGCAGATTGGCAATCGAGCCCTCGCTCATGCTCAAGCCAAAGAGGCTGCTCATCAGCTCTTTGCTACGCTTGAAGGGAATAAACTGGCGGGCATACAGGTAGGTAATTGTGCTCATCACCCCAGGGCCGTACTGGATAGGGGCCTGGCCTGCACATGGGCCGGAAATTGGGCCGCCTGCTGCAATCCGCAACACGGACAGGTGCGCTCAAACTGCTGATATTCTATGTAAATTGGTTTGATCGGCGGCAGATCTACCACCTGCCTGCGGCCAATCTGCAGTGCCTTTTGGCCTTCCAGCGAATGGCTGCACCCGCTGCAAACGGTGGGCAAAAGGGGCTCTATCTGATCCGGATTCGGGCTCATTTGTAAGGTCTCTCCTTTATGGCCCA
>CANHCT010000114.1 GCA_947459175.1 Hymenobacteraceae bacterium
AAGCACCAAATTGGCAGGAATGGTTCTGCGCATAGGTCCGTTTACATAACCCGCAGAAGAAGCACCGACAAAAACATTTCCGGATAGACCTGTATTCATGGTCAGTATATTGGTAGTGGTTGTATTTACAGCACCCCTGATAAGGCTCAACTGACCTGTAACGATAATAGCACGACCGAGTGTCACCCCGGCGCCGGAATTATCCACATATAAGTTTGTAAATTGGCCGGTGGCACCTGATAAAGCATTTTGGATGGTTCCTGTACCGGAGATATTTTGGGCACCGGTAGCTGAAGTATAAGTACCCGAAGAATTAATTCTTGCAAAAAGCAGATTTCCCGGAAAAGTGGCAATGCCATTTACCAAGAGATCACCCGCTATGGCAACCTCAGGTATGGTACCGGTTGCCGGCTGCCTGAATTCAGCACCAAAATCTACGTTTAAATTTTTTGCCAGAAATCTGGTTGTAGGATTTAAAAAACGGCTTGTACCTCCTGCAAACAGAATGGTAACCGTTCCAAATTCTACGAAATTAGACGCCGCGAGCGGGGTAGTGAGTGCAGATCCTGCAGTAATTCTGAATCCGGCCGTCGCACTTCCACCATTGTTTAAAGAAGCACCATCTCCGAACCTGAATGTGTGCGTAGCCGGAATATCAATTTTCCCGGGGTTTAAGGTACTTATTGTGAAGGCATTGGTCGCAGTAGTATTCAAATTGGGATCCACCACAGTGAAAGTTCCGCCTGTAAGGTTAATATCAGCGGGATCCTGAGTCTGAATTACCACAGGGGTAACAGTGGTAATACTTGTACCTGCCACACCGGAATTTGCATCTACCCTGATATTTCCGCCGGATTGGGTAATCTTGGAAGTGGCAGCAGCCATAAAAAACTGTCCGAAAACATTAAGATTTCCTGAACTTACATTCAGGTTACCTGCCATATTGAACACACGGTTGCAGTTGGGGCTTGAACTTAAGGCAAGGGTACCACCAGAGATGTTCAGATTTCCGGAAGCTGCTACATTGACGCCGGTAAATGTTCCACCTGAAACGGTAAGGGTATTTCCTGAAACATTTAAAGTCCCACCGGGATCAACCCTGACTGTGGTGGCAGCAGCAGCAGCGGCATTTACCGTAACGGTGGTGCCACTTGAAATGATGGGATTGGAAAGAGCAGTTGGGGCCGAACCTGTTGACCATGTAGCACCAGATTCCCATGGACCACTTGCAATAGAATATAATGCCAAATCGGCAACTTGTACTCCCATGTGATGGGTATTAGCAAGATTTGCTGCTGTAAGACCCGTCCTCCGGGCAATCGGTGCTACCGTTGTACCACCACCTGCTGAATGGGTTTGAATAGCCCCGGCAGATTGAACAAGCCTTGGGGCAGTGCCGGGAGCAGCCAATAAAGGCATAAGGCCTTCGCCGGTGAGCCCAAGGTTCAAAGTAGCAGCGCCAAGACTGAGACCTGCACCGGTAGTAAATGTCCAACCGGCATTGGTTCTTCGCTCAACATTATATCCGGCATCAGTAAATGCAACAGTGGCTAATCCTGAGGTATTTGAATGACTTGCCTGTATCCAACCACCTGAAGAAAGAGAGGCACTTGAATTTAAAAGAATACTGCGGTTAGACTCCCCATCCATAAAGGGGAAAAATGTAGTTGCAGCGGTTGCATTGACTGTAATAGTGGGGGAAGGAGGGGTGTAAACAGGGGTCGGACTTACCCACCGGCGAAAGACAGAATTGGAGGTAAATCCCAAACCGGATGCTCCTAATGTTAAGAGTCCCGGCGAAACAGCCGAAATACCCAGAATAAAAGTACCTCCATTTGTATTGATCCGGCAACCGGCATTCATTAATAGTTGAAAAGAAACAGTACCATTGTAAGCAAGCGTACTTAACAAACTTTGAGGCGATGAAAAACTAACCCCGCCCGGTGTTGTGTTCGAGCTTAAGACTGATGTGTAATTTGCTGTTGGCGCTGTAGGAGGTTCCGTATTTCTGAATGTACCAGTTCCTGACACAGACTGAGGACTTGAAAAAGGGGCATCGCTTAGTATAGCGGCCGTAGAAATAACTGGCTGAGAGAAGCGTAATGGAGTACCCATTTCAAGAGTTCCATTGTTTACGATATTTCCGCGAATGGCCACATTTGACCCACCTACATTTCTGCAAGTCAACCGACCACCAGGATTAACAGTAAGATTTCCTAAAACCAAAAGAGGTGTAAAAGTAGCAAAACCAGAAACAGTAGAGCGATTGACCTCAACATTACCAAAAGTCATACCAACTAAATTTGCCCAGGTATTAATGAGAAAATCATAGGGGAAAGTACCATTGGTCGGGTCGGTGGAAACGCCATTCCCGAATCTGAATGTATGACCACTGGTGATATTGTTGAAAACACCACCATCGGTTCCATTGATAATACCATCTAAAATGAAAGAATAAACATCACCAACAGAGGGATCAACCATGGTGAGCGTTCCGCCTGTCAAGCTTACGCTGTTGGCAGATGTAAGACTTGAGGTTCCAAAATAAATTCCTGCTCCGGGATAAGAAGTGGCAGCGTTGCCCCCGTTGTTGGGATCTACGTTGATATTACCACCAGATTGAGAAAATACCGAACCATTGCTGGTTCTCAATGAACCGTTCAGATTAACAGTCCCGCCGGAAACGGTAAAGTTTCCACCGTTTCCAATGGTCAGTTCGGTATTGTTTTGCCCCGTAATGGCAACGGTAAGGGTGTTTGCCGCAACGGTAAGCGTACCGCCAACAATATCCAGTCTTCGTACACTGGCATTGGCATTGAGAACCATATTTGACCCATTGGTAAGGGTAAAATTATTGGCAGAAGAGATGGAGGCAGGTGCAGCACCGGAACCATCAAGATTAACACCCCAGGAGGCAGTAGAAGCGAAATCGGTGGCTCCGGCCTTGGAGTAATAAGTCAACTGGGCATAAAGCACCTGTGACATGAGCAGGGGAAACCCCAGTAAAAAGGCGGTTTTAATTATCCGACTTTTTACAGACTTGGTGAACAGATAAAAATTAATCATAAAAAACAGGATTAAAGTTTTGAATTTGATTTATTAAACTTTTCTTTTCTCTTATTTAAATCCGGATTGGCAACCAACTCAGCCAATTGAGTTTTAAGCTCGCCAAAAAAAGGATAAATACCCTTTAAATATCTCAAGTCTTTTTCGTCCAAAACAAAAAAAAGAGAGGAAAACGCCTTTTTGAAAAATGTACCCTCAGTTCTTTCAACTTTAACATAATAAGACCCTGCTTTGGCGAGTGAATAAACTTCACAGGTGCCGGAAGCCAAAAGCTGGTCAAGCGCCAACATGGACAATACATTAGTAGTATCAACCAAAATGATGAAGTAAACCGGGTCATTGAAAAACCTGCCCGGGTATTCAACCTTTCCGGAATTTACAAGACTGCGGGATACTTTGGAGACGGATGACGATGAATTCGAAGAAGAATTGTTGTCCTGTGAATTTACCGCCTCATGGAGAGAAGGCTCCTCAGCTTGTGCAGGAGCAGGTAATTTTTCTGTTTTGGAAACCTGACTTTTAGAATTTGAGCCGTCCTGAACACCCTTCCTTTTTGGGGAAGACTGAGCAAACAAATTTATATGGCTGAATATCAATAAAGTAAGAAGTAAATATTTACCCATTCTTTGAGAAATTCTTTATTAGAATGGCAAATGTAATAATCAAATCATTTTTCCAATTTTTTTTTTGATAAATTTAAAAAGATTTAAAAATGGGATGGTAAGCCAAGGAAAAAAAAAGAGGAAAAGATTCATGGGTCTGCCTTGCCAGATTTCCGGCTTAACAGGTCAGCTTGAAATCCTTCACTTAAAAAAAATGCCAGATCATGTGCAGCCGTACGCAAATTTTATGGCATTTAGACTACATTATTATCAAAGAATTCCAATACCCCGGGAGCTGAATTTTTGTAATCCTCACCAATTTGCCTGCCAACTGAGAAAAATCAAAATCCTGATTACCCGGCAGGGTTTGGAGGCGTGAAAAGCCCGGCAGCGGGAAAGGATGAATGAAAGCCGGGTGAAAAGCTAAAGCACTCCCTTTCAATAATTTCACATCAAGGGAAAACAAAAAAAATATTTTTACATCGTGGTAAAAACAGGGATTTGGAAAAAATTTTTTCCAGTTATGGGATTAATTTAGATTTGCAGCATTGTTTAATCCTCTGTTATGAGAATACATTTTTTAATTACAGTCGTTTTTTTCTTTTATGAAATAAACGGATTTGGCCGGCAAGGACCAAAAAATTCTAAATTTCAAGTAAATATAACCTGCGATTTGCCTGCAAACCTTTATTTAAACGGGGTTTTTAAAGGCAAAACCGAGGCAAAAAAAGAGTTTATCCTATTTGTAAAGAAAGGAAATTTAAAATTGAGGGTTGTTTCCGTTGAAAACCCAAATAATTACAGTGAAAGAACACTTAAAATTTCGGAAAATGCACCCATCAGTAAAGTCAATATTTCATTGAAAGAAAGTGAAGAAGAGAAACAAATAAGACTTAAATCACAACAATTGAAACTTGAACCGGTAGAAAAAGGGGTAATAAATGCCCCCGAAATAAAAAAACCGAAGAAAAAATAATGAATGGATAACTCAGACCTTTGTTCGTTTATCTTTTTTTAATTACTTAAAAATCAATTCATTAAGAAGAAAAGTTCAATAATCTGACAAAACACCGGTGGTGAGTTGGGACGTGGGTGGGAGCCAAGTCCCGAATTTACTTTGGCTATTGTTTTGTCTTGATTTTTTGGTTTTTTTAGTCAATTTGAAAATCCCGACTTGTCGGGGCAAAAGAACAAGAATGTAAACCGACCAGAGTCATTGACCTAACAAAACTGTTATTATACAGCAAATCGAACAACAGATAATGTCTAATTTTTTGGTTAAAGTTAAAATCTACAACATTATATTTGAATTAAAACAAAATTTTTATGGAAAATATAAAAAATAATCCAAGAATCCTTTTTACTTAATAATTGACAATTAGTTTTAAATTAAAAGTGTGAATTTGGAGCTTTTAACCCCTTACAATGGAATAATAATTCCGAATTTGATTGCAACTCGAAAGAGTATTGACTGAAAAGTATTAATTGGTGACAGTCAAAAACCCTGTGATTTCTTCAGAACCTTCAAAATTGATAAAATAGAAAAAAGTTCCTGTTCTGACCTCACCCTTTACTTTGCCATCCCAAAGAGCATTTCCATCCGTAGTCTCAAAAATTCTCTTTCCCCAACGATCAAAAATCTCAATTTTTCGGATTTTTCTGGTTTTCAAGCCCTGGATTTCCCATTTATCATTTTTTCCGTCACCGTTTGCTGTAATCAAAGTAGGAACAAACAAGTTTTCGAATATCCCGATGGTCATCGAAGCTTCGGAGCTGCAAAAACCACTAATGTCTTTTCCTTCTACGGTGTAGAGGGTACTTTGAGTTGGTGAGGCAATCGGATTGGCAATATTTGGATTGCTTAAACCGGTTTCCGGTGTCCATCGGTAAGTGGCGGCACCCGATACAGAAAGCTGAACGCTGCTGCCAAGTTCTAATGACACATCCTGAAGACCAACGAGACGTGGCGACTCAGTAATTGTAAATTGTCCGGTTGCATAAAGGGTATCCAGACAAGCCGAAGAAGGTTTGAAGGCATACTTCAACTGAATTAGACCTGTTCCTAAATCCGAAGGGCTGATGGTGTTTGAAATCTTCCGGCCATTTGCAAACAGGATTCCACCTGCCGGTAGGGCATTGAGGGTAAAAGCCGGATCTGCAGAACAATATCTCGGGTTAAAGCCGGAAAGGCTTACGGCAGGTGGCTGTGGTCTTTCAATCAATACGGTTTGGCTGGTACTGTCTATACATCCATTCTGCACGATTCTGTAGGAAACCGAAGCAGACGATGCCGACGGGATATTCTGAACATTAAAGGTGGAATCGGAAACGCCGGCACCAAAAAAACTTCCGCCTTTTTGCTGGGGAATCAACCCAATCGGTCCGGAATTGAAACAAACTGATGCCGGCAGCCCGGAGAAGTTGGCATTTGGTTTGGCCTTCACCCGCACCCTGACAACAGCTGTTGAATCTCCGCAAGTCTGAGAACCCGTTACTTTATATTGAACCAGATATAATCCGGGCGAAAGACCTGAAGGAGCAAAGGTGCTTCCGGCAACTCCGGGACCCTGGAAAATACCCCCTGCAGGAGATCCGGTAAGGGAAATATTTTGTCCGTTTTGGCAAACTACAGAGTCCGATGCCTGAGCCGAAACCGGCAGACCCAAACGAACACGAATAACCCATTCTGCAGTATCAGAACAGGTACTGCCGGAATTGGGAATGATGTATTTTATAACATGAATGCCCAAACCCGCAGCAGAAGGATTAAAGGTATTTCCCAGCACTCCTGCCGAACCTGATAATATACCACCGGTGGGACTGACCAAAATATTTACCGGACCCTGAGAAGTGCAATAAACACTGTCAAGACCTGAAATCTGGGCAATGGGCTTTTCCTTAACCCTGACTTTGAAGTTAAATACCGAATCTCCGCAACTTTGAGCTCCGGGAATAGCATATTGAAGTTGGTAGAGACCTGCCTGAAGGCCGGCAGGGTTGAAAACAGAACCCGTCACTCCGGTTCCCGAAAAGGCTCCGCCTGCCGGAATTCCCGAAAGACTGATAGGGGGGCCGTTCTGGCATACAACGCTGTCGGAGGATTGAACGGAAATGGCAATCCCCTGCTTCACCTCAATAACCCGGACTGCGGTATCGGGGCAGCTTCCTCCAATATCCGGAACGGCGTACCGGATTGTATGGACTCCGATACCGGCAACAGCAGGATTAAAGGAGTTCCCGATCAATCCGGCGATTGGCAGAAAAGTACCGCCCGAAGGCGTAGCAGAAATGAGTACAGGAGCCGCTGTAAGGCAATATACTGAATCCAGGTTGGTAATCTTCGCAACAGGACCGGGTGAAATATTGACAGTAATATTCCGAATGCGCATGCAAGGGGTAATGCCTGTACGATATGTGATGATCCGGGGGCCTGTCGATCCGCTATCCGGCGAAAAAAAACCATTCGGTGTAACTCCCACACCCGTAAAAATCCCGCCCGGTGGCGTGAGATTCAGGAAAAATGGATTGCGGTTGGCGCATATCGTTGAACCATCCAAACCGGAAGGATCGTCAATTAATCCGGGAGGACCTGCTTTCTCAATGGTTAAGGAAATGGAACCCTCATCGAAGCGGTCAAAGTATTCCAGAACCAGATTTTTCAAACCAGCGGTCAAAAAAACACCACAGCAATTGTTATGACAGGTTGTGGTTAGATTTTGTTGCCTCCATGATCTGATCAGCCAGGTTGAACCCCCGTCTGTACTCAGCCTGAATCCGTCATCGCCTGTTACCCGGAAAGAATAATAACCAGAATCCAAGAATATCCTTCTTTTAAACCGAATGGAAAAGTTATTGGGATTTGTACATCCCAGAAAATTCTGGAGGGGAGGAGTTCCTCTGCCGGGAGCGGTTAATCCAAAGTTCATGTTAAAACTCAGGCTATCCATTTCAAATCTTGCCACATACCGGGCGGGATTGAAAAAATTAAGTGAATTGGCAACTGCATCGGTTACAACAGATGCCAGAGAATTCCAGGTGTGCACATGGGCAATCCATCTGTCGGTTCCGTAATCATCGGGTGATAAACCGGCAGGCAATGGAGAAACCAAAGAAAAAGGAAATTGATTGGGTGAGGATTGGGCTACAGGGTCGCTTCCGGAAATTCTAAAACGATATTGGGCTCCGGCTGCCACCGTTCCCGGAATGTTGCAGGTAATCTGCAGGGCATTGCCTCCGGTATCCACCAATTGGCCGATGGTAAGGGGTGCAGAAAAATCACCCGCTTCGTTGGAAAGCTGAACGGTAAACTGGTTTCCGGTATTGAAATTTTGTGCCTGAAATCTTACGATGAAGGTAGCCGGAAGGCATAAAAACTGCCCGGAATTATTCAAGTCGGCCTGGACAAATACAGGAGTCTGAATGGACTGAGATTTGGAAAAAAATGGCCACTGAAGAGCAAGAATAAGGAATAGTAATGCTTTTTTCACCGTATTAACTAACTGAATTTAAGTTGCAAACAAAGAAAAAAAATTTGTTACTATAACAATCTTCAAATGCAATTGTTCCGCCTTTTTTATTACTACGGGTCCACCGGTGTTTTACTATGGTAAACCCATCAGCCCAAGTCAGTTCTGCGGATTTGCAAGTCGAAAAACATCGGTACGATGGGGTAGAAAGATTGCCGATTCAATGGTATTCTGATAATTATTGATTCCTGAAAAATTCCGGAAAAGGCAAAAAATTCCATTCAAATTTGCTTCAAACCGGGATAACTTTCACTGTTTACAGGAAAAAAGGAATTCTTTGGCCCTTATTGCCCGATTTCTGTTGGAAACATGCATCAATATCCGGATCTGAAATCCCCCGTTACGAAACATTCCATTTGTGTCTTATGATGCATCATTCACCAAACGGCACTCTGCGGAAATAACTTCCCTGAGGATTGAAATACATTGCAGAGCAGGGTATTTTCTGAACTTTTAATTAAAAAAATAAAAACAGATTCAGACTGAATTTTTCGATTTGTAATTTTGACCACATGAAATTCGGATTCAGAAAACCCTCCATTAAAAAAAGAATTGCCGCCCGAACCTCGGTCAAAAGAATCATCCGTCACAATCTCGGATTTAAAGCTCCCCGGGGTATGGGTTGGCTTACCAATCCAAAAAAGGCCGCTTATAACCGGGTGTACAGCCGTACCACCAGAGGTTGTACGGTAGGGCTATTGTTGCTTTCCGGCATTCCTATGATGGTCATCCTCTTTTTGCTTATTTTTTGATTGGCGAAATTTGGTTCCCATTCAATCGGGATTTTTTGGTAATGGATACACCCAAAAAAAATCCCCGCCTCTTCCGGGGCGGGGATTTTTCGCTTTCGAAGGTTTATCCTAATTAATTTTTCACCAGTCGGAAGGTCTTCTGCATTCCCCCTGTCTGTACTTTCAGCAGGTAGATGCCCTGAGGCTGATCTTCCAGAGAAAT
>CANHCT010000115.1 GCA_947459175.1 Hymenobacteraceae bacterium
ACCGGTCTGGGTTTGCACATTGTGCAGCGTTACATATCTTTGATGGGTGGAACCATAGAAATAGACAGTGCTCTGAATAAAGGAACGACCATAACCATCACTTTTCCGGAAAAATGAAAAAAATATTGCTCATAGAAGACCATAAGGAAATCAGGGAGAATACTGCTGAAATTCTTCAACTGGCAGGCTACGAGGTGTTTGCAGCCGAAAATGGAAAAACAGGGGTTGAACTGGCCCGTACCCAAGTCCCCGATGTCGTGGTCTGTGATATCATGATGCCGGTTCTGGACGGATATGGGGTGCTGCACCTTTTCCGAAGAGACGATGCCCTGCAGCAGGTTCCCTTCATTTTCCTCACGGCAAAATCTGAGCGGGCAGACCAACGCAAAGCCATGGAACTGGGGGCAGACGATTACCTCACCAAGCCCTTTACCGAAACCGAGTTGCTGGCTGCCATTGAAGCCCGCCTGCACAAAGCTTCTCCGGGTCCCCAGCGCTCGGCCGCTCCGCGGAAATTGCAGGATGCTTCCAATCAGCTCAATCAGTTTATCCATGGTCTCATGAAAGAGGAGGGGGCTGAACTGATCAAATATCCCCGGCGGCATTTGCTGTATTCCGAAGGGCAGTATCCGCAGTTTATTTACTGGCTCGAAAAAGGCATTCTCAAACACTATCGCAGCACATCATTCGGCAAGTCGCTGATATTCAGGGTGGATTTTGCACCCGAGATAGTCGGACTAGCCGGGGCCCTGCTACCCAATCCATACCGTTCTTATTGCGAAACCGCCACTCCGGTGGAACTTTGGGCCATCCCAAGGGAAAAAGTAATCAAGGCCTTGTCCGAAAATGGAGCTATGCTCATGAACGCACTTCAGTTGCAGGCCGAAGAAAGCAGCCGCCTTGCAGACAAAATGCTGCACCTGGCCTACACACCCATGCGGGAGCGGGTGATTATGGAAACCGAAGCCATCCATGAAAGGCTTGTAGAAAACGGATACAATGACGCCGACAAGGTGTTTTCGAGAGAGGAACTGGCCCAGATTGCCGGCACCGCAACCGAATCGCTCATCCGCGTATTGCACGAAAAATAACCTACCCTGCCCGCATCCAAAGTCCGCGGCGGTCGGTCCAAAAGATGTTTTTTCCCTGAAAGAGAATCTGCTTTGCGCCATTTATGGCCTTTGGAAGGACTTCTTTCCTGATAAGCAGGGTGTAGGGATGAAAAAACTGAAGGCTGTCGTTTTTCAGGGTGTATAACTCATCCCCCAAAAATCCCAGCCAATCTGTTTTTTCGAAAGGGAGTTTTTTTCTGAAATTGCCCATCTGGTCAAATTGGAGAATAAATCCCTGCTTATCAGCCAGATAAAGCTGATTTTGATATTCCCTCATGTAGGTGATTTCATAATTTTTTGATTTCAGAATCAAATCCAGCGGGGTAGAAAAAAGACTTGCCTGGGTTTTGATGTCCATTTTTTTCAGCACAAAAGAAGCCTCATCAAATACCCATAAATTCCCATCCTGCGCAGGCGCCACCAGGCGGGCATAGGCTGTTTTTTCAGGGTCGATGGGTGTGGAATTGTCGGCCAGCAAAAACCTGTCGAGCACAATAAATTCCTGTAAATCACGGTAAAAGGCAAAAGGCCGCAGCCCGTTCCAGGCTTCAAGCAAATGCACGGCGGCAGGCCTTCTGGGCGAAAAGTGGTATAGCTTTTTCCCTGAACCGTCAAACAGGTAAAGACTGGAAGGCCCGTCTGCCGCAAGGATTTGTCCCTGACGGCTGATGGAAATGTGTACCGCACCCGGCAGCAGAAGGGTGTCTGTTTCCTGGGCAAAAATGATTATCGGCACCTGCATCAGGAGCAGCATCAGGACGGCTGATTTTAATCGCCGGCCAAAACCCGAAAAACACAGGCTATTCATCATCGCCATGGACCGGTACAAAGAAACAGGAAATAAATTTTTCCCATTCCGGCCGGCCCGGCTTTTTCTGCTGTAACCACAAGAGAAAAAAATTCTGCAGCAGGCTTTTTGGCTTTTGTCCCGACAAATTTTCCGGGCCTCTGATAAATTTCCTATCCTTGCTTTAAAATTCAGTCCCAATACTGAAGTGATCAAAAACTGGTTAAAATCTGCAGCCTGGATACGAAAGCCTGTTTACGGCTTTTTATTTTGGTTCAGGGGAAATGAAAAGTCCGAAGAAGGCAGCGGCAATCAAATTCTGGCCGAGGGAGCCAGCGTGGAGCGCTGCCGTTTTTTTATTCAGGGATCCAACAACCGCCTGATTTTCAGGCCGGGATCTTCGGTAAAGGATTGCAGCATCACTGTATTCGGCGACCACCATACCCTCATTGTCGAGGCCGGCGCAGTGCTCACCCGAAGCATCCTGTGGTTCGAAGACCACCACACCCGCATTACCATAGGAGCGAATACCACCATGCAGCGCTTTGGCCACATCGCCGTGACGGAGCCTTACCGTAAAATCGAAATCGGGCCCGATTGTATGTTCAGTTTTAATGTAGACATCCGCAACGGCGACAGCCATACCATATTCAATCAAGCCACAGGTGAACGGGTAAACTGGGCACGGGATGTAAAAATCGGAGCCCATGTCTGGCTCGGAGCCCATTCGCAGGTAATGGGCGGAGCAGAAATCGGTGAGAATTCCATTATCGGGCTTCGGGCTTTGGTAAACGGCGCCATTCCTCCCAATGCGATTGCGGTGGGCAGCCCTGCCCGGGTAGCCAAAACCGGATTTTCATGGGACTCGGTCCGCTGGAAAGACGGAGATCCTTATGTCGCATCATCACAACAATAAACCTGCAGGTGGGAAAAAAAGAAAAACTTGTGGTCCTATCCGGGGCAGGCATTTCGGCCGAAAGCGGACTCGCCACCTTCCGGGGTTCTGACGGACTTTGGGAGGGCCACCACATAGAAGATGTGGCAACACCGGAGGCCTGGCGCAAAAACCCGGAGCGGGTACTGGAATTTTACAACCAAAGGAGAAAGCAAGCCTTTCATGCAGAACCCAACCGGGCACATCACATCATCCGGGAGCTGGAAGAATTTTTCGATGTCGTAGTGCTCACCCAAAATGTTGACAACCTTCATGAAAAGGCCGGAAGCCGGAACATCATCCACCTGCACGGGCAGCTTTTTCAATGCAGAAGTACAAAAAACGAGTCCATTGTGGTGGATATGGAAGGCTGGGAGCTCAACCTCGGCGACCTTGGACCCGACGGGGCCCAGCTCCGGCCCCATATAGTGTGGTTCGGGGAAGAAGTACCCATGATGGGCAAGGCTGCCGATGAAGCAGAAACCGCTGATATCTTTGTGGTTACAGGCACCTCTATGCAGGTTTATCCTGCTGCCTCCCTCATTGATTTTGTTCCCCTTCATGCACAGATTTTTGTGATCGATCCGGCTGAACTCCGCCTCAGAGGCGGAAGGAGCATCCAATATTTTCAGGAAAATGCCACCACCGGTATGGAAAAACTGAAAGCCATTCTCACCGGCGCATAGGCTGTTTTTTGGAAAAATTTATTCTGCCGGCACAGGAGAAATGAACCTATTTTGCAGATATTTGAGCCACCGGTATTTACCTTCCGGCGGTAAAACATTTTAGTGAAAAACGGGTAATTATTTGAAAAACAACCGGACTTCCGGACATCATTCTGAATACCATGAATCTGAAAAAATCCATCCTTCCGGCTCTTTTTATTGCCGGCATATTCTGCTCCTGCAGTGAAAGTCAAAAGGCCGAAAACCAGGCTAAAAAACCAAAAGACGAACCCATTTCGGCAGAAGATGCCATGCTTTGGGCCGAAGCACAAAAATATTTTCAAGCGGTAAGCGGTCCGGCTGAGAGCCCCGATAATACCTGCACACCCGAAAAGGTGAGCCTTGGAAAAATGCTGTATTTCGACACCCGCCTTTCCAAAACCGGAAACAACTCCTGTAACTCCTGCCACAATCTGGCTACTTACGGCGTTGACAATGCGTCCTTTTCTAAAGGTGATGCCGGCAAGTTGGGGGGACGAAACTCGCCCAGTGTGTACAATGCCGCCCTGCACAATTTTCAGTTTTGGGATGGCCGGGCCAAAGATGTGGAAGAGCAGGCCGGCATGCCGGTTTTGAATCCGGTGGAAATGGCCATTCCTTCTAAAGAGTTTCTGGTCAACCGCTTGAAACAGACCAAAGATTATCCTGACCTTTTTGCCGCAGCATTTCCCAAAGACGGCAATCCCCTCAGCTATGAAAATCTTCAGAAAGCCATCGGTGCCTTTGAGAGAACCCTCATTACTCCTTCCAGATTTGATGATTTTATCGGAAAAAACCCCAGCTACCTGCACAAGGAAGAAAAGGAAGGCTTAAAACTTTTCATCGAAACGGGTTGCACAAATTGCCACAGCGGGGTTGCCATAGGGGGAAGCCAGTTTCAGAAATTTGGTGTATTTGCCGATTATACCGCCCTTACCGGAAGCAAAAAATATGATGCCGGCCGGATGGAAGTGACCGGGCAAGCCTCCGACAAAGGTGTTTTCAAGGTTCCCTCACTGAGAAATGTGGCTAAAACAGCCCCATATTTCCACGACGGCAGTGTTTCGGACCTCCCTCAGGCCATTCAGATAATGGCGAAAACGCAGCTCAATAAAGAACTGACTGCCCAACAAACGGCCAAAATAGCGGCTTTCCTCAACGCCCTCACCGGGGAGTTGCCGAAGATCTGAAGCCAGCGGCCCGGAAAATTTTTGAGAACAGGGATTTTGCCTTCAGGCCACGGAATATTTCCTTTCGTACGGATTGAAATAAAACCGCATTCCAATCGTTTTACCTTTCACATTCCAAAAGGTGTATAAATTTTAAACCAAATACCCGGAGAAAAACACCCTTCACTTGCTTGTTTTTTCCGGTTTAAAAAATTCCTATGCAAAAACCTCAGATCCTCTGGGCCGACGACGAAATCGATTTGTTGAAGCCCCACATCCTTTTTTTAGAAAATAAAGGATATGAAATAACACCTGTAAACAACGGTACGGAAGCAGTAGAAAAAGCTCAAAATCAGAATTTTGATATTGTTTTTCTGGACGAAAATATGCCGGGCCTCACCGGCCTCGAGGCGCTTTCTCAAATCAAAGCCCTGAAGCCTTCTCTGCCGGTAATCATGATTACCAAAAGCGAAGAGGAGCACATCATGGAAGATGCCATCGGAGCCAAAATTGCCGACTACCTCATCAAGCCCCTGAACCCGAATCAGATATTGCTTTCGGTGAAAAAGCTGCTCGACAACAAAAGGCTCATCACCGAAAAGACCAACATGAGCTATCAGCAGCAGTTCAGGAGCCTGGCGATGGCATACAATGACGAAATGAGCCATGAAGAATGGGCAGACATCTACAAGAAACTGATTTATTGGGAGTTGGAAATAGACGAAACCGAGAATAAAAGCATGGCCGAGGTGATAGAGATGCAGAAGGATGAGGCCAACTCCAATTTCGCCCAATTCGTTACCGAAAACTATGAAGACTGGCTGAACGACCCCAAGGCCGACAAGCCGCTCCTGAGCCATGCCCTCATGAAAAAGAAAGTTTTCCCTTCGCTGAAGGCCGATAAACCCACCTTTTTTATTCTCATAGATAATTTCAGAATGGACCAGTGGAAGGTGGTTCAGCCGCTCATCAGCGACATGTTCAATGTGGTGGAAGATGACCACTATTATTCTATTCTTCCCACCGCTACGGCATTCGCCAGAAATGCCATCTTTTCCGGCATGATGCCTTCTGAAATGGAAAAATACTATCCGAATCTTTGGGTGGGAGACGATGAAGACGAGGGAAAAAATATGCATGAAGAGGAGTTTCTGACCCGTCAGATGCAGAAGGCCGGACTTGGAGCACTGAAGATGAGTTACCACAAAATTATCTCTGCCCAGCAGGGAAAAGATTTGGTGGAAAAATTCAACAACCTCAAATCAAACGCTCTTAATGTAGTGGTTTTCAACTTTGTAGATATGCTTTCCCATGCCCGTACCGACAGCCAGATGGTGCGTGAACTTGCCCCGGACGAATCGGCATACCGAACCATCACCAAAGGCTGGTTCAACCATTCTGCCCTGCTGGAACTGCTGAAGAAAATTGCCGATGCCGGCTATCCTGTGGTTATTACCACCGACCATGGAACCATCAAGGTGAAAAAGCCATTCAAAATTGTGGGCGATAAAAGCGTAAATGCCAATCTCCGCTACAAGGCCGGAAAGAATCTTGGTTTTGATGAAGGAAAAGAAATCATGGTTTGCCGCAAACCGGAAAGGCTTTTTCTGCCCAAACCCAATGTGTCCACAGCCTATGTATTCACGACGAATGACTATTTCTTCGCCTATCCCAACAATTTCAACTATTATGTTAATTTTTATAAGGATACCTTCCAGCACGGGGGCATCTCGCTGGAGGAAATGATCATTCCCATACTGAGACTCGAGCCAAAAAAATAAACACGTTTTGCTTCAGGAAAAACTTTACAGGGGCGATTATTTCCGCCCCTTTTTTATGCGCAAAATCTCCTTTTGCTCTGCCAGAGCAACGGCCGCTGCTGCATGCACAATGCCCCCCGATTCCGACAGGGAGGAAAAGGGAACCATATTTTTGCTGCCCGGTTTTTTTACCAACAGGTCGGGCTTGTGCACCGATTTTATCAGGATTTCCCGAATGTCTTCCGCCGAAAAAGCAGGAAAATAAGACCATATGAGGGCTGCCACACCGGCCACCACCGGGCTCGCCATACTGGTGCCCGAAAAGTTTTCGTACATATTGGATGGTATGGTGGAGAAAATACCCTGACCCGGAGCAAAAAGATGCACAGATTTTTTCCCGTAATTGGAGGAGCCTGCTGCCAGATTTTCATTCAGTTTCGGGGCGGAATTTCCCACATTGAGCCAGGTCCGGCAGCTTTTTCCATTGTCGTACTGCCCGATGGGAAAGTAATAGAGGGAATCTGAGTTATCGCTTGAATTACCGGCGGCATGAATCATCAGAACGCCCTTGTTTTCAGCATATTGAATCGCCTGATCGATAAGTTTTTTATCAGGAGAAATGGGCTTTGCAAAACTCATATTGATGATCTTGGCTCCGTTGTCGGCCGCATACCGGATGGCATTGGCAATATCCTTGTCGCGCTCGTCACCTCTTGACGGCACCACGCCCAGGCTCATGATTTTTACCTGATCGGCTATTCCTTCTGCTCCTGTACCATTTGCTCTTCTGGCCCCTATGATTCCGGCCACATGTGTGCCGTGGTCGTGGTCTTCCGAACCCGGATTGCGTAAAAAGCCTGCTCCGTATCCCTTTTCCAGAAATTGCTCCGGGTTTTCACTCACCGCTTCCCGGGGATTGATGTCGGGGTTGTAGTCCAGTTTCCACATTGCCGACTTTCTTTCCCGCAAAACCGGGAAATTGGTTCTCATATTTCGCACAAACTGATGGAATGCCTGCTGTCCGGGACGGTAAATTTCCTTTACCACTACCTCTGCAGCAGTGGTAAAGCTGTCTGCTGGCTGCAGCTCCCGGCTTTCGCCGTTTTGAACCCTTTTCAGCATCTCGTCCAGCACCATGGCAAAGCGCATAGAATCAGAAAATACCATTTTATACTGCATGGCTTTCTTCAGGCCTGCTTCAAATTTGGTTTTGGCTCTCTGGAAGATTTTGTATTCATACAGTGCGGCTTTGTCGGTCGGTGGCTGGTTCATGCCTTCAAATTTTTTCCTTCCTGCACGATAAACCCGCGTTTCTTCCGGATGGTCTGCCGAAACCGGAATTCCCGATTTGCTGCAATTGAAAAACCAGCCGTGCACATCGTCGGTAAAGCCATTTTTGTCGTCGTCGATATGGTTACCCGGAATTTCTTTTTCATTTTTCCACATCACCTCCTTCAGGTCTTCGTGCTCATAATCGATGGGAGTATCCATCACCGCTACAACAATGGGCTTTGGCTTCCTGAATTTCAGCATTTTGTAGGCTGAATAAAGGGCCGCTCCCGCAACCCGGTCTTTGTCGGGGTCCAGAAAATGCCAGTCGTTTCTTTCGCTTTCCTGTTCTCTTTTTCTGTACCAGGGCGATTGGGAAACAAAGGCCGTAAACCGGGGAATGCAGGGATCTGACAGGGGTTTCAGCAAAAGTTTGTCTCCGTTCTGAGACCAAAACAATTTGTACAGAGCTGCCTCTCCATCCGCACAGGCGATGCTCAGATTGGGAATGGTTTGTACATAAAGGGTATCTCCCCGGAGCCACCACCTGTAATAATCGGGCGGTTCGTTGCCTTCCATATCCACAAAAACCAGGGTATCGTGCTGAAAATAAAGTTCTGTACCTTTTTTGAGGGGCAATGCAGTGGCTTTCCAAACCGAGTTTTGCAAACCGGGCCTGTACTGGGCCAGTAGGCCTGCCGGCAGGGCAAAGAAGAGAATGGCAAATACAAAAAAAGCCTTCTCTGCAAACCGAAGGATGCCCGGACTTTTTTCCGGACCGGAGAGGTGAATGGTCATCAAAATTTGAACTCAGCTTTTATGGCTTCAACTCCATTTCACGGGTAAGCCGGGGTGTTTCCCCCACATTTTCAATAACCCAGAGAATGTACCGTATGTCGCAGGTAATGTTCCGGCAAATGCGGGAGTCGAAGAAATAATCGCTCATGGTGCCTTCCCAAACCCGGTCGAAATTTACCCCGATCAGTTCGCCGCGGGCATTGAGGACCGGGCTTCCGGAGTTGCCGCCTGTGGAGTGGTTGGATGCCACAAAAGCCACCGGAACGGCTTTCTTCCCGTTCTGATCCGAGAATTTTTTCTTCAGACCTTCTTCCAGCATAAAATCAAGCTCAGTATCAGCCTTTTGCATGATGCCTTCCGTGCTTGTCTGAAAGGTATACTTCACACCGTCCATAGGCTGATATCCCGACACATTGCCAAAGGCC
>CANHCT010000116.1 GCA_947459175.1 Hymenobacteraceae bacterium
CAGGATTGATTTCAAAAAACAGCGAACCTCCTTCTTCCAGCTGAAGGAGTCCTGCCTGTGCAATCTTTTCATAGAAAACCAAAGGGTCCCGATCGGGAACAAAGAGGGCTATATGGGGCTCATAATCCAGTACATTTTTCTCCATCGTCGCCGATTCGCTCAGCATCACATAGGGTGGATTCGAAACCATAATGTCCCATTTTCGGGATGGGTGGACAATAGGTTTTTCCTCCAGAAGATTTTGCTGTACCCACTCGATTTGAACCCCAAGTTTCTGCGCATTGTATCGGGCGATTTCAAGGGCTTCGGGGGAAATATCCACAGCTGAAATCGATTTCCATTGGCCCGATTTGGCCAGAGAAACTGCGATGCAGCCACTGCCGGTACCCAAATCCAGTACAGATTTTTTTCCCTTGTTTTCCAGACTCAATACCCAATGCACCAGTTCTTCTGTTTCGGGTCTGGGCACCAGAACTGATGCGTTTACCTTCCACTCCAAGCCATAAAACCACGCCTTCTCCAGGATGTATTGCAGGGGTTCCCCCTTTTCAAGGCGGTTCAGGGCAGCAAAAATGTGTTCCATTGCCTGCGCAGGAACCTCCTCATCGAAAGCCGGCCAATTGTGGAAATGTTGCCAAAGTTCACGGGCAATGGCCTCTGCTTCAGACTTTTCTGTTTTATTAGAGAGCCTTTTGATTATTTCATGGTTAATTTGAAGCGCAGATATGGCCATGGAAAACGAAAAGCCGCAAGAAAACCGCTTTCTTGATTTTTTGTCCCGAAAAAATATTGATGCCCCTTCGCTCAGGGAAAATGAACCGGCCCTGTTCGAAAGATGGGAAAAAGCATTTGCCCAATTGCACGAGGAGAGTTTTGTGATGCAGCAGAAATTTCTGATCAATCCGGTGAGGCGCAAATACCCGGCCATCCGGCATTTGTCTCAGAAAGGAGGGGTGGGGTGATTGTTTTTTTTAGGCTTGTCAGAATGTCCTATGACCATTCCGATACCACATACCATGCAATCATAATCCGCCCACCTGGATCTGTCATATTCCCGGGGAGTCTCGCAGACAACCACAATAAAAAAGCCACCCGAATCTCTCCGGATGGCTTTTTCGTGAGTTCAACTTATCACTTCAATACTTTGGCTTTCCAAATCTGTTGGCCTGATTTCAATACCAGCTGGTAAATGCCTGCCGTGAGGCGGCCTGTTTCCAGTTGGAAGGTACCGCCATTTGTGAGGATTCCTGATTTTTGCATAACCCTGCAACCTTTGGCATCGTAAACTTCAGCCATCGCCTCTTGGTCCGATTCAACTGAAATCCGGATGTGCAGCTTGTCGGATATCGGATTCGGAAATACTTCAAAAGATTGGAATTCAGGAGTTTCTTGCGTATTTTCTTCGAAGAAATAATTCAGACTTCCGGCCTGATCGGTGGCCACTCTCGCAGGTGTGATGGTATAAATTCCCACGGCAGTTGCACTGTTGGTCATGCCTGATTTAGTCGCAATCGCTCGAATTGTAGTATTTGCTGTAACAGAAACCGGGCTCGAATAAATCCGCGTAAAACTGTTGGGGAAAGGATTCAGCAGTGGTGTATTTCCATTGGTGGTGAAATAAATCACGGCTCCTGAAGTCGCCGAAGTCATACTTACCGATTGCGGACCGGCATATACACCCGGAGCCGGAGAAAATACAACAGGTGCCACTGTACCTGAAGAATTTATGGTAAAATTCACAGCCGCCACACCCGAATTACTCAGTCCCGCTTTAACCCCGATGGCCCGCACTGTCGCAGAAGCGGTAAGGATGAATGGGCCTGTATACAGGCGGGTAAAACTATTCGGGAACGGACTCAGCAGGGGGGTATTACCATTGGTGGTATAATAGATTTGGGCATCCGAAGGGCTGGTGCTTAATGTAACCGTGACCGACCCGTTGTGGCTGCCGCCATTGGGAGAAACCGTAGGATTGGCCACAATGCCCGGGCTGCTGATGGTAATAAAAGAAGTAGCAAGGTTGGAGTTTGCTGCACCACTCAAAACACCTATGGCCCTAACCGTGGTACTTTGTAAAACCTGAAAAGGGCCGGTGTACAATCGGGTGAATGTGGTGCCCACAACAGGATTGTTGCCGTTGGTGGTCACATAAATCTGAGCCCCTTGGGTACTGCATGAAATGCTGACGGTCTGCTGACTGCTGTAAGTTCCGGTGGCAGGAGAAATGACGGGGGTGGCCACTTTTGACGGGGTCGTATTGTTGAGGGTGATGGCCATGGTATCACATTTGGGACAGCCCTCCGAAGAGGTAAAGCAATACACCAGATTGTAAATACCGGGCGACTGTTGGGTGTTGAAACTTCCTCCCGAGGTGACTCCGGTTCCGCTCCAGGTGCCGCCGGAGGGGCTGCCGGTGATGCTTACATTCCCTGTGTTGGCAGATAGAGTTCTGTCGGCCCCGGCAGACACCACAGGTGCAGCAAGAACTGTAACCTGCACACTTGCAGTAGTGGAACAGGCTTGAGCCGAAATACCCAGAACGGCATAAGTTCCCGAGGCACTGGCGGAAATACTGGCTGAGGCAGAACCGGTTGGTGTCCATTGATAGGTGGCAGCGCCCGAGGCAGTAAGCTGAACGGAACCTCCCTGACAGAAAGTGGTGGGCCCGCCTGCGCTGATGGTTACCACAGGATTGGCATTGATGGTTACTTTCCGGCAACCGCTTGCCCATGAACGGGTTCCGCAAACGATGTCACCTTGTAGGGTTCCCCCGCTGCCGGTGCCCCCGCTGCCTTTGGCAATCGGAGTAACATGCAGGGCGTAGGTCCTCGAGGCACTGAGTCCGGCAGGCGGGTCGTAAGAATTGCCAATGGCTCCGTGAATTCTGAGCCATCCGGTGGTGTCGGTTCCTGTCGGACAGTTTACCAAACCATCCCGGTAATACCACTGAAATCTGACCGAATCACCAGTAACCGGTTGAACAGAAAGTGAAATCAGCCCCGGATTCCCGTTGGCACAAAGGGTTTGATCTCCGGACTGAATGGTGCCGGCAGAAAAGACCGGTTTGATGGTGACTTTTACAGCTGTTCTGGGGCTGGAAACATTCACACCATAAACGGCTTCTGCATAATATGTTGTAGTAGCTGTTAAAACCGGCGTTTGAAAATTATTACCGGTGAAAACCAAATTGCCACCAGTCGGGGCATCATACCAGTTCACAAATCCTTTGCTGGGATTAGCATTCACAAACACACGGTCTGGCCCGCATGAGGTGCCTGAATAAAAGAAATTAATTGTCGGCACTCCGCCGGTAGCATCATCCTTTACACACCTAACCGATTGCCCCGATTTTGCATTGGCAATAGAGGATGTGGTAGATGCAGAGGTATTGCTGAGCTGATACCTGGTTCCGCCCGATTCTGAGTTGTTTACCGTCCAAAAGCCGGCTTCGGTTCCAAGTCCCTGATATACACCGGTTTCCAGTCTTTGTCCTCCCGGGAGACCAGTAAAGCCTGAAGAGTTGCTGGCACTTGTATTGGGGGCAGTCCAAAGGGTGGTGGCTTTCATTTTTCCTCCGGCCTGTGAGGCACCATTCAGAAAACTGATGGCTGTAATGAATTCGTTAATATCCGGAACATGCCAGCCGGCAGGGCAAACACCTTTGGAACTGGTAATGGCATACCAATTGTAGAGTTTTCCGTATTGACTTCCGTTTTGAGTACTGTTGTTGTACTCGCTCCATGCCGGACTGCTCAGGGCTGCCCAATCTGCTGCCAGGCTTACACCAGATATCACAGAATTGTCTGCAAAACGGTTGGTTTTCAGATTTTCTTTTGTCCAGCATTGGGTTCCGATCTGAATGGTGTTGTACACATTTCCATTTACATCAGTGGCATTGGGTATCCCGGGACAGGAGCCGGGAGAGGTTACGGAAATGGCCAAACTGACTGAAACAGGCGGACAAACGCCCACAGTAGCGGTGTAGCTGATGGTAGCAGTTCCACCGGCAACCCCGGTTACAAGCCCGGATGCCGACACATTGGCAATACCGGAATTCGAGGTAGACCAAACACCTGAGCCATAGGAATTGCTGAGTTGAATGGTATTGCCTACCTGAACGGTATTGGAGCCTGTGATGGCCGGAACAACAGGCGAATTGGAAATGTTGGCATTCACCGGAACCCTGACCGCAGAAGTGCAGGTGCTGTTGACCACGCTCACATAATAGGTGGTACTTGCACTGAGGGAAGGGGTGGTGTAGGTGTTCTGGGTTCCCAGGGCGGTTCCGCCGGAAGCTGCCGAATACCAGATTACATTACAACCTGCTGCCGGAACTGCCGAAACAGATAAGGTTCCGCTTCCGCATCTTTCGGGGGCAGTTGCAGACTGAAGCGCAGCCTGACAGGTTTCTGTACTCACCGTCAAAGTGTATTGACCGAGGCTGCCAAAATCTTCAGGACCCCGCCCTCCGATGGCAATATAGTCGGGTACTCCGGCCCCGTCGATGCTGACAAAGTAATTGCCGGCTGCCAGACTCAATATTCCAACAGCACTGAGCTCTGTTTTTGGGTCGAGCTCGGCCAGCACAGTTCCGCTTTGGTTCTGAATGGTCATTTTGATATCCAGATTGGCTCCGGAAAGTGTGCTGGTGCTGTGGGCATACGGGGCAGCACTGAATCTGTAAACCCCTGAGGCAGATAACTCAAGACGGTAAACATCCACATCTGTATTGGTAGAAATTATTCCGGTTCTGGTTACTGAACTTCCTGAAAAGGGCACACTTACAAAATCGCTGATACTGTTACCCGCATCATCGGTTCGATACGAAAATCCATTGCTGACAATCGTGCTCAGGTCATTTTGGGTTTTGGTGGTGCATGTAGAACCGTTCCCGGGTCCGTGATACCATTGGCTGATGATTCTGTTGTATCCCACGCCCATGATGGGTGCCCAACTGGTTTGCCCCGATCCCTGTCCGCTGTGGTATTCCGTATTTTTTGTACAATCTGAATTGTACCTTGACTGATGGCCAAGGTTCAGGGTATGGCCCAGTTCGTGTGAGGCCGCTTCTGCGGCATTTGCCGAATTTCCCATCTTATTGGTAAAAACCCAGCAGGCAATTTCCCCTCCGCCGAAAGTACCCAGGTAGGCGACACCGCCCGCACTGGTTCCTCCGGTATTGTAAAATCCGTCGGTAGGGGTTAGGACCACTCGTTGCCGGTTGGCAACCGCTGCGGCATCGTACACAGATTGTTGCGTGGTGACATTGATATTGAATGGTCTGAAATCCTCGGCAACCCGGTTGAAAACTTCATTAGCCTGAGTGGAAGAATACCCCGAAGCAGCAGTCACCACCGTTCCGCTGCCCCACCAGCCTGAAGAGTCGGTATGGCCATCCATGTCAATTAAGAGCACAAAAGCCGACCCGGGATTGGAGTTCAGGGCAGGAATTTGAGCAAAAACCCCGGTTGAACAGAAAAATATTCCCAGGCAGAGCATCTGCCGGTTCAGGAACGAACGAAAAAAGGATGAAACCCTGTTGTTTTTGGAAAGAGAAAAATTCTTCATTTCTGTGATAATTTATTCGCTGACAATCGATTCTCTGTTTACCCGGACCAGAACAAACTCATCTTTAGTTTCTGACTCCAGTTTATACCCGAATTTTCCCTGCAGGGGAAGAATGGCCAGCCAATACACCAGTTTTCCGTTTCTTTCCTTTCGGTTTATCAGGAATTTGGCTTCTGAATTATCCACAGTAAAAATCAGAGCTATGGCGCCCGACTTTTCACTCTGATTCATATGGTTCAGGACCAACATTTCAGCTTCCTTTCCAAAAACCTGCAGGCGGGTTTTGCTGCCTTTCTTCAGGCTGAACAGTTGTTGAATTTGTGCCTTGCCAAAGCGGATTTCAGCTTCATCCTGAAGGCCCTGGGCATACATTCCTGAGGAATATATGGCAAAAAAAGAGGCCGCCAAAATCAGGAATAACCCGGTGTTCGGGATTCGGATTTTTTCCGCAATCCTTTGAATTGACGGAATAAATAAAGAAATTTTTTGGAGGTAATGGTGTTTCATAACAATTGTTTACCGTTGGATTTTAAAAATGAAAATTATGCCCTGAGGGGGTTTTGCGTATATACAAATGTAGTAAATGGTTTGGTTTTTATGTTTAAACTTTTTTGAATAAGAAAAATGACCGCTCTTACGGACATTTGGGTTTGGGGGGTTTCCTGATTTTAGAATATTATTTTCCTGAACCCCGAAAATCCAGAAATCTTTGGTTTTAATCTGCTCAATTGCCGTCTTTTGCAGCCACAAAAATTTTGCTCTCCGGAGTTGAAAATTCAAACATGGTTCAGGACAAAACACAATTGCTAAGCCATCGCATCAGGGTGATGGAAGAGTCGCAAACCATTGGCATGGCCAAAAAGGCCCGTGAACTTGCCGCACAAGGAATGGATGTCATCAACCTGAGCTTTGGTGAGCCTGATTTTCCTACACCCGCACATATAAAGGATGCAGCCAAAAAAGCACTGGATGATGGTTACACCTTTTACACCCCGGTGGCCGGTTTTCCTGAGTTGAAAAAAGCCATTTGCGAAAAATTTGCCAGAGACAACGACCTCCGTTTTAAGCCGGAGAACATTGTGGTCTCCACCGGTGCCAAGCAGTCTATCGCCAATGTCGTCCTATGTCTGGTAGACCCGGGTGATGAGGTTGTAATTTTAGGTCCTTATTGGGTTAGCTATCTCGAAATTGTAAAATTGGCAGAGGGTACGCCGGTGGTGGTTTCGGGCACGGTCGAAAACCAGTATAAGCCCTCCATGGAAGAAGTGGAAGCCGCCATCGGCCCACGGACAAAAGCCATTTTGTACTCTTCCCCCAGCAATCCCACAGGTGGGGTCCTGAATCCCGGTGAGCTTGAAAAACTGGCTGATATTTTGGTCAGGAATCCGCATGTGACCGCCATTGCGGATGAAATTTATGAATACATCAACTTTACCGGCAAGCACTACAGCCTCGGCGCCATAGACCGCGTCCGCAATCAGGTGGTCACAATCAATGGTTTATCCAAAGGCTTTGCCATGACAGGCTGGCGGCTTGGTTATATGGGTGCTCCTCGCTGGATAGCCGACGCCTGCGACAAAATCCAGGGACAGTTTACCTCCGGCACCTGCTCCATAACCCAAAGGGCAGCCATCACGGCCCTCACTTCGGATATGGAGCCCACCCATGAGATGAGCAGGCGGTTCAGAATAAGGAGAGATTTGGTTTTGGAGAAAAGCAAAGAAATTCCTGGTTTCGTCAACTTTGTTCCGGACGGTGCATTTTATCTTTTTCCTGAGGTGTCTTATTATTTAGGAAAAAAAACCGAATCGGGCCAGGTCATTTCAAATTCCATGGACCTTTGCATGTATATTCTGAATGAAGCAAAGGTGTCCACCGTTCCGGGAGAGGCCTTTGGTGCGCAACAGTGCATTCGGATTTCCTTTGCTGCAGCCGATGAAAAATTGGTAGAAGCTTTCGACCGGATGCGCAAAGCCTTGGAAAAATTGCAATAACTTTTTCGCCGACATCAACCGACCGATTTCAATACAGGAATGAAAGAAAACCTGGAAGAACTTTTCAAAAAAATGAATGACCTGCGCATCCTGGTAATCGGGGATGTGATGGCCGATGCTTACATAAGAGGAAAAGTCGAGCGGATATCTCCCGAAGCTCCGGTGCCGGTGATTAATACCCGCCACAGGGAAATCCGCTTGGGTGGTGCAGCCAATGTGGCCCTGAATCTGAAGGCTTTGGGTGTAAAAACAGACCTTTGTGCCCTGATTGGTAAGGATGCGCACGGAAAAGAACTTCTTCAACTTTTGAAAAATGAAGGCATTGGATATGAAGGAATTATTGCCTCCGAAAGCCGGCCAACCACGGTTAAAACAAGGGTAATCGCCGGTGGTCAGCATTTGCTGAGGATAGACGATGAAGACGATTCTCCTGCCGATGCCCATGAGCAAGGCCTTTTGATGGAAACAGCCCTGAGCCTTCTGGAAAAGGCGGATGCTGTTATTTTCGAAGATTATGACAAAGGGGTAATTTTTCCTAAACTGGTAAAAAAGATAGTGGAGGCTGCCCGGATCAAGGGAATACCCACCACAGTAGATCCCAAAAAGCGTAACTTCATGGCCTATGCCGGGGTCTCATTGTTTAAACCCAATGTTAAAGAACTTAAGGAAGGCCTTCACTTAGATGTAAATGCGGCTTCTGTCCGGGATATCCGGCAGGCATGCAGCAAGGTTTTGGAAAAACTGGATGTGGATGGTGTACTTTTTACCCTGTCTGAACACGGAATGGCCATTCAAATGGGTTCTTTTTTCCAAAAGGCAGATGCCCTTCCCCGCGACATTGCCGATGTGAGCGGTGCCGGAGATACTGTCATTTCTGTTGCCACAGCCTGTCTCGCAGCAGGTTGCAGCCCGGATTTAATCCTCACCCTTTCCAACCTGGCGGGCGGGCTTGTATGTGAGTATTCCGGCGTAGTACCCATTCAAAAAGAAAAACTTTTGGCCGAAGCCCACAGGATTTTACAGAACTGAGATAAAAATTTTATTTTTCTGATTGAGTTGAAAACAAAGGAAAACACAAAGTACTTTGAAGTTATTTCTTTCTCATTATTAGACATTTAAGAGAAAAATTAATCTAAATTATTTTCTTTATTTCTTACCCGCAATCCCGTAATGGAAAAAAAATATTCAGAAAGTTTTTCGGAATTTTTTGCGGTTCATTTTCCATACCATACTTTCGCAATGGAAAAACCTGGTTCAAAATGAAAAAAGTACTTTTATCATTGTTCTTCGTAATGGGTTTTGTCTTGGTTGGGATGAGCGATAATCCTCCTCCTCCTTTTAACCCGGGCGATCCTTCTCCAATTCCAATTGAC
>CANHCT010000117.1 GCA_947459175.1 Hymenobacteraceae bacterium
GAAAAACGCATTGAGGCCCATAAAAAGAAAGGAAAACTCACCGCACGGGAGCGGATTTCCCTTCTTACCGATGCAGGAACAGACTTTATGGAAATCGGACTTTTTGCCGGTGAGGACATGTATGAAGAGGAGGGAGGTTGCCCATCGGCCGGTACGGTGGCGGGAGTCGGCTATGTATCCGGACGGATGTGTGTGATTGTGGCCAACGATGCCACCGTGAAGGCGGGAGCCTGGTTCCCGATTACGGCAAAGAAGAATCTCCGTCTTCAGGAAATATCCATGGAAAATCGCCTGCCCATCATCTACTTGGTGGACTCTGCCGGTATTTATCTTCCTCTTCAGGCCGATGTATTTGCTGATAAAGAGCACTTTGGACGGATTTTCAGAAACAATTCCATCATGAGCAGCATGGGCATTGTGCAGATTGCCGCCATCATGGGCTCCTGTGTGGCGGGCGGCGCCTACCTGCCCATCATGAGCGACGAAGCTATGATTGTGGATGGAACGGGTTCCGTTTTTTTGGCCGGCTCCTATCTGGTGAAATCTGCCATTGGCGAGGATGTGGACAATGAAACCCTGGGCGGTGCTTCTACCCATTGCGAAATTTCGGGCGTTACCGATTACAAGCATCCCAACGACGAAGCCTGCCTGCAATCCATCCGCAATATCATCGACAAACTCGGCGAACAGCCCCGTGCGGGCTTCAGCCGTACGCCTGCCCTGCCGCCCCATGGCAGCCTCCATGATATCAGCGACTTTTTTCCTGCCGACCGTGCCAAGCCTTACGATATGTATGAGCTGCTCCGCCGGCTTTGCGACAATTCGGAATGGGAAGAATACAAGGCTTTGTATGGCAAAAGCATTGTTTGCGCCTACGCCAGAATTGATGGTTGGGCCGTGGGCATAGTGGCCAATCAGCGAAAAATTGTGAAAAGCAAAAAGGGCGAAATGCAGATGGGTGGTGTAATCTATTCAGATTCAGCAGATAAGGCAACGCGCTTTATCATGAACTGCAACCAAAAGAAAATTCCCCTTCTGTTTATTCAGGATGTTACCGGTTTTATGGTCGGCAGCCGTTCCGAGCATGGCGGTATCATCAAAGACGGGGCAAAACTGGTGAATGCGGTCTCCAACTCAGTGGTTCCCAAGATTACCCTTACCGTGGGAAACAGCTACGGAGCAGGCAATTATGCCATGTGCGGCAAGGCCTATGACCCCCGCTTTATCTTTGCATGGCCCTCGGCCCAGATTGCGGTTATGAGCGGGGCTTCGGCTGCCAATACCCTGTTGCAGATCGAAAAGGCCACATTGCAGGCCAAAGGAAAAGAAATTACCCCCGAAGACGAGCAGGCCCTGTTTAAGAAAATCAAAGCACGCTACGATGCCCAGACTTCTCCTTATTTTGCTGCATCCCGGCTGTGGGTGGATGAAATCATCCTTCCGTCGGAAACCCGCAAAATGATTTCTATGGCCATAGAGGCAGCCAATCATGCTCCTGTAACGCGGCCATTTAATGTGGGAATCATTCAAACCTGAGGAATACGCGGTTGATTTTCCTGATTTTTGTTTAGCATTGCATTATTCGATTCTTCAAAAATCATGAAGAAAAAAAATATCCTTCTCTTTTTTCTGGTTATGGCCGGTATTTTTCCATTGGCCATCAATGCCCAGCCGGCCAAGCCTTCTTCCCGCAGGCCACCCCGGCCGGCAAGTGTAGAAATATTAAAGCAGGTAAAAGAAACCCTCGGCCGTTATGACTACAACCAGAAGGTAAAGTTCATCAATGAAGACGGACTTTCCGGATTTGAATTGCAGACCAGCAAGAAAACTTCCTTCGAAAGCGATGCCTTTTGGAAGGGCGCCAATGATACCCTCAGCTACTTGTATGAATTTCCCAGACCGGTGAAAGACTCTGCCGATCAGCTCAATAGCGGCACGATTTCCTTCTATCCTCCGGGTGGTGAAAATATCCTTTCGGCCTTCGACTGGAGCAAGGTGGTGGTGCGCAGCGGCGATACCCTCATCATCCCTTTCGATACCCGCCCGGCCAATAATCCCTACGGCAAGCGCTTCGACTGGACGCATCCCGGCAATTTTCGCAATTATGCCCGTGCATGGATTTTCCCGAATTCCATGCGGCCGGTCAGCTACCGCTGCAACAGGAAAGGAAGCTGGAGCCTGAAAAGAAATGTGCTGAGTTTCATCGGCGAACCCAATCAGAATGAATTCAATTTCGAACTTAAATATTTGAAGCGGAATCTGATGCTTTCGGAATTGAATGGTCGTCCGGTATCTTACAAAAAAGAAATCCCCATTGAGAGCGATACAGTATTTCTGGAACTGAAAGACGATCAGGAGGAGGACGGCGACATGGTGTCATTGTACTACGACCACGAGTGGATCGGAAAAAACATACAGGTTACCACCCAGCCGCTTCGGATATTTTTGCCTGTTTCATTCGAACCGGGCGGCTCGAGTTTTATTCTTCATGCTGAAAATGAAGGAACTGCGCCCCCCAATACGGCATTGGTTACCATTTACACCGGCTCGAAAAAGTACTCCCTTACGCTCTCGTCTTCCAAAACCCAAAGTGCGGGCATTGTTTTGAAACGGGTTGAAAAGTAAGCCCGCAATGTCAATCAGGAAGAAGTGCCGCAGAATAAAATGACCATACGGGTTGAACTGCCGGCACATCTGCTGCCGACAGGAGGATGAAGATATTGCCGGAATTCAATTTCTTGTGGCGGTTTCATCCAATGCCCGGCAAAGGATTGCGCAGGCCTGCTCGATTTCTTCGCTCGAAATGGTGAGGGGAGGGGCGATGCGCAGGGCTGTATTGCAGTGGAGGAACCAGTCTGTGATAAGTCCGTTTTTAAGACAATATTCAATCACTGCCCATACTTTTTCAAAGGAGCCCAGTTCCACCGCCATCAACAGACCTGAACTGCGGATTTCCAAAACAGAGGGATGCCGGAGCAGACGATAAAACAAGAGTTCTTTTTCCTCCACCATTTCGCACAATCTGTTTTCCCGGATGTATTGCAGGGTAGCGAGGGCGGCAGCGCAACACACCGGATGCCCGCCAAAGGTGCTGATGTGCCCCAGTACAGGATTTTCGGTCAGGCAGTTCATGAATTCGGGTGAAGAGGCAAATGCGCCGATGGGCATTCCGCCGCCCATTCCCTTGGCCATCAGCAAGATATCCGGAGCCATGCCCATTTTTTCAAAGCCCCAGAAAGTGCCGGTTCTGCCATAGCCGGTCTGGATTTCGTCCATTACCAGCAGGGTTCCGGTTTCGGTGCATCGCTTTCTGAGTTCCTGAAAATACCGGCTGCAGGCCACCCGGATGCCGGCCTCGCCCTGTACGGTTTCAATAAATACAGCGGCTGTCTTGTTGGTGATTTTTTCCAGATCGGAAAAGCTGCCGTAATGAATCTGCCCGATGCCCGGCAGCAGGGGTCGAAAATTTCGCTTGAAATATTCATCCCCATTCAGGGAAAGGGCCCCCTGACTGCTTCCGTGGTAGGCCCTGTCGCAGGCCAGAATTTCGAAACGACCCGTATATCGCTTGGCCAGTTTCATGGCGCCTTCCACCGCCTCCGAACCCGAATTTACAAAAAATATACGGCCCAGTTGGGGCGGCAGGGTATCGGACAGAGCCTTGGCCAGCAATACCTGCGGTGCCTGAATGTGCTCGCCGTACACGAGAGTATGCAGGTGAAGGTCGGTTTGCTTTCGGATGGCCTCATTTACGGCCGGATTGGCATGGCCCACATTGCTGACGGATATGCCGGCAATCAGGTCAAGGTAGGCTTTGCCCGCGGTGTCGTACAGATAATTGCCCTTTCCAAACGCAATTTCCAGGCCCATCGGACTTGGTGAGGTTTGGGCTATGTGCTGAAAAAACCATGACCTGAGCATGAAATCCGGCTGAACAGAGAAGTCCGCTTCTCCGGTTTTTCAATTACCTGGTGATAATCAGTTCGGGCCTTACGGTGTGGCTCTGATAATCGTATCCATAGGTTTCGGTAACCTCGGTTTTCTTCATAATCAGGGGTTTGATCCACATTTTGATATCGGAATTAGGCCGGTCCATTTGATTTTTTGGTTGTGCGGCAATGGCCTGAATCACCTCTTTTCCCTTCAGCGTTTGTCCGAACACGGTATAGTTTTGGTCCAGGAAGTGGGTTCCGGCAGGATTTTCTACCAGATAAAACTGTGAGCCTGAGGATCTTTTTTCCGGATTCATCTGATCGCCCATTCGTGCTGCTGCAATGGCGCCCTGGATGTGGGTAAACATCGGATTGAATTCCGCCGGCAATGTGTAGCCCGGACCTCCCTGCCCGTCGTTGCCGGGATTGGCATCCTTGCTGTTGGGGTCGCCGCCCTGTATCATAAAATCCTTGATAACGCGGTGAAAAGTGGTGGAGTCGAAAAACTTCTGCTTACTCAATTTGAGGAAATTTTTTCTGTGCTCAGGGGTTTCAGGAAAAAGGGCTACGGTGATTTCTCCGAATTTTGTTCCGATTACCACAAGGGTGTCTTTTCCCGATCCTTTAGAGGCGCTTCCCGAACCGCCTGATTTACCCTGAAATACCGAACAGGAATATGTAAACGAACTGAAAATCAGTAAAATACAAAAAGTAATTTTTCCTTTATTCATGGTGCTTGCTTTTATTATGAATGCAAAGTTTGTTTAATTTTGGAAAGAATGGAAGCCCCGCCGCCATTCAAAATGGATTCGGCCAGTTGTTTTCCCATTTCCCGGTGCTGATTTCCTCCTTGTAAGGGCCATTCGGTTTCGGCTTTCATCCTGATTTCTTCAGCACCATCCAGAGAAACTATGCCGCCCTGCAGCAGCAATTTCCCGTTTTCTTTTCTCGCATATCCAAAAACCGGCACACTGCATCCCCCTTCCATGGCCCGCAAAAATGCCCTTTCGGCTTCTACACAAATCTGCGTCACCGGGTCGGACAGGGCATTGGCCATCAGGGCAATAACTTGTGGGTTCAGACCGGTGGCTGCTTCTATGGCAAGGGAGCCTTGCCCAACGGCCGGAGTAAAAACATCGGTGTGCAGATTTTGACGGATCATACCGGCAAAACCCATACGGTGCACACCGGCATAGGCCAGCAGCAGGGCATCGCATGCGCCCTCTTCCATTTTGCGGATGCGGGTTTGCAGGTTTCCCCGAACGGCAGTGGTTTTTACTATGGGATAATAACGGGCCAGGGTTGCCACTCTGCGGGTGGAGGCTGTGCCCACGGTAATTTCCTGATTATCAAGGTTAATTCCGGCTTTGTGGCTCAGCAATACATCCTGCGGATTTTCTCTTTCGGTAAAGGTAATGATCTGTAAGCCATCGGGAAGTGAGGAAGGCATGTCCTTGGCCGAATGAACGGCAATATCGGCTTCGCCCCGCAGCAGCATTTGTTCCAGTTCCAGGGTAAATACCCCCTTGTCTCCGATTTTGGAAAGCGTCACCTCCAGTTTTTTGTCGCCTGTGGTTTCTACCGGAAGCAATTCCACCGTCATACCACTTTTTTCCAGGAGGGCCGCTACATGTCGGGCCTGCCACATGGCCAGGGGGCTGGACCGGGTTGCCACTTTAATGATTTTCATCCTGCGCAAAGGAAAGGAAAATATGGTTTTTTGCTCAGGGCAAGGATGGATTTCTACCTTTGTACCCGAAATTTTTATGAAAAATTATCTGCCATTTCTTTCCCTCGCCTTTTTGCTTGCGGCTTGCTACGAGCGCAATGCCAACGATCCCAAAGCAGTAAAAGAAGAAATGCGCCAAAGAGAAATTGTACACCTCACGCCGGCCCAGATTTCCGAAAGGGCCTTTAAAATCGGTGATACGCTATGTGAAATGGCCGCAGCCGGAATGGAAAAGGAACTTAAGCCGGACAAAGATTCTTCTTGTGTGCGGGCTTTTGAGGTCACAAAGGCCTGGTTGCAGCAGGAGCACGAAGCCCAATTGAGTCGCCTGAGTTTTCAGCCGGAAGGCCTCAAAAAACTATCTTCTAAAAAAGAAAAGGAAGTTTTCGATGCCGTTCTGTACAACAGAGAAAATCATCTGCCCATTTTGCCCAACAACCAAAAGGACGGTGACAAGGATTTTATTTTTACCAAAGCCCTGGTGCTCAGGGAAAAAAACTGCGGAAATTGCCATCAGAAAATGACTTCACCCTGGCTGAAAGGCAAAACCGGAGATACTTTGGGTATTTGGAAAGTCCGCTTCGCCAAAAAAAAGGTGGTGCTGAGTTTTGTGGATTGAAGCCGGGCATGCCTGCACCCGGAACCGTTTGATCTTGTGGATGCCGGAGAAAACCCGGTCATCAGAGGCGGCTGCGATTCCTTTTTTCCTTGATTTGCATTTGTTTATGAGGTGGCAGCTTTGCAGGTACGGCTTCTGTTTGCTTTTCCTTTGGGGAATGGTGCTGCCTGTGGCAAAAGCCCAAAGCCTGAAAAGGAAGAAGGTAGTCCGGCCCGATTCATCTTTTGTACTCGACAGCCTTACCCTCATTTTGCCCACCCTGAAATGCATCAGCGATAGCTCCGTTTCTTTTACCTTCGATTTCAAAACCAACCGGCTCAAACCTTCCGGTGGAGTGCTGGGGGGCGATTCCCTTGTATTGGAATACCGAACCTATCCATTTGCCGCTTGGAAGCCCGTGTACCGCTTCAGCCGCAATTTGTATGATTCGGTTTTGAACTTTGCCGATTATCCGGGTATTGCCAGACCGGAGGAAGAAAAGCGGGAGGAACTTTTTGCCCTGCCGGGGATTCAGAAAAACGGCGCCATTACCCGGGGCATCAGCCTCGGAAACAACCAAAACGGATTTGTCAATTCTTCTTTGAATCTGCAGTTGGAAGGATACATCTCGCCTCAGATACGGCTTACGGCTGTGCTTTCTGACCAGAATATTCCCTTTCAGCCTCAAGGCAATACGCAGCAAATCAGGGAACTCGACCGAATATTGATACAATTGGACCACCGAAACGGGCAGTTGCAGGCCGGTGATGTGGTCTTGAAAAATGAGCCTTCTCAGTTTCTGCGTTTTTTCAAAAACATACAGGGAGGGCAGGCCAACGCTTATTGGGACAGCGTGCCCGGCAACAGCCAAACCCGCATTGCCGGCGGGGTGGCCAAGGGTAAATTTGCTTCGGTGGTGGTGCAGGTAAGGGAGGGCGTGCAGGGGCCGTATCGCCTTCGGCCGCCCGACAACCCCGACCTGACGGTCATCATCCTGGCGAATTCAGAACGGATATATTTTGACAACCGCCTCCTGAAAAGGGGCTTTAATCAGGACTATGTAATCGACTATAACACAGGCGAACTCACCCTGAACAACAACCTGCTGGTGACCCAGTTTACCCGTCTTCGCTGTGATTTTGAATATGCCGAGCGAAACTACAACCGCAGTACCTGGCTGGCCGAACACATGCAGACAGAGGGCCGGTCAAAATTCAGGGTCAGCCATTATCAGGAGCAGGACAATCCCTCGAGGCCCCTGGGATTTACCCTTGATTCGCTCAGCGACAAGATTTTGCGGGAGGCAGGCGACGACCCCTCCAAAAGTGTTTTGCCTGCTTTTACCCGGGTGGATAATTTTACAGAAGGGCAGTTGTTGTACACCCGAAAAGACACCCTTTTGGGCGGAGTTTTGGTTCCGTATTTCCTGCTGGCAAACCGAAAAGATGCCATACTTTTTCAGGTAGCATTTTCGGATGCGGGACCCGGAAAAGGGGATTACATCCTGCTCGACAACCTGGGAAACGGAAAGGCCTTTCGATATGCAGGTCCGGGCAAAGGAAACTTCCTTCCGGTTCGGCAGGCAGTGTTGCCCAACCTCCGTTCCCTGAGCACCGCCTCATGGATGCTGGATATGGGAAAAGGACACCGCCTGGAAGCAGAAGGTGCATGGAGCCGCTTCGATAAGAACCGGTTTTCTGCTTTAGATCAGGCAGATAATCAGGGAAATGCGCAGTTTTTGGGCTACAATTGGAATTCGCCCGAAAACAAAAAAGGCCTCAATGCCCACACCGGAATTGCTTACACCCGGCTCTCCAAAAATTTCCATGCCATCGACCGTTTCAGGCCCATTGAATTTGATCGGGACTGGAATGCCAATGCCGGCGATACCCTCGCTTCCGACGACCATCTGCTGGAGGCAAAAGCCGGCCTGGATAAAAAAGACCAATGGTGGCTGGCCTATCAGGGGGCTTTACGCGACAAAGGCATCAATGTAAAGGGCATGCAGCACAGCCTCAGTGCCGGCCTGCGGACCCGAAGTTTTCTTATTCAAAATCAGGCCTTTATGATGATTAACGAGCGGCCGGTTGAAAGGGCCGGCTGGAACAGGCTGCGCTCCGAACTGGCTTTTGTCCGCTATGGCATCATTCCTTCGTATCAATTTCATTTGGATGAAAACAAGATCTTCAATACGGCCCGTGATTCTGCTACCCGCACGGCCATGCATTTCAAATCCCATACCCTTTCTTTCAGGGCAAAAGATTCCAGCCGGCATATTTTTCAGGCCGGATACACCTACCGGGAAGATGAAAAACCGGTGGAGGGCATCTTCAGAAAGGAGCAGTTTTCTCAGCAGATTTTTGCCCGTGCTGCCCGGCAGTTTTCAGGGACTCAGCGTATGGATTTCTTTCTGAATTACAGGCAAATCCATTATGCCGGGTTTACCGGATTGAAAAATGATGAAAACCTCTCAGGCCGGATCGATTATTCGGGCAGTTTCTGGGAAGGGGCCATGCTTCATGAACTTACCTACACGGCCAACACCGGACAGGAACAAAGACGCGTGTTTCAGTTTATCCGCATCAATGCCATCGGCGAGGGTACCCATC
>CANHCT010000118.1 GCA_947459175.1 Hymenobacteraceae bacterium
AGTGGAAGCAAACGCAGCAAGTGAGGCACCTACTAAAGTGGTGAAAATGGATTCTGAGGTTTTGAACGTCTCAACCATGATTTCCAAGGCCAATTTTTTCCACAGAATCAGCAGGGATTTAGAAACCCTCTATTCTATGCACGACCGATTTAATTCTATGTTTTTCAATCCTGAAACATTGGAAGGACATGAAATTAAAGCGGTTTTCCTTTCGCTGGAGGACGCTTCAGAACGGTATGTTACCCAGGACAAGACTTTTAAAGTTACCAACCCCGAAACGATTTTAAAAATTCGGGCCCTGGTAAGTCTGGAACTGGCTAACAAGATTACAGAACTGGAAAACAGGGTTTTAACTTTCACCATTTAAACCCTTTGCGAGATGAGTAAAAGCGATTTGTTACGGGCTATCCAGTTTCAAAATGACTGCACGCCCTCCGAAGCCATGGCCATAATCAAAGAAATGGCAGAACTTATTCTTGAAGGTGAAAACCCCGAGGATTTACTTTTTGATGAAGGTCTGGAACCTGATTACGTTTTGGCCCTTCTGGAATTTGCTTATAACTAAAAAAATAAAGGGCCAGACGGTTGAGGTCTGGCCCTTTTAAACCTTTTGCGAGATGAGTAATAACACAAAAAGTAAAGCGCAAAAAAGCGCAAAAACCATGGAAGCACCAAAACAGGATTTCAGGGTTTTAAAGGTTCACACCCGATTTAAACCAGAGGGTAAAACCGTGGCACAGGTGCCGGAATTGGTTTTAAAGGGTGACTGGCTCAAAGAATTAGGCTTTCAATGCGGGGAGCTGGTGAAGATTTGCACAGCAGGCCCGATTCTTCAAATTATTCGCATGGTCAATTCAAAGGAGGTGGAAAAATGGAACCAGTTGCAGAAATAGCCATCCAGTTACACGGCCCCGGAGGAAAAGAAAATAGAAAATTCCTTTCTGAACTTTGCCAATCCATTGACCCGGGACCGATGAAGGGAGAAAAAACGATGAACCAAATTCTAATCGAATTTTATGAATCATGCGGTTTCCACGATTTCCACACTTACAGACAATGGAAGGAAAAAGGAAAGCAGGTCAAAAAAGGAGAAAAAGCTTTTTTGCTTTGGGCAAAACCCCTGAGCAGCCAAAAAGAAAAAGCCCCAAAAAACGACCTGAGCGAAGAAACAAACGAAGGACCGGAATTTTTCCCCCTTTGCTATGTTTTCGCCTCCTGTCAGGTAGAATAAAGCAATAAAACGCTGTTTTCTAAAGCCTTATCCTGTAAAGGGTAGGGCTTTTTTTTGCCTGACTTCTTTTTTTGTGGCCAAAAAAAGAAGCAAAAAAAGATTATTGTGTAGGGCTGAAAATCTTTGGATTGAAAAGAGAAACGAACAAAGCTTTTCAGCCCTTGAGTTGGTTTTACATGTGCCGAAATCCATTGTCTTTTTTTGATTTTGGGACAAGGTTGTATTTCGGCACATGGATTCTTTGCCCATCACCATTAAGGAGGCCCTTCAAATCATGGAAAAAACAGGCGATTTGAAAAGGCCGGTTCCTTTCAGCCTCGAATGGGTTACGGCTGACAGAGTAAGAAATACCGGTGGCATCATTAAAAAGGCCGAAGGGGTAACGCTGCTCAAAAATGAAAGAGCTGTTCCCCAAAGAATCAGACAGGCCAAAACCAAACAACACAATGCCAACCGGATCCTGAATGCCACCCGGGATATTTTCTATAACGGAAGACCGGACCGGGTTCATATTTTCCTCATCCTCAAAATCAATGGAAAACCTGTTGTTTGACATTCAACCAACCAAAGGACACTTTTCCTTTGTGGTGGCGGCAGCCGGGGGAAAAATCCTCTCTTCTTTTGAATCTGCCCCGCCACCGGCCAATGCCATCCGGAAAAACCAAACGGGTACCCTCAAAATCAGGTACTGGGGTGATGACAACCTGTACCCGCAATTTCTGATTGACTGGGTGGAAAAATCCCCGATCCTGGCTGCCAAACTCCCTTTTCAGGCCAGTGCGCTCTGCTCTGGCGGAATTATCTACGGTAGAAAAACCAAAGCCGGTTTCCAACCTGAGTTTGACCCGGAAGTGGAAACATGGATCAAATCAACCAACCTCAAACGCTTTCTTCCGGATTTCGCTGTCGAACTGGTTAAATTCTGGAATGGCTTTGCCGAACTGATCCCCTCCGCTGACCGAAGCAAAATTGCCCGTATTGTGGCCCATGATTCTGCTTTTTGCCGCATCAGCCGGAATGACCTGCCGGAGTTCAGAAACAAACCCCAAAGGGTATATATCTCAGCCAATTGGCCTGAAGGTGACTCCGAAGATTCGGAGCTGACCATCAACCGGGAAATGATCGATGAATATGGCGACCGGATTGAACAAATACGCTCCGGAAAAGAATCGGCTTATATGTACCGGATCATGGGCCCCAGCTCGGGCAGGGTGGATTATGGTGAACCGCCCTGGACGGCTGCCTTAAAATCCAAATGGCTGCAGTACAGCCTGGCTATCCCGGAAGCCAAACTGGCCAAAATTACCAATGGCATGATGGTGTTTTACCACATCGAGGTGCCGGAGGATTACTGGAGAGCGAAGTACCCGGACTGGGATGAAAAACCGGAATTGAGCCAATCCCGGAAAAAAGAAACGCTGGATGAATGGATCGGACAGCTGACGGATAAAAAAAACTGGGGAAAGGCAATCCTGACTTCTTACACCCAATTCATGGATGGCAAGACCGGTAAACACATTTCAATTAAGGTCCTGGAAAATCCTTTTACCAAGGGCGAACTGATCGAAGACAGCTTTGAAGCCTCCGCCCAAATCTATCAGGCCATGATGCTGGATGCTACGCTGAACGGCACCATTCCCGGCAAACAAATGGGTGCCGGCTCCGGCTCGGATAAACGCGAAGCCTGGAACCTGATGATGCTGGCCATGAAACCGATCATGGACCTGATCCTGGAACCTGTTCAGTTCTGCTTCGATTACAACGGATGGGATTATGAGGTACTGATGGGCAATTACTACATCGCCACGCAGGACCAGGTAAGCCCGGACAAACGAAATATCGGCAACCCCAACCCCGCCAATCCGGTATGATCACATCCAAATTCATTTCCCGAAAGGAAGAAATTACGGCCATTGTGCCCATTGCGGAAAGCATCGAAACCAGGTCTTTCCTCTCCTATCTCTTTGCAACGGAGGAAAAAGTAATTGGCCCCCTTCTGGGCCCCGGTCTGATGGCGGGACTGGCCAGTGTTTATGAAAATTACCGGGCTGCCGGGTATGATGAAACGGTGTTTTCCATCCCGGAAAAAGAACTGCTGATCCGGGTCCAAATGGCCATCGTAAATCTGGCCCTGCACAAATGGGTTGTCTTTAATTATGCTTCCATCTCCGGCAAAGGGGTTACGGTGGCCAATGGAGACTCCAAAGGCGCACCTGCCTGGGTGATGGAATACATCCGAAACGGCAGCCAGACGGACGGCCATGAAGCGGTGGAATCTATGCTCCGCTGGCTGGATGACCACCGCCAGGATTACCCGCTCTGGAATGTAGATGACAACTTCAACCATTACATCAATACAGCCTCTGATTTCAATCAGTATTTTGAAATCGGAGAAAGCCGCTACACTTTCCTCCGGATCGCTCCGCAGCGGAAAAACGCTGAAAAAACGGTGGATGCCCTCATCCGGGAATTGGGACCCGAACTGAAGGAACAACAAAAAACCAAAGAGCTGAGTCCAGCCAATGCCCGGCTCCTGGATCTGGTCAAATCGGCTGTGGCCAACCTTGCCATGGCCGATGCCCTGCTGTTTTTCAGCTTTGAATTCAGTGATTACGGAATTACGCTGATGAGCAATTCCAACACTGAAAATATCCGTGTAAAATCTCCGGTAAATGAAACCCGGCTCCAAATGATCCGGGATGAAGCCCGGCAAAAAGGATTGGCCGCTCTCGATGAGGCCAAAAACTTAATCCTCCATCATATTGATGATTACCCGACTTTCCGGGACGGAGCATTTTATTCTCCGGCTCCGACAGCTCCCGGCCCTTTTGTCAATCCCGAACATTCCAAAATTGTATTCCTGTGACGGTCGAAATTCATGAAATCGTGGAAGCCCTGGCTTTTGTGGGCGCACTGATGGGCGTATATGTCAAACTCAGTAACCAACTGGTGAAGGTGGAATCGATAAACCAACGCCTCAGCCGGGAAATAGAAGAAGAAAAAAGACTCAGAGAAACCCAGCACGAAAAAACCCTGGCTGAACTGAAGGAGGACCGCAAAGCTTTCAAAGACCACCAGGAAAAAACCAGCATCGCCCTGCATGAACTCAGTGAAGCCATCCATGGCCTCACTGTTTTTCTGAAGGGTCAAATCCCAAACGGAAAAAGAAAAAAAAAGTATGAGCTCTCAGACTAAAATGGTGCTGGCCATCATCGCTCTGGTTTTTTTCGGAGCCTTTTGGCTGGACCTGACCCGAAAGGAAATCCGGAAAAAGGAAAAAGAAATCGAAGGCCTCAAAGGATTGATTATTCCCAAACTGGAAATCATTGAAGGAAATACCGGCCGCGTGATGGCCCGGGTACCGGTGGCAGAGGTCAGCCGGGAAACGCTTCACCTGGTGATGAAGCAGCAGCTGGATTCCCTTCAACGGGAATTTTCGCTGAATTTCAAAAGAATTGAACAGTACCAACGGATTCAAACCCTCACTTCCAAAAAAGAACGAATCCGGGCAAAGGATACCTTTTTTCTGGTTCAGATTCCGGGCATGCTGCCGGATTCTGTGCCGGCCCGGCTTTTCCGATCCGGGGACCGGTTCTTTCAAAGAAGCGATACGCTGATGGGCGATACCCTGAGAACGGGTGTTCAATTCCGGCAGGATCTGCAGGTGGCCATCAGGAAAGGAAAAAGACAAAAATGGTGGCAGTTATGGAAGAAAAGGCCGCTCCGGGGTGAACTCTTTACTTCGGATTCCGCCACCGAAATCAAGGATTTTCAAATTTTAAAGGTGATCGACAAATGAAAAATTTCTGGAGCAAGTTCAATGAGCTGGTCTTCTCCCCCATTGCCATTCTGGTTTTTGCAGCGGCTTATTACGGGGTTTACCATTTTTTCGGCCCCGAAGCCGGTCTTATCCCTCCCGGATATTTTACCAATGTTCTGGCCGGTGCCGCCATTATGTACATCGCAGGATGGATGGCCACGCTGGCCATCCGCCTGAACTTCTATCATTTTTATCTGGCCATCTACGAACCCCGAAAAATGAGCGAATCCCCCGAAAACAAACTTACCCTAACCGCCATATGCGTTTACTTTTCTTACTATGCCTTGTCTATCTGGGCATTGACTTCTATGCTGTAGGCCATCCGGCCTGCCTGATTGCGGAGGCCCGTAAAATCCTGGGGGTGAAGGAAAGCCCCGGACTGAACAACCGCGGCCCGGAGGTGGACCGCATTGTTTTGGCGGCCGGAGGAATACCCGGTCAGCCCTGGTGCGGATGGACACAAAGGTTTCTGCACTTGCGCTGCCGATGCCGGGCTGGCGGGGGGATGGCGGCCAGTTGGTTCATAAAGCCCAGACTGGTGGCCAACTTTGCTCCGGGTGATGTGTTTTCTGTCTGGAACCGATATATGGCCCGGATCGGCCATGTGGGTCTGGTGGAGCAGGTGCTTCCATCGGGGCATTTTATTGTTACGATTGAAGGCAATACAAATGCAACCGGCAGCAGAGAGGGCAGCGGAGTTTGCCGCCTGACCCGGCCCAGAAAACAGATGTACAATTTTGCCCGCTGGTGGAAATGAAGTTTACGGGTCATATCATCCCGGATACGGCTCTGGTATTCATTTGCCTCCACCTGATCGGCTATGCCCTGGGCATGGCCATCCAAAGCAGTGCTGATTTTTTCCCGAACCGGCTCCAATCTGCCGGAATTGTTTTGCTCTCATTTCTCGGTGCGGCCCTCTATGCCTGGTATTACCACCAATCCTCTGACCAATAATGATCCGTTTTAAAATCAACGGGGTTGATTTTCAACTGCCGGCCAGCTGGGATGAACTGCCGGATCCGGTTTGCCTGGATATTCTGGAACTCCGGGAACAAAAAATGCCCCTGGCTTTTTTTTACTTCCGGGCACTGAAATTGCTTCTCGGTATTCCCTCCGGCCCTTTTTGGCAGTTGCTGTATTTCCTTTCCAATTGGAAACCGGTTTTTCTGCTGCTGAAAAAATGCAGGCCCCAAATCTGGGCCAAAATGATGTTTCTCAGATTCGGGGAGGAAGCCGATAAACTGGATGTCCTCCGATGGCTGGATTACCTGCAAAATACCCCCGTTTTTACCCGGCCCCCGGATTTTTCGGTGGATCTGGCACGCATCCAAAATCACCTCAAAATCCATGTGGATATCGTCTCCCCGGACAAGGATGGAAGAAGATTAACTTTTGAACAGCTGCTGGATGGCTTTATTTTTTTTCAAAAATTCTTCGATACCAAAAACGAAGCTTTCCTGCATCAGCTGATCGCCAGCCTCTACTGCTATACCGATGGCCGCTACCAGGGTATGTACACGGAGCTGCTCTCCCATGAAATGGCCGGGCTCAGACCAGGACTGAAAACCCGGATTTTATTGTGGTACCAGCATTGGTACTCGGGCATCGTAAAAGACCATCCCGAAGTTTTCAAAAAAAAGGAGGAAGACGGGGAGGAAGATCCCTATGGCCTGGTGGGTTTTATGCACCGGATCTCCGGTGGCGTGGCAAACCTCCAAACCACCAAAGACACTCCGGGTATCGAAGCCCTGGACAATATTGAAATCCGGATTTTTGATCAGAAAAACAGAAAAACAGAAGCCTTACCATGAATTTCACTGATTACCACGATTACTTCCAAAACCTCGCTGCCCAACATGTGCAAATCGGAAATGGCAGTGCTGACGGGGTTTTCGTAAACCTGAACCTGTTTGATATGCCAACCGAAAAACCATCGGCCCTCCGGTTTCCCAAGGACCGCTTTGCCCTGGTACTGGTGGATCCGGAATTTACCGCTGCCGGACCCCATGCCGACCAGCAATTGCTGAACGCTGAAGGTGAATTCTGGCTGGTATCGGTTACCGGAAAAGAGGATCCGGACAGAATCAAATCGGTAAAGGCACAAGCCCTGGAAATTTGCCGGGATATCCTCTCCAAAATGATTTCAGACAGCCTTGCTGCTCAGCCGGCTTTTATGCAGGGGCTGGTGGACAAAAGTTGGGTGCTCTCTAAAATCGGCCCCCTCTGGGATGCCTGCTACGGGTACCGGGTGGTTTTTGAAATCAAAGACTTTGCCGGCCTTTCTTTCAATGAAGAAAAATGGACAACTGAACCATGAGCATAGAATCGGAAGCCTATCAGGCGGTATTTGGCTTTGCGGAAGGCTGGGCAGCAAAAAACCAACAACTGCTGCCGGCTGAAATCAAAAAACAGTACATCGGCAAAACCCAAAGCCTGCAAAAAAGCTTTCGCTTTGCCTCCCGGAAATCTGGCGATACACTGCTGATTCAGCAGTTCTTTAATACCTCCGGTCGCTTTGTGGATATGGGTGTAGGCAAAGGCCACAGCCTGGAAAACAAGGCCGGAAAAGCCCTGGCCATGGATGAGATGGCAGGTAAGAAAAAGAAAGGACGCAAAGCCAAAAAGTGGTTCCGGGTGTTTTATGCCCGACTTTCAGATCTGGAAGGTGCCCTGGGTATTCGTATAATGGAACAGGCGGTAAAGGCAGTAAAACCAGTAAAGCCTGTAAATTAGCTCTTTAATCTTTGAATTGCAGGTTAGAAAATAAATGGTTTAAGCCAGAAAGGTTGGTATTAACTGAATTTTTCTGATTGCCTGTAATCAGGACTTTTTTACATGGCAATATTTTTTGCCTTATTTGCGGTCGATTGATCCAAAAATAAAAATGCAAAAATTTGAATATTTCATTCAGCCTTATTTTCAAAAGGATATTCTGAATAAGGATTTTGGTGATTTGCTAAATCACCATGGAAATCAGGGATGGGAAATAATTAAAATGCTAAAATTGGATTCCAATCTAAATTCCGACGGTGACTTATTGATTTTTTTTAAACGTGAAATTCAAATTCAAAATGAAAAAACTATTGCTGGCTGGCAGCCTGCTGCTTATCTCCCTGGCCGGATGGGCGCAGGATGAAGTAAAACTGATAAACAACTCCGGGGTATTGCAGGGGAAAATAATCCAGGTGCAATCCCGTGAATTAAAGCTGATGATGGCGGGAGACAGACAAAAAGCCCTTCCCACAGGCCTGATCGATTCTGTGTATTGTGCCAATGACAGCATCATGTATCTGCTGATGGGAATAAAAAACCTGAATGGCAGGCTGAAAACAAAACCGCTTGCCGGCGACCGTTTTGTTCTGGAAGCAAAACCTGAAGAAAAAATTCAGGTATCTTCTAAACCATCGGAATTGAAGATTCCGGTATCCAATCCATCGGATTTTGCGGACAACAGGATTTTGGAAAGCCGATTGAATAAAGGCGGATCCGCTCTGAAAACTTCCGGTGGCCTCATATTGGGAGGAATTGCACTTACTATTGGCGGAGCAATAACAAGTGCCAACAAAAACCCGGATACCGGAATGGGTTTGATCATTGCCGGTGGACTCCTGCAGCTGGTAGGTTATGGCAATCTGATCTACAGCGGAAAAATGTTTATGGGCAACTCCTCAGCCAAATATGTGGATGTAGGCCTG
>CANHCT010000119.1 GCA_947459175.1 Hymenobacteraceae bacterium
CAATTTGCTGCAAAATCAGTTCTTTCGCCCATCGAATATCTGAAGAACATGAACCACTGCTTTTCTAAACAGGAAAAAATCCGGTTCCGCCATGTGGACAATGCCGGTATAGTTTTTTATCCCCGGTTTCTGGAAATGCTCAACGACCTGGTGGAAGACTGGTTTGAAGAAGCCATCGGAAATTCCTTTGCCCTGATGCATAAAACCCATGGCATTCCCACGGTAGATTTGAAGGTGCAGTTCAAAAATGCAGCCCGGATTGGACAGACGCTGACCAAAAAAATAGGGGTGCTCAAACTCGGAACGGCCTCGGTCACCTGCGCTTTTCAGTTTGACCACGAAGACGGCAGCCTTTGTCTTTCGGGTGAAGTTACCCTGGTGTATGTATCTTTGGGCGGGGAAAATGCCGGGATAAAATCCGCACCCTTTTCCGAAGAAATGAAAAACCGCCTGTCTTCCTTTGTTGTAAAATCAGATTCAATGCATTGATAATCAATGGAATTTAAAAAATTTAAAGCCGCAACTGTCCAGGCTGCCCCTGTCTTTATGGATGTGGAAAAGACCATAGCCAAAGCCGTGTCTATGGTGCAGGAAGCCGGAAGAAACGGGGCGAGGCTCATTGCTTTTCCGGAGGTATTCGTTGCCGGATATCCCTACTGGAACTGGATCATGACCCCGGTGCAGGGAAGTAAATGGTATGAAATTTTATATAAAAATTCACTTAGACCGGAAGATGCCGCCATGCAGCCCCTGTATGACGCAGCCCGGGAAAATGGCATCCACATCGTCATCGGTATCAACGAAAGGGGGGATTCTTACGGCGAAATTTACAATACCAATTTAATCATTGATGACCGGGGCAGTCTGATTGGCCGCCACCGAAAACTAGTGCCCACCTGGGCCGAAAAGCTGACCTGGACAGGCGGAGATGGGTCCTCACTGAAGGTTTACCATACCGAAATCGGGCCCATCGGAACCCTGGCTTGCGGAGAAAATACCAATACCCTAGCCCGGTTTACCCTGCTCAGTCAGGGCGAACTCATCCACATTGCCAACTACATTTCGCTTCCTGTGGCTCCTCCCGATTACGACATGGCTGAGGCCATCAAAATCAGGGCCTGCGCCCATTCCTTTGAAGGCAAATTGTTTACCATCGTTTCCTGTTCTACCATTTCGCAGGAAATCAAGGATGCCCTGCGGCAGGATGTACCCGGGGCAGATGAGCTCCTTACCAGAAAAAGCTCCGCATTTTCCGGTTTTATCGGACCGAACGGCGCCGTCATGGGAGAACCCCTCATCGATACCGAGGGCATATTGTATGCCGAAATAGACCTGGCCAAATGCATTCAACCCAAGCAGATGCACGACATTCTCGGGCATTACAACCGCTTCGATATCTTTGACTTACGGGTCAATATTGCCCCCACACGAAAGATTACTTTTACCGGGGGCGAAGCCGAAAATCAGGACAGCGGGAACTCTTCATCACCTCATTCGAATACTTCAGGAAAATGAATCAGAATAACCCATCAGACGATGTGTACGGCCGGGCCAGAGTTCAGGACTCCGACGAGCTCAAGGCCTACTACAAAGAACTCGAAGCACTCGGTGCCGGTGCGCTCTGGACTGTAGCCAACGACATTGAGCCCTGGGAACCGCGGGCCAATTGCGTGCCCATGCTTTGGAAATACGATGATTTGCGGCACCTGGTATTGAAATCATCCGAACTCGTAACTCCCGCTCAGGCCGGACGGCGGGTGGTATATCTGGTCAATGAAAAGTTGCGCCACATCAGTGCGGCTGTGGGCCTGCTTTACACCGGTATTCAGGTAACCCGGCCCGGCGAATTTACATCAGCCCACCGCCACCGTGCTTCTGCCCTGCGCTTTATCATGGAAGGGAAAAAAGGCTATACCATCGTGGACGGTAACAAAATCATGCTGGAAGTCAATGACTTTGTGATTACCCCCAATTCTTCCTGGCACGAACACGGCGTGGAAGCCGACGGCGAAACCTGCATCTGGCAGGATGGCCTGGATATCCCTTTGGTGAACATGCTGGAAGCCAACGATTATGCGGTATTTAACGGGCAGCAACCCTTGAAAAGTCCGGTCAACCATTCGCCCATAACCTACGGCTGTGCCGGCCTGGTCCCTGCCGACCCCGATTGGGACAAGCCCTATTCTCCTCTGTTTCTTTATCCCTGGAAAAAAGTATATCCGGCCCTTCTGGAAGCACAGAAAGTGAATGAGATCAATCCCTGCGATGGTATTCTGATGAAATATTCAAATCCCCTCACCGGTGGTCATGTGATGCAAACCATGGGTGCATTTATCCAGCTGCTTCCGGCCGGGTTTAAGGGAAAAGCACACCGGCATACCGGTTCCTTCGTGTACCAGTGTGCGAAGGGAAAAGGCTACACCATCGTAGCCGGACAGCGCTTCGACTGGAAAGAAAGGGACATTTTTTGTGTACCCTCATGGGCCTGGCACGAGCACCACAATGCCTCGGACACAGAAGATGCTTGCTTGTTCAATTTCAATGATTTACCCGTGATAGAAAGCCTGGGCCTGTATCAGGAAAAAACCATGGACGATAAATAAAATCCACTCATTCCCCGGGGCTTAAGCAAGTTTGCCCTTATGCCGGAACAGTACCTCCGGAATAGAGCCAACGGGGCGAGATTTAATTGCCAATTCAAAAAGAGAAAAAAAATGAAATTGCTCACCTACACCTCAAAAAATCATCCTGAACCTGCACTGGGATTTATCCGGCAAAACCGGGTAGTCGATATGGAATCGTTCGGGAAAAAAGTCGGGATGCCCCTGCCCCGCAGCATGAACGAACTCATTGCTATGGGTGCTGAGATCATTGCCACCATCAACGACCGCCTTGTTTCGGCAGATGAAAGTATTTTTGAAGGTATTTCCTTTGATTTTCAGGAGATTACCCTGCAAGCACCCATACCGAGACCAAACAAAAACATTTTTGGCATCGGGCTCAACTACACCGAGCATGTGGCCGAAAGCGCCCGAAGTCTCGATACCACCGGAAAGCTGCCCCAAAAACCCATTATTTTTTCCAAGCCGCCTACCGCTGTTACCGCCACCCATACCGAGGTAATAAAAAATACACGCCTAACCGCTCAACTTGATTGGGAGGTAGAACTGGCTGTGGTATTGGGCAAAAAAGGAAAAAATATACCCAAAGGCGAGGCCATGGATTATGTATTCGGATACACCATAATCAATGACATTTCGGCCAGAGATTGCCGCCGGGAAGGGCAGTGGATTGTTTCCAAGGGGCAGGATACCTTTGCTCCGATGGGTCCGGTGCTTGTAACCTGCGACGAAATTCAGGACCCCCACAACCTGAATCTTTCACTTCGGGTGAACGGCGTGGAAAAGCAGAATTCCAACACCCGCTTTATGCTGTTCCGCATACCGGAACTGATAGAGGACCTGAGCACCTGTTTCACGCTGGAGCCGGGCGACATTATTGCCACAGGTACACCGGCCGGAGTTGGAGCCGGCCGCAATCCACAGGAATGGCTGATGGGCGGCGATGTGGTAGAGGCCACCGTAGATGGCATCGGCACCCTGGTGAATACCATCAAAGAAATTTAATTCAGGACAATTAATTCAGATTCAGGATTCCCTTTTACCATGAAAAAATTCAGAATAGGACAAATTGTGCCCTCGTCCAATGTGACGATGGAAACCGAAATACCGGCCATATTCCGGGCAAGGGAAACGATTTTGCCCGAGCGCTTTACCTTTCACAGCAGCAGGATGCGGATGAAAAAAGTGACCCGCGAGGAACTCGAGGCCATGGATGCCATGAGCCTGAAATGTGCGGTGGAACTCTCCGATGCCCGGGTAGATGTGATGGGATATGCCTGCCTGGTGGCCATCATGAGTATGGGCAGAGGCTATCACTGCGTGTCGGAGGTGAACCTGCACAACGAAACGGTGGCCAATGATGCACCCACTCCGATTGTTACTTCGGCCGGAGCCCTCATCAATGGCCTGAAAGTCTTGGGAGCCAAAACAATATCCATCATCACGCCGTACATCCGGCCCCTTACCGATAAGGTGGTGGATTATATTGAGCATCAGGGTATTTCGGTGAAGGAAAGTATTGCCCTTGAGATACCCGACAATCTCGAGGTGGCAGCACAAGATCCCATGAATCTTTTGGAGATTTATAAAACATTGGATTTGAGTGGAGTAGATGTCCTGGTGGCATCTGCCTGTGTGCAAATGCCATCTCTCGAAGCCATAGATGCCATACAAGCCGAGTGCGGTATTCCCGTAACCTCGGCAGCGGTCTGCACTACCTGGGAAATGATGAAAAAACTGGGTATTGAATCGAAGTCTGCCCTTGGCGGCGAACTGCTCAGCGGAAAGTACTGAGGCAGAATGGGCTCAGCCGGGCGAGGGTATGGTGTTTCAGGGGAAAGGCAAAGGATCTTGCAGGCATTTCTATGGGGCATAGTAGTGTTATCAAATCCGCACCCGTTGTTCGTTTAACTTATTTTTTTTAATTACCTAAAAATCAATTGATTAAGAAAAAAAACTTTGACCCAAAATAACAGCGCTGTGATCGTGCCGCCGAAGGTGCTTGGGTTGGGAGAGGGGCGGGCATAAGCGTTCCAACTGACGGAATTTAATAAATTTCGGTTTTTGTACTGACGGAAATTGATAAATTTGCGTCAGTAAATTGACGGAAATTAAAAATGGATATTGCCCGTTCACTCGAAGTAATCTTGGTTAATAACTTGAAAGCCAATAAAGTTCTGGTTTTATTGGGTGCCCGGAGGGTGGGTAAAACGCGGCTATTGGCCGCAGTTGCGAAGAAACTCGGTGAAAAATCAATTTTTCTGAATGGTGATGACTGGGAAACCCATCGGCTTTTGGAAGACCAGAGTGTTGCCAATTACCACCGTCTTCTTGGCGATTGCCGGTTTTTGATTATAGATGAGGCACAGGAAATTCCTGCCATCGGGAAAAAGCTGAAGCTCATGGTAGATTCGATTGATGGTCTGAAAATCATGATTTCAGGCTCTGCCGCTTTTGACCTGCACAACCAAACCGGTGAGCCACTCGTGGGCAGAATGTATTCTTTTCAACTATATCCTTTGGCCCAAATGGAACTTTCCAAATACGAAAACAAAATGGAAACCAGGGGTCGATTGGAAGAAAGATTGGTTTACGGTGGCTACCCTGAACTCCTGCATCTGGAGAATTTGGACCAGAAAGCTCAGTATCTCAGAGAGTTGGTCAATGGATATTTGCTCAAAGACATTCTGGCTTTTGTGGGCATAAAGAAGCGGGATAAAATTCTGGCTTTGCTTCAAAAACTGGCCTTTCGCTCCGGAAGTGAAATTTCAATGGAAGCATTGGGCAAGGAGTTGCAAATCAGCAAAAACACCGTAGAAAAGTATTTTGACCTGTTTCAAAAGGTCTTTATTCTCTATAGTTTACCTGGCTTCAGCCGAAACCGTGACAATGAAATCACCAAAATGCGGAAATGGTATTTTGTGGACAATGGCATCCGAAATGCGCTCATTGGAAACTTTAACAAGTTGAATATGAGGGAAGATACGAGTTTGCTTTGGGAAAGCTACCTGCAATCGGAACGCATGAAAATGCTGGCATATCAACAGGTTTGGGTTTCTTCCTATTTTTGGCGAACCCACACCCGGCAGGAAATAGACCGAATTGAGGTGAATGGGGATCAGAGCCTTCAGGCCTGGGAATTCAAATGGGCTGAGGGTATTGCGAAAGTGCCCACAGAATTCCGAAAGTCATATCCGGAGGCGAATTTTACCGTCATTAATCAAAGAAATTATCTTGATTTTATTAGCGGTTGATGGCCATTTTTGGTTGAGTACACAGGAATTTTCATGAGGTTTAGCGGCCTGTTTTGCTTCGAAATAAGAAGGCTTTCCCGGGCAGGAAATGGGTTCACTTGTATGGTAGGTTTGGCTGCCGTTCTTTGGTATGCATTGGCCGGCCATCGGGCAGAAAACATTTTTTCAAAACTTTTTCATTGAAATGAAAATTCATTTTTCGAATTTTTTTTGAAAACTTTTGCAGGTCATTTTTTTGATTATAGAATTTTCTGAAGCGATTTTGGTGTATTCCGTCTGATAATGGATGAGAATCATAGTAAATCCTTCGATTTCCGGGTATTGCCTGCGACTATTGTTTTTTACCTTATATTTTTATTATGCAAAACACCCTGTCCAATGTATCGAACACAGCAATGGATAAGCTCCTGAGCGAAGCCGAAAATCACCGTGCTGTTCACCACCCTTACCTCAAAGCGCTTGCTTCCGGAGGTTTTAAAAATATGCCTTTGGTTTTGCAGGACTTTGCCGCCCAGTATGGGCATTACAGTGCTTGGTTTCCGCGCTACCTTACAGGAGTGATCTCCAAACTTGAAAATGCAGAGCACAGACGCCATCTGCTGGACAATCTTGCCGAGGAAAGCGGACACCTGCACGAGGAAGATTTGGTGGCCATCCGTGAACTGGGCATCCGGGATGAGTGGGTACAAGGCATTCCCCATCCCCAGTTGTTTCGGAGGTTTCAGAAAGCCATCGGAGCAAATCCCGATGCCAAACCCGGCATTGAGGTTTCCATTTGGCGGGAATCTTTTTTATCCCTGATCCAGGGCAATTCAGCTGTTTCGGCCGTTGGCGCCATTGGTTTGGGTACCGAATCGGTGGTCAAACTTATTTACCATCCCATCATCGAGGCCATAAAAAACTACACCACATTGAGTCTGGAGGATTATGTGTTTTTTCCCCTGCATACAGAAGTAGACGATGAACACGGATTGATTTTGCTCAATATTGCAGCAGAATTGGCTGCTCAGAGCGAAGAAAATGCATGGGAATTGCGCAAAGGGATGCTGAAGGCCCTGAATCTCAGGGCGGCTTATTGGGATGATATGATGCTGAGGGTCAATTCATTATAATATTTTATGAGAAGCCGCAATTTAATCCGGGCAGTCAGCGAAGGCTGGCTCCCGGAAGACGAGATGCAATTCCTTCGGGACGGGGCAAACAAGCTCCGCTTCTGGCTGGATGGACACAAGCCGGACCCCCTCGCAGCATTGAGGGGTTTTTCTCTCTTGTATCTGCATGCTGCCGCGGGAGAAAAAGAAAGGACTCAGGTTCTGGAACTTTGCCGCTTTGTGGCTGGAGAAACACAGGAGGAACCCTCCGCTCCGGAAATGAATCCTTTCCTGGACGGCCTCTGGGCCGACCTGCAGGACAAACGAATCGGTCTTTTGCTGGAAAGGCTCAATGCCAAAAACAGCCTGACCCATTCCCTTAATCCTGAAGATTTTGTTTCGGGCCTGGACGACAAGCGCCTGGAGGGCCTTTATGAAAACAAAATGGAAGGGCAGAACATTGATTTTTTTGTACAGAAGTTGCCTTTTCCCCTGGAAGTACTGGACCCGCGGATAGTGCGGATTCCGCCCGGCAAAACCAACGAATTGCACCGTCATGCCCATGAGACGGTGTTTATTTTTTTACAGGGAAGCGGCCATGTGAAAGTTGACGATGTAAAGATTCCTTCGAAGGCGGGCGACTTCGTTTTCATTCCCCGCTGGTGCAGGCATCAGTCGGTAAACGAAGGAGAGGGGGAGATGGTGTTTCTTGCGGTTGCTGATTTTGGCCTTACCGGCAAAAGTTTCTTGGGAAACTACCTGAAGACCGCCAGAATGAAGCCCTCAAAAACATAGTCCCTCTACGGCCCAACCTGTTTTTCGTAGGTGCCCGGCTCGATGCTGAAGTTGAAGGTGGTGCCCAGCATAAAGCGCCATTGGCCTTCCCGGCCTTCCCTTTGGCTGAACACCACCTCTGCACTTACAAAACGGAACAGTTTGTCCAATCCGTAGCCTGCCTCCCAAAAAAGCGGCTGGTTTTGATTGGCCATGCCGTTCAGCAGAATTTTTTCCCTCCAGTTTTTTCGTTGTGGAACAAGCCATCCCAAAAGCAGCTCATTGCGAAACAAATGCAGGTGTATTTCATGGGTCATGCCGGTGCCGGACCATGCATAGTAATCCAGATTGCGGAACTGTTCTACCGACATCCGCCCGGTGAAAAAGGTCTGATTGCCCAACACATGGTTGACATCCATCTGCCCGAATTGCCGGCTGTGCAACATGGCATTGCTCCGGCCAAAAATTTCCAGTTGGGCAGCAGAACTCAGGCTGAGGGATTGCCTGTACGATACGGAAACCTGCGAAAAGGATGCCTTGGCTTGCCCAATGCCCGGTATGGCCTGTCGCCAAGTAAGTCGGATTCGGGGCGTACCCTGCGCATTGTAAAATTGCTTGTCGTTGTATAGGGATGATTTCAATCCGGGGTACCAATCTACGCGGGCCGAAAAAATCTGCGCCACCGAACGCCCGCTCAGGGCATCGGCAGCATAGGGCATCACCGGCCGGTTGGGTTCAAAGACCTTACTTTTGCCCCATGCCCCGTGGTCCAGCGAGTTCGAAACCGGTATCCGGTTTACCCATTCTATCCCGGCCTCGGCTTCTATTTCGCCGGTCAGTTTTCGCAGAAACTGAACTTTTCCGAAATCGGCCTCATACAATTTCATGAAATTGCGG
>CANHCT010000120.1 GCA_947459175.1 Hymenobacteraceae bacterium
GATTTGCAAACCCGCATCCTGGCTCAAAAACTCTCGTTTTTGCCCTTCTTTTTTATCAAGAAAAAAGAACAAAATGTAATGGTAAGGCAACGATGGACTTAACCGCAGATTCTGCCACGCCTACGGGGCTTTGACTTGATGCCCAGAATTTTGTGATTCCAGACATGGTCTGTCGGAGTTCAGGTCCGCTGTTTGAAAAAAATATCCAGTGCGTTGGCCCGACAAAACAGCGGGGGTGGGCGGGATGCGGGTGGGCCTGTCCCGAACTTGCTTCGGGAAGCATTGTTTTGTCTTGATTTGCAAACCCGCATCCCGGCTCAAAAACTCTCGTTTTTGCCCTTCTTTTTTATCAAGTTGAAAATCCCGACATGTCGGGGAAAAAAGAACAAAATGCAATGGTACAGCAACGATAGACCCAACCTTCAGTTTCTTCAGGTTTGCTGTTAGGGTCACCAAGGCCATTTGTCTGCGTCCTCTGTGGTTCAAAACTAGGCAATTTTTCCGGAACGCATCCAAAACCCCACCCTCAGAACCCCACTTTGCTTTCGGGGTAAACCAACTGGATGGTTTTGTCGAAACCCGGCTTTTTGTACCGCACCAGGTTGATTTGTTTTTCCTGCGTTTCGTGCAAAAGCCGGTTTTCTACTTCCAGGTTTCCCGGAGGGGCCGTTTTGATTTCCAGAAAACACCAGGTGCTCTCTTCTTCATTCTGAAATCCCAGCCATGTGGCCCTGGCATATTTCCTGTCAATTCTGATTTTGAGGTGCTCCTCCACATATCCCGCCAAAACGGGCTCCATTTTGCTCCGGGCTCCTTCTTCGCCGAGGTTTACTTTGCAGCGGCAATGGCTGGCCAGTTCTTTCTCCAGGTCGTCGGTAAACATGCGCAGCGATATTTCCAGCAACCTCTCTTTCGGATTGAACGCCAGTTCAGTCATGCTGACAAAAAAGGGATGCGCCGGTTCTGCTGCCTTCGGCTGCGGGGCAAGCGAAAGCAGAAGGATGATTACAACCGTTTGAAAGATTTTCCGGCCGAAGCGGTTCAGGGGTATCTTCATGGGTTCAGGACCTGACGAAATCTTCCATTTCTCCTTCTATGCCTTTCCGCAATTCCATCAGCTTTTTGGCATAGTGCTCCAGTTTCACCTCTTCTTCGTTTTGCGGAACAAAAGAGGGTACCGGGCAGGGCTTGCCGTCTTCGTCCAGGGCTACAAAGATGATGATGCAATGGGTGGTGTGCTTGTAAGCATCTTTTTCGGGTTTTTTGGAATAAACATCCACCGCAATGTGCATCGAGCTGCTGCCTGTGTAGATCACCCGGGCCCTGATTTCCACCAGATTACCGATGTGGATGGGATTCAGGAAGCGGATGCCGCCCACATACACCGTTACCGCATAGCCCCCGCACCAGTTCACAGCGCAGGCATAGCCAGCCTGGTCTATCCATTTCATCACGGCCCCGCCGTGCACTTTTCCGCCGAAATTCACATCGCCCGGCTCGGCCAGAAAGCGAAGGGTGAGGGTTTCATTTTTTGATTTTGACATATTTCTGCTAATCCGAATCACCCCTGCATTCGGGGAATCCCGTCATACAAATGTATTATTTGCCCGTTGTTTGTTAAACCTATTTTTTTAATTGCTTAAAAATCAAATTATTATGAAGAAATAAAAAAATGCCTTGGCCCGACAAAACAGAGGGCTGCTTGTGTCGCCCAAGGCTCATGGGCAGACATGCGGGTAGACCTGTCCCGAACTTGCTTCGACAAACCCTTAGTCCAGGCTTTATGCTCGGAGCCTGTCCCGAATTCACTTCGGGAATTTGTTTTGTCTTTATTTTTTGGTTCTTTTAATTAAAGATGAAAATCCCGGCTTGTCAGGGGAAAAAGAACAAGAATGTAAACCGACCCGAATCATTGACTTAACAAGACTGTTTTTCTCCGGCCAACCGAACAACAGGTAATGTAATAATTTGAATGTACAGGTGTCTGTTGGGGTTTTTCTCACATTCAAATCCAATTTTTATTGGAAATGCAGGTTTGACAACTTGCCTTTCCGCAGCACCAAAAGCGGAAAGAACTTTTTTTCAGCCCTTTTTTTTGGTTCCCTGCTTTACTTTTTCCCGAAAAATCAAAAAAATTACTTCCTATTTCCGGTCCGGATTTACCGGGATGCCAATGAATCATGGCCTTGAAAAAATTAGGATTCATTACACCCCGGTCTGTTCGTGAAAAACGGAATGAACCCCGGAAGGTAAAATTAAAGTTTCTTTTTTCAGGGTTTTCAAAGATTTTTTTTTTTGGTCAGCATCATATTCAAAATTTTCTACTTTTGTCCACTCGATTTCCAATCAGAGTTTTCTAACTCGTTATTTATCAAATATTTATTCTTAACTCATGGTGAAAAAACAATACACCTCCCGTACTCTTTGCAACCGTTATTTGTCCTTTGTTATGGTTCTTTTTTGTATCATTTTCACCAGGCAAGGACGGGCCCAGGAATACCTGAGCGAAAATTTTAATGCATCTTCCACATTTCCAGCCAATTGGAACACCGTAAACAATGGCAACCCCAGCAGCCCCTGGACAGTTCAGGCTCCATTTACTTATGGAGGAACGGCCATCACCATGCTGGGTTCGAATTTTGCATTTTGCAACGGAGATATCGGCGGTTCAGGCTCTGAAACCAATGCCACACTGACCTCACCTTCCTTTAACACTTCAACTGCCAATCTGGTTCTTCTGGAAGTTGATCAATTTTACAGGGATTACAGCGGTACCCCAACCGACTCTGCAATTATTGAAGTTTTCGATGGCAACCGTTGGAGGAAAATACAAAGTCTGGATGTAAATCTGGGAACAGGAACGGCACCTGTTAAATCCAAACTGGATATCACCGCTTACAAAAATGCCAATATGCGGGTACGCTTTCGTTCCGTAGGGCTCTGGCCCTGGTATTGGGCTTTCGATAATGTTCGCGTATTTCAACCCAGCCCCAATGACATAGGAGTTTCGGCCCTCATTGCACCTTCCGGCAGTTGCGGACTTTCTGCTTCATCACCGGTCCGGATTAAGGTAAGAAACTTTGGCTCTGTTGCGCAATCTGCCTATCAGATAAATTACAGAATCGGAAATAACCCACCTGTGGTTCAAACCATCAGTGGTGTTAGCCTTGGGCCCAATACAGAGCTGGAGCATACATTTTCCACCCCTGCAAACCTCTCCGCACCGGGCGACTATTTTATTTCCGCCTGGACCACACTGGCCGGTGATGGCGGACCCTCCAACGACTCGCTTACGAATCAAAAAATAACCAAACTCGGCAGCACCATTTCACTTGTTAACTTTGGAACCTTCAACGGCGACAACCTGTCGACCATATATCCGGGCTGGAACGAGGCTACAGGAACAAATCCAACCGGCAACACTTCCCAATGGAGGCTCAGTGCCGCAGAACAGCAGACCGCATTTGGTACCATCACCGCCGCCATTAACCTGTACACTACCTCCCGCAGAGAGTGGATTGTGATGCCATCTTTCCAGGCAAATGCCACATCAGGTTTGGTATTTAAAGCTGCCCTCACCAATTGGCTTACAGCCGAAGCAGACGAAATGGGTTCGGACGACTCCCTGAAAGTGATGGTTTCTACGAACTGCGGCCTTACATGGTCCAGGATTTTCAGTTTTACCGCTGCCAATCCGCCCGATAAAAATCTGAATGAATTTGTCATACCCCTTACTGCTTATGCCGGTCAGGAAATAAAACTGGCCTTTGTAGCTTCCGACGGGCCTATTGACGATGTTCAGGATTATGACCTTCATTTGGACGATATAGAAATCCGGAATCTTTTGCCCAACAATGTGCGGGCAAGCCAGATAACTTCTCCTGCTTCCGGCTGTCTGGTCGGTGCCCCCGTAGTGAAAGCCATCATTAAAAACATCGGAACGCAGCCTCAGGGAAATTTTCCCGTTTGTTTAAAGGTAAACAACCTTCCCCCTGTATGTGAAAATTTCACCTCTACCCTTCAGCCCAATGAGGAAGCAGAATTTGTTTTTTCAAACAATGTGTCTATTGCAACCCCGGGCGATTATGTGCTCTCCGTTTACACCAACCTGAGCAACGATCAGGACAGGCTGGGCGATACCATCAAAAATTACAGCTTTCAGAATCTGCCTGTCATTTCAGGTTTTCCTTATGCCGAAAGCTTTGAAAGTTCCAATGGTGGCTGGCTGCCCAAAGGTACTGCAAGTTCATGGGCTTTGGGTACGCCTGCCAAAGCAGTTATTCAGGGAGCGGGAGATGGAACCAGAGCCTATGTAACCGGTGGCCTCGGCCTGGGCAAATACAACAACAATGAAAAATCCTGGCTGGAAAGCCCGTGTATCAACTTTGCAGGAATTTCTGTGCCGGTACTGGAAATGAAAATTTGGTATCATTCCGAAATCAACCGCGATGGGGCCAATATCCAGGCTTCCATAAACGGCGGCACATCCTGGTTCAATATCGGACAGGTTGGCGATATTCTCAACTGGTACAATTCCTCCAACATTACAGGCCTCACAGGTTTGGCTACCAACAGAAGTGGCTGGAGCGGTGGCCTGGGAGATAACTTTGGCAGCGGTGGCTGGATTACTGTCAGAAACCGGCTCACCGGTCTCGGTAATATTTCCAATGTAAAAATCAGAATAATCTTTGGTGCAGATGGTGTCAATGCAGGCGACGGGATAGGAATCGATGCCATCCGGATTTATGCTCAGCCCGACAACGATGTTTCCATGGTTGCAATCCTTTCTCCGGAGCGGGGCGGGTGCGGGGCTACCGCAACCACCAATGTAAAAGTTAGGGTCCGCAATGTCGGTACTGCAGCAGTATCCAATGTGCCGGTGGCCTGTAGCGTAAACAATGGTCCTCCTGTTTCCGGCAACATCTCCTTTTCCATCCCCCCCGGTGCCGATACCGCCTTCGTGTTTCCGGTTCCATTGGATTTGGGTGCCAATGGTCCTTTTTCCCTCAGCGCCTGGACCCAGCTGCCCGGCGATGGTTTTTCAGGCAACGATACACTTAAAAATTATGTCGTAACCAAGAAAATAGGCCTCACCGATACCATCAAATTTACCGGGTTCGACGGTATCAATCTTCCGGTTATCCAAAGCGGCTGGGCAGAAGCCTTCGGGGCTGTGCCCGCAGGAAATACTTCAGGCTGGAGGCAATCCACCTTCCTGCAATCTGCCAAGCTCGGTTCGGCCACGGCCAGAGTCAATATGCAGGGAATTGTAAGAAATGACTGGATTATCAGCCCTGCCTTTAAATTGCAGGCCTTTCCCAGACTCAGGTTCTTTCTCGGACTGACCAACTTTAACGATACCATTTCGGCGCAGATGGGCAGCGATGATGCCTTTATTGTAAAGGTAACCGAAGATTGCGGAGCCACATGGGTAACCCTCCGTACCATTACACGCGACAGTCTCCTCAACAACCGGATGAGAGAAAAATCCGTAGACCTTACCGCTTATGAAGGGAAAATTATCCGCATTGCCTTCCATGTTACATCAGGGCCGGTAGCCGATCCGCAGAATTACGACCTCCATCTGGATAATATCTTTATCAAGTCGGTATCGCCGGCCGATGCGGGAGTATCCGCTGTTTTAAGCCCCTCTCTGTCCTGCGGCCTCTCTGCCAATACCCCTGTGTCTGTTGTCCTCCGAAATTTTGGTACCAACCCGGTTTCCAATTTTCCGGTTCGTTTCAGAGTCGGTTCCGGTGCAGTGGTATCCCAGAATTTTAACGGTGTCCTTGCAGCCGGAGAAACGGCTACTTTCAACTTTACACAGGGTGCCAATATGGCTGCAGCCGGTATTTACACCCTTCGGGTATGGACAGGCCTTGAAGGCGATATTCTGGCGCTCAACGATTCTTCCCGAATCAGTGTGGCCAAATCCATTGTACCCACTTCGCCTGTCAATCTGATTCCCTATATCGGAAACAACCTCCCTGCCGTAAATACCGGTTGGCTGGAGGCTACAGGCAACAATGCCCTTGCCGAAAACTCCAAATGGACCGGCGGAACCCACCTCAATCAGGCTTGCCTGAAAGTGGCCATGCGGGGCGCACAGATCAACGAATGGGTGCTTTCTCCCGGAACACTCCTCAACCAGAATTCTGCTTTTGCCTTCGAAGCCGCCTGCCTCTTTCCCGGGACCAATACCGCCGGAGTTCTTGATGTGGACGACAGCATTGCCGTGCAGGTATCGGCCAACTGCGGACAAACCTGGAAAACCATCTTCAAAATCCAGAAGAACATGGCCAATGTTCCCGATGAAGCATTTACCTCCTATTTGGTACCCCTCACCGATTATGCCAACCAGGAAGTACGCATTGCCCTCAGGGCTTTCGACGGCATCAGAATAGACGATACTTCCGATGTTTTTATTACCAATGTACGGTTTGACGACCTCACCGCTTTGAATCAGACCCGGGCCGGGGCTTCTTCCTGGACAATAGCGCCCAATCCCGCCCGTGATCAAACGAATATTCTGCTGCCTTCTGCTGTGCTGAAGCCCGAAATACGCATCTGCAGTATGGATGGCCGCCTGATGGAGGGTTGGGCAACAACCGGAGCACCGGACAGCGGTTTGCGGCTGGATATCTCCTCGCTTCCTTCCGGAGTTTATTCCGTGTCGGTTTTCGATTCTGAGCGAAATATTTTCCTTGGCATCAGGAAGCTGATAAAAAATTAAATTCTGATGTAATGGATTGCCTCCGGTATTTTCTTTGGCGTATGCTGGGAAAATGCCGGAGGTAATTTTTTTTTATTTTTTTTCCCGTTTGTGTTTTGCGTATGTTTTTTCTGTTATGTTTGTATTTCCTTACATCTGAAAAATCTGTTTTCTGCCAATGAAAAAAACTTTTACACTTACGGTATTTTTGGTTTTTATTTCATTTTCAGTCTTTTCGCAGCAGGGCAAAGCGGGCAAGGCCCCTTCGCCTGAAGCCATAAAAGCCATGCGTGAAAGACAAAATTCTCAGGGAATTTCCTTGCCGGCCAAGGCCGATACCGCAAAAATTCAGGACAATGTTCTGGTTTTAATTACACCTGAAAATCCGGGACAGGATGAAGTTATGCGCCTCGAAAAGGTACTCCTTCATTCCGTAAAAGATCTTCAGGTATTTCCACTCGAATCGCCTATGCTTCGTTTACTGGTTTTTCCCGATGAAGCCGTTGCCCGCTATTTTCGTATCGGCAACCCGGATCTTTTGTTGTTTTCCAAATCTTCACTTGCCCTCCTCAATAAGGCATTGCGCTGCGAAAATTTTCTCAGCCCCGAAGTTTTGGAAAAATATTCCCTTAAGTTCAACAAAAATTAAGTCTTTCTTTTCATTCAATCATGTTCCATCTTTCCTTTATCTTTTTTTACAATCATGTTTAATCCTATGAAACATTTGTTTACATTTCGAAAAGCACCCTGGCTGATGGCCATCGGTTTGCTGTTTGTTTCTGTGTACCGGTCCGATGCCCAGGTTTCGGGGTATACTTTTGCCCAAAGCAGCGGTACATACACTCCTATTGTTGGCACTGAGCTTACAACCACCAATGCCGAAAGGGTTCAGGACGATTTGGCGAAAACTGGTCCCATTGGCTTTACATTTACTTTCAATGGTAATTCAGTTACACATTTTGCAATGTCATCCAATGGCGATTTGGTTCTAGGAGGTTCAACGATTACTGCACCCACCAGTAACTATAACGGGCTGAATGGTTCAGTAAATAATTTAATCACTCCATTTGGTGGTGTTGCGTCAACAGATGGCCACAATGGTTCCCGCTTTACTGCCAATCGAACTTCAGGGTCCCCTATACTTACTATGAACAGCCCAAATTCGACAGCTGGTTTGGGTCTCGCTCCCGGTCAATTGTTAGCAACCGGTACGCCAACTGGATTTGCCGCAGGAACCACTATTACTGCCGTAGGTGCAAATACCATTACCGTGTCAAATAACGCATCTACAAGCGGAACTGGTGGACAATATAATGTTGTAAATGGTTCTTTTCGTTATGAACTGCAAGGTACTCCCGGGTCCTATGTATGCGTAATCCAATGGTCTAACAGTAGGGTTTTTGGTCAGTTTGGTGGTCATAGTTTTCAGGTTCATCTTATACAGGCTACAAATGCTGTCCGTTTTGTTTATGGTGGCGGAAGGCAGGTTTCTGCAACAACTCGCTCGGTTGGAATGAGAGGCTCATCAATTACTGATTTTAACAATAGGCAAACAACTACAGATTGGGCTGCAACTACTGCTGGTACACTTATCTCCAATACCAATACACTGTCGTCAACTGTTCTTCCAGTTGCAGGAACCACCTACACCTGGACTCCCCCATCTTGTTCGGCCCCCGGTGCGCCGGTCATTTCTGCCTTGACCAACAATTCTTTCACCGGTACCGTGACCCCTGGAGGCGGTGCCATCAACTACACCTACAATTTGTATCTGGGTAGCATTTGTTCAGGCAGCCCTGTTTCTACCGTTACTCCGACTCCGGCATCGCTTTCCCAGGCTTTTTCGGGTTTGCTTGCCAATACCCAATATACGCTTTGTGTGCA
>CANHCT010000121.1 GCA_947459175.1 Hymenobacteraceae bacterium
CAGCAGTAAGGCCGGAAAGGTTGGCCGAAAATGACCCTGCACCGGCACCTGAAATCCTGACGGAGTCAGCAAGGGTTGGATTTTGGGAAGTTCCGAATACGATACCCCTAGCGGTGATGCCGCTTCCTGTGGCTGTACCGGAAACAGAAGCAGTTGTTTGGGTGATGGCTGAAGCCTGTCCTGTAGTAACACTATTTTGAGGCGCAACAACACAAGCCCGGCAGCGATCCCAGCAGAAAGAATAAGTTGTGTTGGTTGCCGGAATGGTGAGAACACGGTTGACATCTCCTCCGTCCTGGACCCCGCAGCCTCCGGCTACCAGAGAATCAGAGCCTTCATTGGTGCCCCAGTCGTTGTTGACGAATTTATATCGCTGTACTTTTCCGATGGCAGAATCGGGATAGACCACAGTAATGGACCAGATGTTGTTGCCTTCATTGGTCATGGCGCAGGCAGCAGCCGAGGGTGTCCAGTCGGGCAGGGAAGCACCACGGGTGGTAAAGTTTCCGCCGATGCGTATTCCGTTGGCTCCAAGGGTGGCTCCTCCGGCGAGGTAGTTGGTGATGTCTACTTTGTAGGTCACCGATACAGTCTGACCCGGAACCGGAAGGGTGGTGAATGTTCTTTCTGCTCCATAGGCTGTCCCGCCGTTATTGGTGGCATATGCCCTTACATAATACAGTGTATTGGGCGAAAGTCCGGTCAGTGAGGAGGTGAAAGAACCTGTATCTGCACCGTCCACCGTTTTGGTAGGCAAATCTGCAGTAGGATTGGGGCTGGTGCTCCAGCAGATTCCCCTGGCAGTTACGGCGGATGCCCCGCTGTCGGTTACCTTTCCTCCGCTTGTTGCAGTGGTTTGGGTGATGGACGTAATTGTGGCCGTAGACACGGTGGGCTGGTCCGCCAGCTGGGTAAATGTTGGACATTCAGCCCATTTGGAATTGAGCAACCAGGTGCCTGATGCAGGTAGCTTCAGTTTTCTGTCGTAGTTGTTGTTGGGCTTTTTACAATCCGGTGCATTGTTGGTCCAATCGTTGCCTTCATCGCCATTTGCCCAGGAAGTACCCTGCACATACTTCCAATTCAGAGAGTCAACCGTGACATTGGGGCCGGTGAAGTTGATGGTAATCGTGTACACATTGTTGGCCAAAGGGGTCATGCTGCCAGCAGGCGGTACCCAATTGGGTTTGTTTCCGCCGCGGTCAGTAAAGTTTCCGGCAATGCTGACCACACCACCGGCCATAACGCCTCCGCTGGCAATGAAATCAGCCGCATCGACACGGAAGATGACCGTGGTCTGTCCGATTGCGGCGAAAGAAAAGGGCATAAGGCTGAGAATCAGCCATAAAGACATTTTTCGAATCATAAAAATTTGGTTAAATAAACTGATAAAAAAAAATGAAAGGCAAAGAAGAATCAATTTTTTTCAATTGCCAAATGCCAAAATGAAGACATATGGTGAAAAAAGGAGGCCCGACGGTTCTTTCCTCATACACCGCATTTTTTCAAAAAACTACTGCAGGATTTTTCTACCTGTTCAGGTCTTATTCAAATCTCAAATGCTTCACCGATTCTCCGGAATTGGCCAGTTCAAGAAGGGAATCTATCCCAACCTGCAGATGCTTTTCGGCGAACTGGTTTGTGACTTTAGTGTCAGATTTTGAGGTTTTTACGCCTTCGGGCGTCATGGGGTTGTCCGAAACGAGGAGCAATGCCCCCTTCGGAATGGTATTCACAAATCCGACCACAAAAATGGTGGCCGTTTCCATATCTATGGCCATGGCCCTCAGTTCCCTGAGGTATTCCTTGAATTTGTCATCGTGTTCCCAAACCCGGCGGTTGGTGGTGTACACGGTTCCGGTCCAGTAGTCGAGTTCGTGTTTTTTTATCATGGAAGAAACCGCCCGCTGTAGCCGGAAAGACGGGAGAGCCGGAATTTCCGGCAGGGCATAATCGTTGCTCGTTCCGTCACCGCGGATGGCGGCAATGGGAAGAATCAAATCACCGATCTGGGTTTTTTTCTTCAGGCCACCGCATTTCCCAAGAAAAAGAACCGCAGCAGGGCTGATGGCGGAAAGCAAATCCATTACCGTGGCGGCCATAGCCGAACCCATACCAAAGTTGATGATGGTGATACCGTTGGCAGTTGCGGTTTGCATCGGTTTGTCTTTGCCAATGATGGGCACATCAAATTTGGATGCAAACATTTCCACATAATTAATGAAGTTGGTGAGGAGAATGTATTTGCCGAAAGACTCCAGCGGTGTGCCTGTATATCTTGGCAGCCAGTCGCTTACGATTTCTTCTTTTGTTTTCATGGTTATTTGCTTTCAGGACGCAATGCTACGCATATTTATTTCTAAAATTCCTTAACGATTGTGCGGTTTTGCAGTCTTCTGCAGGAAAAAACAAGCCATATCCGCCCTGCCCGAATTGTTCAGTTCCCGGGCTTGTTTTCGCCATTCCTGTATCTGCGCTTTGGAAAACGATTTTTTTCCTTCCGAGTAAGCCAGGCCTTTTTTATACAGTTCGCTTCCCCAAAACTGAAAATCATCTGAGTCGTAAAAAGTCTTTTTCACGGCCAGGCCTGTTCTTTCAGCCATGAGTTTCATCCCTTTTTCGGAATGGATAAAATAATGTCTCGGTGCATCAATCTGAGCCCAGTGTTCCCGATAAATTTCCCAGGCCCGTGATTCGGCTATGGGAATCCTTATCAAAATGGTCCCGCCTTCCGCCAAAAGAGAAGCCAGTTTTTGCAGCACTTTTTCGGGTTCCTGCATATGCTCGAAGGAATGGTTCAGCATGACCAGATCAAATTTTCCCTCAAAATCAAAGAGTCCTGCTTTTCTGATTTTTATCCCTCTTTCGTAATCAATATCTTCGGGAATAAAGGGGTCGATTCCCGAAAGGTTGGTAAAACCGGCACGGGCAAAATTCAGAAGCAGGTGGCCGTTGCCGCACCCTACATCCAGGATACGGGAGCCGAAATCCATAAACTCAGGGTCCGGCCATGGAAAGTAATCAAAGTTCCTTTCTGCCAGATAGGCACCTAGAAAATTAGATTTGCCCAATCGGTAACGAAACAGGCTGATTTTGGCCAGGTTACTCAAAGAGAATCTGAAGTAATCTTCAGCATTGAGTTTTCCGAATGAATAGTAATTCTGCGGGTAGTAATCCCCCATATTTTCGGGCGGGTTGGCCAGAAAAAGGGTTTTGCAAGACGGACATTCTGCGTAGGTAAAGGCTTCAGCAGTGCCGAACATCATTTCCTTTACCTGATAGGTGGGAAAATTTCCCGTGTGATGGCAGATTTCGCAGGTCAGTTGTTTTTCAGACATGAAAAAGAGGGGAGGAGCGGGATTAGCAGGAATTACCTTCCTTCTTCCAGCATTTTTTTGAATTTTTCGTACAAAGCGGTTTGCTTGGATTCCAGCGATATGGGTCTTCCCTGTACCCATGCCCGGGTGATGGCCTGGGTTTTCATATCGAGGGCATCGCCTTCAGATACGAATAGGGTGGCATCCTTTCCTGCCTCCAGTGTCCCGAAATCTTTTTCAATACCCAGAATACGGGCAGCGTTATCGGTAATCAGCTGAAGGGCCTGTTCTTTGCTCAGGCCAAACCGCACCAGGGCACCGGCCATAAAGCCAAGGTTGCGGCTGCCCATAACTTCCATATCGCCTTCGTAGTCCAGCGTGAAGAGGATTCCCTTGTCCCACAAGGTTTTGCAAATTTCCATGTTGGCATATATGCCGTCTTCGGGGTTTGAAGGAAGGCTGTGGATGCGTTTGATAATCAAGGGCACATTGCGTTCCGCCACCATATCCAACACCTTGGCCACCTTGTAGTCGGTTACCAAGGCTATCCTGGGCAAAGCGAAGCGTTTCGCAAACTGCAATGCCGCCAGGATATCAGCAGGGTAGAAGGCATGAAAATAGACCCTTGTTTCTCCGGTGAATGCAGATTTCAATGCTTCCAAACGGGTATTTACAGAGTTGTTTCCTGTCTTTGCATATACCTGCCCATCCGAAAAAAGAGACTCCAGAGCTTCCGTTTCCTTGCCCGCTTCTTTGTTGCTTTCCACGCCCTGACCCGGTTCGGCCCACCATCCTGAAAGCCTGTATTTAGACGGCCAGCTGATGTGCAAGCCATCCCCTTTTTTAACTACTGCATCCTCCCAGTTCCATGCATCCAGTTGTACCACCGATGAGAGGCCCCGCACCCGGTTGCCGGCAGGAGTAATCTGTGCCAGCAATATGCCATTACTTCTGATGGTGGGAATCAGGTCCGAGTCTGTATTGTAAGCAGAAAGCGCATGGGCGTTCGGATTTTCAGTACCGGTTTCGGATTTGTCCACGGTAGCCCTTACCGCATCTATCTCGTTCAGCCCCAGGGTGGTATTGACAAGAATGAAGCCCGGGTAAATGTGCTTTCCATTGAGATCGATGATCTCTGCATCGGGCGCTTTATCCCTCAGTTTTTGGGTATTGTCTGCCGGCCCTAAGCCATGTATTTTTCCTTTCGAAATCAGGATGCATCCTTTTTCGATGGTCTTTCCATTGCCGGCATGCAAGGTGGCATTGGTAAGCAGGATGGGCTTCGCAGGTGCTTTTCCCGGACTGGGCACCTGAGAAAATCCAATAAAAATAAACCCTGTAAATCCTTGAAAAAGAAGGATAAGACAGAAACCAAAATACTTTTTCATCTGGGCCCAAAAGTAAAATTTTTCTAATCGAAACCTTCTGTGCCAAAAAAATCTCTCCTTTGCGGTCTGTTTTTTTTGAGTTGAAATCCATGAATTTTAAAATTCAGGTCCTGTGCGGTTTCCTGATCCTTGCAACGGCATGCGGAAAAAAAGAAGACAAAACGCAGCCTGTTTACAAGGACATCACGCAAGCCGTGTATGCTTCGGGTAAAATTTTTCCGAAAGACTATTACAGGCTCAACATCAGTGTGCCGGGCTACATCAGGGAAATTTTCGTAAAAGTAGGCGATACCGTAAAAGTGGGTCAGCCTCTGTTTGCCATGAAATCGGAGGTATCAAATCTCAATGTGGCCACCGCCCGCAACAACCTCGATCTGGCCAATATCAATGCATCCGAAAATTCAGCCTTTATGACTGCGGTGAAACAAGACATCGCATTGGCCAGAGAGAAAATGGAACTGGATTCAGTGAATTACGAAAGACTGAAGTCTTTGGCCGAAAACAATGCCACCACCAAAGTTGCCCTCGATCAGGCCCGCACCCAATACATGAGTTCCCGCCAAAACCACCGCAAGGCTCTGGCCAATTTCAATGCCACCCGTGCAAAGTTGAAAACGGAAGTTAAAAACGCCGAAAACCTCTATAAGGCCCAACTTTCCAATTCCAATGATTTTACCTATTATTCTTCTGTAACCGGAAGGGTGTACGACATAGCAGGAAGGCAGGGAGAATATTATACACCTCAGCAAATCATCATGGAACTGGGGCGCATCGACGATTATGAAGTAGAACTGTCAGTGGATGAGGCTGATATACATTATCTTGCCAAGGCTCAGGAGGTGGTTTTCCAGACCGAAGCCTATCCCAATCTGTTTCTGAAGGGCACCATTACCGAGGTGTATCCCAAAATTTCGAATGCCAACAAAAGCATCAAAGTGCTGGCATCCATTGTTTTACCTCCCGGAATCAACATGTATGCTGGTGCTACCCTCGAGGCCAACATCATCAACCAGAGAAAGAAAAAGGCCCTGGTGGTGCCCCGATACTATCTGAGCAACGATTCTTTGATTGTAAAGAAAAACGGCAAGGGCAAAAAACAAAAAATCAAGGTCGAACTTGGCATCGGGAATGTTGAATTTGTGGAGGTACTCGGAAACCTGAGTCTGGAGGACGAAGTGTATAAAAGATGATTGCCCGCATAGCCAATCGCCCCGTCCTCAGGATTGCCCTGGTTCACTTGCTCAGCAAGAAGCGCCAAACCGCTGTGGCCATGCTCGGGGTAATGTTTGGTATTACCGTTTTTATCTTTCAGGCCGGGCTGATTACCGGGCTGCAAATCTTCATGCTGGACAAAATTGTGAACAATTCTCCGCATGTCCACCTGTTCAACGAGCCCGATAAAAATCCGCCTCCGATTTTATCAAAAATATACAACAGGGAGAGCGACCTGGTGGTGGTGAGAAACCAAAAGCAAAAGGAGGGCGACAAAAAAATCCGGAATTCCTCCGGCATTATGGACATTCTCCGCAGGATGCCGGGTGTCCTGGGCGTGGCTCCCAATGTGGCCACCCAGGCCATTGTGAAAGCCGGATTCAAGCAAATGCCCGTCACCATTTCGGGGGTGGAAATAGAAAAAGAAGATGCCCTTTTCAATATCCACAAGGATGTGATTTCGGGTGACATCAAGCGGCTGGATGTTATCAGCAATGGCATCATCCTTGGGAAAGGGGTTGCCGACAAGCTGGGCGCCAGAGTAGATGAAGTGGTTACAGTGGCCACCACCCAGTCTGCCATAGACATGAAAGTGGTGAGCATCACCAGCACCGGCATCACCACCATCGACGACAACAGAGCCATGGTAAACTTGCGCATGGCCCAGAAGCTGATGAACAAAGACAAACTCTACATCACCGATATTCATTTGAAAATCAAGGATGCAGACAATGCCGATGTCATATCGGATGACCTTTCAAAAACCTTTGGCCTGAAAGCCCAGAGTTGGAAGGAAGCCAACGCCAATATTTTTTCGGTTTTCAAGATTCAGAATATTGCTACCTATCTGGTTATCACCTCCATCCTGATTGTGGCGGGCTTTGGTATTTTCAATATCCTGATGATGATGATTTACGAAAAAATGACCGACATAGCCGTGCTCAAATCCATTGGCTACAAAAACCGGGACATCCGGAATATCTTTATGGTGGAAGCTGTGGTAATAGGATTTATAGGTGGTTTGCTGGGGCTTGCACACGGCTGGTTGGCCTCCTATGTGGCCTCGAAGATAGAGGTGAAGCTGGCCGGTCTGGTAACCCTCGACCATTTGATGATCAATTTTGATCCTATGTTTTATGCAGCAGGTTTTGGCTTTGCCCTGGTCACCACGGCATTGGCGGGATATTTCCCTGCCCGCAAAGCATCCAAAGTGGACCCGGTGGACATCATCCGGGGTCAGCACTGATAATCAGGCATTTGCTCAAGAATTGAGGAATCCGGTTGGCTTGGGTTGGACCGGAAATGGTTTGGTTTTTCTTCAGGGTTTAATGATGTATTCGTAATAAAAATGGTCAGGACCTCTGCTTTTAAATACCCTTTTGGGCATACTAAGCTTTTCACCGCAAGCGTTGGTGTCAATACTTGAGTACATTTTTTTTGAAGGTATATTTGATATCTCGCTAACAAAAAATTTGTTTTCAATTCTGCCGGAATCCTGTCCGGTTTTGTATGAAATGATGTTGTAAAATGTATATGGGGAACTCCCTTTTTCAAAACGCAGTATTTTTATTTTTTTAGGAGCGGGGGCGTCTGGTAATTCGCAATGATTGAAATAACCATCAACAATGCTGAATACAGAAAAAAATCTGGAGCAACCCGGAGGAACAATGATTTCCGGCTTTTCAAAAATGGTATTTGAATAACTGGAACCCCTGGAATCCGAAGCACTTGTGGCAACGCGTCCAATGTTATAATATGTTGGATAACGGGAATAGGAATTGGCTTCAGCTATTGAATAAGATCTGGTAATGGACTGGTTTTGATAATAATCATAGGCCACTCCATTGGAAACAAAAAATGTCTTTCTAAGGTCAATAGACAGGTCCGATTTTGTTTTATTGTAAATCCAATACCCCATTTTTCCTCCCTGAGACCAAAGGTTATAGGATACGATACAATTATTGTCCTCAAAAAATATTTTGTTTTGAATGATTGTGCCATTTTCAGGAACAGCTTTGAATAATTGAAAGTATACAGAAGAATTACAGGAGGCCAGAAAAAGAGAGATTGTAAATAGAATAATAAACCTGATCATGGTATTGTTTTTCTTGGATAATGATTGAAAAATAGGTTCAGGGGAAGAAACTAATTTGGAGACAAAAATCATAAATTTTGTTACCAAAACAACAACTTCTTTAGAAGGATATGGCTAATTTTTGAGTTTAAAATTCATTAATTTTTTTGAATGAAATAAAAAACTGATATTCAAATAGTTGTGTTGATTTTGGCTGGAATTTGCCGAATCATTTGAAACGACACTTTAAACTAGAAGTCTCAGAAAGAGCCGGTTGTTGAGAATCTCCCAAGGATTCGTTCCAACATCAAAGGCCATTGTATGTTCCTCAAAACCGGATCAGATTTCTCCAAATTGTTGTCCAGACCCTTACTTTTTTTAAAATTTTGAAATTCAGGGGGTTATTTTTTTCCCTTGCCAATTATTTCTGATTTTTCAGGATTTTCAACAATCGTTTACAGGCTTTTTTGATGTTTTTCGCTTCTTTGCAGGGAAAACGAATTCGTCAGCCAAATTTCTAATGCTCAAAGAGACCATTAAGGGATTTCTCAA
>CANHCT010000122.1 GCA_947459175.1 Hymenobacteraceae bacterium
AAAGGCAACATTGATATTCTCTTTGAAAAGAAAGGAGAACAATACCACCTGATGGTGAAAGATGATGGTGTGGGGATGCCGGATTTTTCTGACTTTTCTCAGTTTAAATCGTTGGGAATTAATCTGGTACAGGCACTGGCATCGCAGCTTGGGGCGACCCTGGAAATCAAAACCCAAAACGGGGTGAGCTTTTCCATCATTTTTTCGGAAAAGGTGAAGCCGGTACGGTAATAATCAAACTTTGAATATTTGAAAATAGCCTATTCTGCCTTTGGAAAAACTATCCGGAGCCAAGGATTTTCATATCCAGAGTCGATAAAATGCTCAACTGTTTTTATTGCCAAGGCTTAGTAGAAATTGCGCCAGATTTTCTTCGGTTTTCAGGTTTAGTTTTTTCCTCAACCGATACCTTCCGATTTCTACTCCGCGAACTGAAATGCTGAGTAGAGGGGCAATTTCTTTGCTGCTCAGGTTCATTCTAAGGTAGGCGCACAGCTGCAATTCATGAGGCTTTAACTCAGGAAACATGCTTTTCAAAACGGACAGGAAATCGCCATATACACTATTGAAATGCCGGGCAAAATGCTCCCATTCTTTGTTCAGTTTTTCCTCCTCAGCAAGCGTCTTCAGAAGTTTTTTCAGTTCCGGCTGGTCTTCGGCTACCATATTGGTTTTTTGCAATTGCTGCAATTCCGATTTCAGTTTCAAAATGAACTCCTTTTTCTGAACCAGATTCATGGTTGCACTCGCCAGTTCAGCATTTTTGTGTTCTATTTCTACCTCCAGTTTTTCATTTTTCAGGCGGATAAATTCCTTTTCGGATTTTTCGAGCTCCAGCTGGTAACGGTAGGCGATTTGTCGTTGTTCTTCTTCAAACTTCTTTTTGTCGGCAAGCCTTTTCTGTTCCTGCTTTTTTCGGTAGCGAACCGACTGATACTTCAAAATGGCAAACAAAAAACCTGCGACAGCCAGCGCATAAACCAAATACGCCCAGGTGGTTCTGTAAAAGGGGGGATGTATGGTAAGTCTAAAAGAGAATATTGAAGAAGTATGGGTTGGACCCCTTCGTGCTTTAATAAAAAAAGTATAGTTCCCCTCTGGCAGGTTGGTATAATCTTTTTCTGATTTTGTGGTCCAGGGACACCATCCCTCGTCAAAGCCTTCCAGAAAATAACTGAATTCTATGGAAGGAAGTGGTTCGAAGAGTGTAGAAGCAAATTCAAACTGTATCGAATTGAATTTATAGGGGAGCAAAAGCCTTTTCTCCTTAAAGGTTGGTCCGGGCGGAGAAAACCCCCCGAACAAAGTGCTGTCATTGTTTCCGATTGTATTTACCCGGGTGAGGTAAACTGAAAAAGGCTTGATTTTTTACTTGTACCGGGGATAGTTTACGAGGAAAAACCCTTGATCGCTTCCAACAAAAATATGCCCGGAATCGAAAGGAAAAATGTTTTCAAACCCATTTACGATTTTGTTTTGGAGTTCAGGTATATATTGAATTTGGGACTTTGGCAGGCTGAAGTCGGCAACTCCTACCATCTTTTCCTGTACAAACCATATGTTTCCGGATGGATCTTCCCGCAGGAACCGGATGGGCAAATCGCCAAAAACAGGTTTAAAGTATTCGGATTTTATCATTCTTCCCTGAATGGAATCAAACTCGTAAATCCCCTTTGTAGTGGCGATGAGAATTCTATTCTTAATCTTAAAAACATGATTGTTAAGGTCATTCGGAAGGCCGCTTTTTTTATCAAAAAGCCTTACCTGCCCCGAAGAAGGATTGATTTGAAAAACGCCTCTGTAGGGATGTGAAACCCAAATTGAGGTTCGGTCTGTTTCCAGATAACGGCTCGACTCTGAAAAATGAGGCAAAGGGCCCTGATCTGAATACATGGTATTCTGCTTAAAAAAAAACCGAATTCCCTGGTAATTGCCTGCAACCCCCTGTCCGTCAGGATCCTGAGGATTAGGCTTGAAGGTCCAGTAACCGCTGAGTGTTGATAAAGGAAAAGGAACGGAACCCGAAAGATTCCAGAGGCCATCATCCCGGTTGGCAAAAAGCTGATCCTGAAGTATTGAAAATTTCCAACTCAGGCCATTCATGAGGTTTTTGGGTGGTTCCGGATTTTCTTTCAGATTAATGAAATCGGAAATCGGAACAGATTGAATGCCTGTGGAAAGGGCAAAAAACACCTTGTCCTTGTATCTTGTAACATCATATCCTACACCATTTTTGAAGCCCGGAGGATTGATAACGGCAATCGGATTTCTATATTCGAAAACTGCAATTCCATTATCCAAACCCATCCAGACCCGTCCAAAAGGATCTGTACGGAAGCAACGAATGGTATTGTTGTGCAAGCCATTTTTACCAGAAACATTCTGGATTAATCGGCCGGCAGAAGAAAAATGATACAATCCATTGAAATAAGAACCGGCCAAAAAACTATGGTCCTGCAGGACAGCTATTGTAGTAAAATGCTGCTTTGGGTCCAAACCTTCATATTGAACCGAAAAAGGAATGAGGTTCCTTCCGATGAGATAGAAAAAGCCATTTTTTTGAGTACAAAGCAGGCTGGTATCTTTCCTGTAATGGCTCAGGTCTGTAATCAGAAAGCCCGAGGGCAAATCTTTCTGCGGTAAATAGGTTTTCCAGCCACCGTTTTGCCATAATTTTAATCCCTCTGCTGCATCCTGCGCTATGATTTTTCCGGTATGAATCTGCAGTGACATCCACTTGGAAGCTGCATGGAATACTTGCATTTTTCCTTCTCTGAAATGATAGATGGCCAAATCCGTTCTGAAAAAAATGTCTTTTCCCAATACTTTGACCTGCCATACATCTTCTATCTTTTTTTCCCGGTCCAGGAGATATCCTTTTAAAGAATGGAACTTCATCTTTCCCACTGAGTCAGGGGCAAAATACCCAAGCTCATCTTGTGCACCGGCATACAACCGACCATCCGGACCAAAAACTACTGACCTGATTATGGTTTTGTTGGGTACAGGAAAGAGTTGCCAACCCTTTCCATTGAATACCAGCAACCCTTCATTATTGGCAAAAAAAAGCCGATTGTAGCCGTCCATTTCTATTGCCCAGTTTTGAGACCCTGCGCCATACTGGTTTCGGGAATATGTAAATACATCTGTTTGGGCCAAAGGATTCTGACCCAAGGCATTATAATAGCCGGCAGCCATCATTCCGGTCAGGAACGCAGTCATTAACCATTTCAACCGGATAATTACAGGCATAGCATTGATGTAGCAAATATGGACTCAAATAGAGTAACTTACATATTTTTTTGTGTTAGGGAGAAAGTGGTGCTGAAAAATAATGGGGAAAATGTCCAACACCCTTGAGCCTTCCCCGTCCGGGAGAAAATAAAAAATGCCGGACCATCATAGCCCGGCATCAGGGTAAATATCGAAAAAACGAAAAAGACTCAGGCCACTCTGCTGTGGTTTGCAGATGCTTCTTTATACACTTGCCAGAAATACAACGGGAAAAATACCAAAGCCAATAACGAAGTACCCAAAAGGATTTGGACATTGCCACCCGGCAAGTAGAACACTTTAAAAGCTGAACCAAGGGCAAAAAGCACCACTCCGGCTACCCCGCTTCCAAACCTGATTTTTTTTGCAGAAGAAAGCTGGTCAACATTTTGTTTGAATTGAAATAGCAAACCGGGCAGGAGAAGGAAAAGAAGAGAAAAAATCCCTCCGAAAAGAAAATAATTGGCTCCCGGCCAATGCAGAGTACGAAACAAGACATAGGCCGTTTGGCCGAAGGCAGCCAAAAAGGCGCCCAGATACAAGATACGTTTCATGCGAAGTTGTATATGAAAATTGAGAAAAAAAGATACATCATGTTCGATGGCACTGAAGCCATCAGGCGCGAGATTTTTTTGGGCTTTATCCAAGGCTTCCTCAAAAGATTTTCCTTCTTCATCCATATACTTAGTGGTCAGGCAATACATATGGTCGAGAAGGTCGTGGTAAAGCCCCGGCATTAGTAGTCCAGCTTTTTGGAGGCGATTTTCCAGTTCCCGAAATTGAATTTCGCTCAAAGTAGTCATGAGGTCAGCATGTTTTGGGGTGAAACCATAGAAGAAATGGTAGAAAGAAACTGACGCAATTCATTCAAATCGGCAGTACTTTGTGTTTTTCCCTTTTGGGTCAAATGGTAATATCGGCGGATCCTTTTTCCCAGAAATACCTCCTCGGCCCAAACATGGCCATCGGCCTCAAGCTTGTGCAGAGCAGGATACAAAGAACCTTCCTTTATCTGTATTTTCCCCGACGATTGCTCCTTTATTTCCTGGGCAATTTCATATCCATACATTTTCCCCTTATCTTCAAGCAATTTTAAAATAAGGGTTGAAAGCGTTCCCTTAATCAGTTCCGAGTGTTTCATGACACGGCAAAGGTATAATCAGAATTTTAATGCATCAAGAATCTATGTATTTTTTTCTTCTTTTTTTGATGAAGCAGCCGATTGCGTGTCTGGCGGAAAGATGTGCGGATTGCCGGTATTTGGTTTTGCCCCGAAGACAGTTTTCTTTTTAAAACAGGTTTCGGGTTTTTGGAAAAAACCGGGACTCAAAAGCCTCCGAAAATTATTTTACCCCGAACAGGCCCAAATTCCTTTTTCAACCTTTCATTTTTTTTCAAAAAAAGCTTGAAATCCGATTTCTGATGTAGTAGAGATGTAGTCCAAAATTTGATAGTACCTCCTCAATACCAATACTTTTGCCTCGGTCTTCTTCGAAGTTCTGACAGGAAAAGAGAAAGGACGTTTATCACCTCATTATGCCAAAAATCTACGTCCTTTTCGCAGGCCTTTGTATGGCCTTATTGTCTCAGCGCTCGCAAGCCCAAAACACATCGGTCCAAAAATATGAAGGCGGGTTCAGGCTCGAAGCCAACGGAAAGCCTTTTTTTATCAATGGTATGAACTGGGACTATTTTCCCATCGGTACCAATTACAATTATAGCCTCTGGAAGCAACCTGATGATGTGATAAAGGCAGCACTGGACAATGAAATGTCTTTGCTGAGAAATATGGGCGTAAATACCATCCGCCAATACGCCGGGGTTCCGGCAAAGTGGATTACCTACATCTATCAAAACTATGGGATCTATACCATGTTGAACCATTCCTTTGGTCGGTATGGTTTAACCATCAACGGCAGTTGGGTACCCAATACCGACTATGCCAATCCTGCAGTGAGAGAAATTCTTCTGAGTGAAACCAGGGAAATGGTGGCAGAATACAAAAACACACCGGGACTTTTGCTTTTCCTTTTGGGAAATGAGAACAACTACGGGCTTTTTTGGAGAGGTGCCGAAACGGAAGAAATTCCGGTCAAGGATCGTAAATCTACCCAAAGTGCCTATCCCATGTACAGGCTTTTCAACGAAGCTGCAAAAGAAATAAAAGGCCTCGATGCAGGTCATCCGGTGGCAATCTGCAATGGTGACCTACTTTTTCTGGATATAATAAAAGAGGAGTGTAAAGACATTGATATTCTTGGCATTAATGTTTACCGCGGACCATCTTTCAGAGATCTGTTTGAAAGGGTAAGCAAAGAATACGGTAAGCCTGTTTTGTTGTCCGAATTTGGGGCCGATGCCTACAATACAAGGGCCAATCAGGAAGACCAGGAGTTTCAGGCCAGAATCCTGATGAGCAATTGGAAGGAAATTTATGCCAATGCAGCAGGTCAGGGAAAAGCCAGCAACAGTTTAGGAGGATTTACTTTTCAATTCACTGACGGATGGTGGAAAACCGGCCAAACCACGGGCTTGGACGAGCATGATGTAGCAGCCTCCTGGTCTAATGGCGGCTATCAAAACGACTTTGTGCAGGGCGAAAACAACATGAATGAAGAGTGGTTTGGCATTTGCGGAAAGGGCCCGACCAATGAAAGAGGTGTTTATGAATTGTATCCTCGGGCCGCCTATTATGCACTGAAAGAAGTTCATAAATTCAATCCTTACGGAGGCAATGTGCCCTTGGCCTATCTGGACAACATCCAAACTACAGATGCCATGCTTCGGGCACGGGGGGATAAAGCCTCAAAGGGAACGGATGAAAATGGAAAACTATACATCAGCAACCTTCAGGCCAATTTCTGGACTTTCCAAACGGGTGGAAGCCTGATTACCACTCCAAAAGAAGCTGATCCGAATAAAGTAGTTTATCCCAACAAGCAGGGATTTGACCACATGCAATCCTTTAATGTTGGGGTTACGGCAAGGCCGGCTCCCAATGTGATGGCCAATGTGCAGTTTAATGTATTGGGCCATGTAGCTCAAAACCCGATAGACGAAGTTTTTTACGAAAACCGGGGCAGGCCCATCACCGTGATGACCAACAACGGTCCGCAGGTAATGAATTCCAACAACCGGATTCAGCTGTATAAAAGTACCGTTACATGGAACCATAAACATTTCAACCTTACAGGATTTTACCGAACCGGCCATTACCACTGGGCTTATGAAGGCGATTTTTTCAACTTGTATCCCGAAGCCAATTATGGTCCGAATATGGACATGTACAATGGAGAAGCACCCTTTGGATTTGAGATAGAAGGAAAGACTGTAATCAAAGGCTTGAAAATGGCTTTTGGACCAGAACTTTGGTGGGGAGCCAACCCTGCATTTCTGGCTAAATATTCAAGAAAAGTTAAGGGCTTTGATGTAACCGGTATTTTTCATGAAGATATTGTTCAAAGGAGCGGATTACAAAGTTCGTTTGCTGTTCCTATGCCCAAAACAAGGCGTGCTGCCCTGGCCATTGCCCGAAAAATAGATGCTTTTGGTTTTGAAATAGGAGGTTTATGGGGAGGCCAGCCGCTCAACGGACGAATCTTTCAATTGGAAAGAGAGGTAAACGGCAAAAAAGAGGTTTTTCAGGACAAAATTAAGACGCAGGACAATTTTGGAGGAAAGGTAAAATTCACCTATACAGGTGGCTGGATCAATTGGTACGGAATGGGTTCCTATATGGGTCTGGTGGCCAATGGCGGAACTGACCAAACCAAAACTTTTACAGGATGGCGCCTGAAGGATGTAGGCAGCGGAAACATGTACAATGTACTGACCGGCTTTGCAGTAAATGCCGGAAAACTGCAGATCGCCCCCAATTTCTTATACCAAAAGCCCATAGAGGGTCCGATTGCCGGAAATGTATCTGCACCCGGGAGACCGAGAAATATTTTGGATGATCCTTTTTCCGTTCGATCCAACAGGGAAACCATCGGAGGCGAACTGCTCCTAACCTACGATCCAACACCTGCTACCTGGATGTATGAATGGGACAATGACCGCCAGGAAGATGCAGCATTTGCTGTAAGTGCTGATTTTGTTTACCGCCACCTGCCCACTACCATGGATGCAGCCATCGGTATTTTGGCCAATGGCCGGACCACTTTTGTTTTCCCCGGCGCAGTGCCTGCCCAGGATTTATGGGAAGGCAATCTCAGAATGGTTTCCAAATTGACACCCGACTTTGGGGTAATTGCCAACCTGTATGGCGGTAATGGACAGGCCAATGGCTCTGATGCCAGAACGATTGAGCGCTATGGATTTGACATCCGCACCATATACAAAAAGACCAAATTATCTGCCATCGGAAAATTCAACGATTGGGGTCCTTTCGATTATCACCGGGATTTCAACCTCACCTTCCCCATGCAATGGATAGCCGACCTGTCAACCGAACTCAGCAGGCCCGATTGGTTCGCCATGCCCGGCACCAAAATCGGACTTCGCTGCACATACCGAACACTAAACAAATATTCAAACCGATATGCTCCCGTTTACACGGTAGATGCGGCAGGAAATCAGGTTCCTGATCCGTTGGCCCTGGGCTTTCCCGATGGAACAGAGTGGGAGGTCAGAACCTACATCCAAATCAATATTGGTCAATAGCTTAACCATTAAAATCCTTCAAAAATGAGAAGAAACCAATATTTGAATGTTCTCAACAAGTGGCTTTTGTCTGTTGTTATTCTGTCGTCTTTCGGTTGTGAGAAAAGAGAAATTGCCGATCTGAGCAAGCCAACTTCCCCTAAAAACGGGGTTGTTTTTCTGGATGGATTTAGCGGAGGCCTGAATTATCTGGCTTTTGGAAACAGCTACCTGAGAGGTTTTAATGTGGACGGAGATGTGAAATATACGGGTACATCGTCTATGAAATTCGATGTGCCCAATGAAGGGAGTACTGATGGCGGATATGTAGGAGGAATATTCACAGACACTGCCGGAAGAGATTTGTCGGATTTTGATGCGGTTACTTTTTGGGCAAAAGCTTCCCAATCTTCTACCCTGAATGAAATCGGAATGGGAAATGATTTTGGCCTGAACAAGTATGTGGTCACCGTCCCGAATGTAAAACTGTCTACCTATTGGAGAAAATATACCATTCCCTTGCCGGATGCATCCCTGCTCACCAAAGAGAAAGGTCTGTTTTGGTA
>CANHCT010000123.1 GCA_947459175.1 Hymenobacteraceae bacterium
TCGAAATCCTGTTTCCTGAGAAAAATCCGGGCTTTTTTCAGGTATGCCGGAGCATAGGTTTCTTTCACAAATACCGCCCGGTCCAAGGCCATCAGGGCTTCATCATCTTTGCCTTGTTTCTCCAGTTCCGAGGCCAGAAAAAAATGCGCCTCTGCGCTGCCGGGCTTGGAAATAATGGCTTTCCTGATTTGTTCAATGGCTTCTGCGCTGCTGCCTTTTGCCGAAAATGCTGTAGCCTTATCAAAAAAACTGCGGAAATAAACCTCAATACGAGATTCCTGTTCTGAATTAAGTCCAAACTTATATGCTTTCGAGAGCCAGATTCCGGCATTTTCGTCCTCATTCTGGTCGAGGTAGCAAAGTCCTTTTTGAAAATATCCGGATGCATTTTCCGGCTTACCGGTTATGGCTTTTTCTGCAGCTTCCAAAGATGCCCGAATCTGATTTTTCCGCCGCAATGCTTCAGATTTACCTGTAAGAGCCTGAAATTCAGATGCATTTCCTTTCAAAACCTGCTCAAAATCTGCTAATGCACCATCCCAATCTTGTGTTTGCAACAGCCACTGCCCCCGCTTGATTCTGAACTCAGGATTTACCGGATCGATGCTGATGAGGGTGGCATAATCAGAGATGGCTTTGCTGATTTCATTCAATTTCACAAAAGTGGAAGCCCGGAAAATGAGGGCATCTGAATAAGACCCATCCAATTCCAATGCTTTATTGAAATCCGGAAGGGCCTTTTTGTGGTCTCCCATCATCTGGTAGCATTTCCCCCGCTCGAAATAATAAACCGGATTGGCTTTGTTTTCTGCAATCACTTTTGCATAATCCTTGAGGGCAAGCTTGAAATTTCCCGCCATGTACCTCGACCTGATTTCGGCTCTGTTTCGTATTATTTTTTCTACCTGTGCAGTCTTTTCCTTTACTGACAGGTGGTCCGGAAAGATATTGAGCGCCAGCTGATATGCCTGCCTGGCAGCCTCATAATCCCTCAGTTTTACGAGTCGGTCTCCTTCTCCGGCTTGTTTTTCGAAAATCTTCAGCGGGTCGGCAGAACCTCCGGCCAGGAGGCGGGTAAGTTCATTGATTTTGGACCGCGGGTAAATCTCGAATGGTTTGTGGGAGCGTGCTTCCGTAAAGGCCTCGATGGCTCCCGCAAAATCTTTGGCCCCTATCAGGGAATCGCCCCGGGCAACCGATTTCTGGAAGGCAGTATCCTTATTTAGTTGCTCCTGGGATTTCTGCACCTGTGATTTTACCGCCTCGGCATACAGGGAATCGTTTACCCTCTGCAAATTGATCTGGCTCTCGGATATGGTGGAATCCACTTCTGCTGAGCTCACCAGCCTCGCTTTCTTCTCCTTTACAAAGGGTTTAAAGTCATCTTCAAATTCCGCCTGTGTGTAAATGCTGCCGTCGGATTTTTTTCCGTTAAAAAAACTGATACCGTTGATCCAGGCCACCCAACCCTCACCTTTCTTTTCAAACCGGATAAGGGCCAGTCGCTTCTGAATTTTGTAGTTGAGGTCGAAATCCTTGTGGCGATTTTTGAATTGGGAGGTAAAGTAAACCTTCAGATACTGATAGTCTTTACTGAAAAAATCGCTCAGCCGAAGGTCTGAAAAGGCAACCGATTCTTCATAGGATTTACTGTAAAAAAGGTCCCAGTCGTTGAGGTATTTGGTGATGGTGACATCTTTCGGAGCACCCGAATCGGCACTGAGGCTGTACAGGTCATCTTCTATGTTGACTTTATTGTCGAAAAACATGCGGCCTTCCTCAGCGGTTGCCTGCCCCACAATATCCTGCACATCAGAGGAAGTAGTACCCTTTGTGGCCAGTACATTGAGCAGCTGCTCATAGTCTTTCACCAATCCGATGGCCCTGCTCCGGATTTCATCTCTGTCTTTGGGGCTCAGTTCCTGTGCCCGGCCGGAATGCAGGCACATCAGGAAAATCCCGAAGACACACAGACATCTCATTGCCAAGACTTTAATCACAGAACAAAACGCTCTTTTTGTATTCTTCCTTCTCCAAATCGGTCCGCTTACTCAGCGTTTGTATGAGCCAGCCCGAATTTCGTCCCGGCCGGTTGTAGTTTTTTACAGTAAACAACCAGTTGCTGAGGTTCAGGAAATGGTAGGATATGGAATTGATTTGCTGAAACACCATATCTCCCGATGCCAAAGCGGCCAAATACTTGTTGAGGTGGCTTTCTTTGAATCCCTCGGTGAGGTAGTTGCGGACAAACATTTTGTCTTCCATGGCATTTTTTAAGCCGATAAAATCAGTGGCATGGCTGATGGGATTTAGAAATTTTTTCGGGTCAACCTTTTTGGAAAAATCAAGAAAAGGTGCCCTGGCACCGCAAATCACCCATTTTGCCGCACCCGTTCGATCGGAAATCACCACCTGAAGGGTAATGGTAACAATCTTGCTGACACCTTTGTACTTTACCAAACACTCGGCCTGCGCATACCAGCTGTCGGAGTAAAAATCCAGAAATTTCTCATCGCTGGTATCGCAAATGGTCCGGACAAATTCTGCCGCAATATTTTTGTTCCAAAGGGGCTCTTCGTAGTTGAAAAGTGTCCGGATCAGGTCGTTGCGGGTGAGTTTCTTTTTGGGAAATTTGGTTTCCAGATACTGCCGGATAAGGGTATACTGATCGTTGTTGAAGCGCTCGATGAATTCATCGATTGTCTTTACCTCAAATGCGAAATCAGACTCTTTGGTTTTGGAAATGGAAGGCTGCACTACCTGAGCCTGAGCAAGAAAAAAAAGACCGCCTGTACATATCAGGCTAAACAATACTCTCTTCAGCATCTCTGACCTCAGTTTCGGTTGGCAGAAATTCCGACATTATTCAGAAATACATCCCACAATTCCACCGACTCTCCTTCTACTTCTTTCTTGTAGGTCTTGAGCACAACTTCGACATTCTTTTTGGTTACATCGCTGTAAACCAATTTGTTATCAACAAAGCCGGAAAACTTTTGCTGCAGGGAAATCACACCGTAATAGAATCCGTCCGGCCCGCGGCGCAGGTTGGATACATAACTGATGTCCGACCATTCTATCAGAACTTTGGAATACTTCAGCAGCTTTAGTTTATTGAGATAAGAACGGATGGGCTGCTGATCTTTTTCTCCGTTGGGCTTGGTAGTCTCTACGGTGGACTCTTCGCTTACAAAAAGGGCAACTGCCTGATCTATGGCCTTGTTTGATACTGCAGATTCGGTTGACTTGTTGGCTATCAGGTTCAGGTACTTGCCCAGGTCGTCGGTTTTCTGAAGCGACTTTTGCTTAAACTGTTCGTAACTGGCCTGATCTAAATCCAGTTCCGGACCAAGCTTCTTCTTTTTTCCCGCCGTATCCACCCGGGGCTTTATCTCATAGGGAGTAAGAAAGGCAGAGGGTGGAATGATATTTTTCTTTTGAAGGGCATTGGCAATCAGCAGTGGCTTGGTGCCCAGCAATTGCTTGTTTCCGTTGGCAAACAAAATGGCGCTGAGTTGCTCCTTTGGAACCTGATAATCCTTTTTAGCTGTATCGGACATGGCAGACAGCAGCACAGGATTGCCATCGGCATTTTGAATGCTGCAGGGAATGATGCCTAAATCTTTGGTGATAATCCAGTCATCGGCATGGCGTGATTCCGGAGGCCCTTCTATTCCAGTATAATCGCTGGGAAAGGTAAGGAAAGCGCCATTTTCAAAAAGAACAAGAACCAGATCAGACTTATTGATTTTCAGCGGCTTCGACTCCGGCGTTTCCTGGCAGGTAATTTTTGTCTGGCTGATTTCGGTTATTTTCCCTATTTTCTTGGTTTCATTTTTAAAATACATCACATCCTCCTGGGCAATGGCCGGGGCGGAAAATAGTAATAAAACTATGAAAACCAGTGATTTAGGCAATTCAAGGCGCATCATTATGAGGAAAATTAGGTTTCAGAATGGCCGGCAATTTCAAAAAGGTTTTTAACTTGTCAAAACTGTGGCAGCACCCCGGCAGTCAAAAACCAGAAAGGGTACCGATGGAGGAGAAAATTCCGGCAACTCCTTGAATGAGCGGAATCCCTTTCCTGATTCACCCGATTTTTCTGATTTGGATTTGGCAAAACCTGTTCCCTGCATTTAATTTGAACCGATGCAAAACATAACCGAATCGGCCTCTGCCTACAGCACTTTAGACCAGTTTTCCATACGCGATATTTTGGAAACCATCAATCGGGAAGACCAGACCGTTCCCTTGGCCGTGGCCGGAGCCATTCCAAAAATCGAACTTCTGGTGGAAGCCATTGTCCGCAGGCTGAAAGATGGCGGCCGCCTATTTTACATCGGGGCCGGCACCAGCGGAAGATTGGGAATTGTGGATGCATCGGAGTGCCCGCCAACATACGGTGTGCCCCACGGAATGGTCATCGGCCTGATTGCAGGAGGCGACTCCGCCATCAGAAAAGCTGTTGAAAATGCTGAGGACAACCCCGAGCTGGCCATTCAGGATTTGCAGGCCCATCAAATCGGACCCCGGGATATTGTGGTGGGCATTGCTGCTTCGGGCCGAACCCCGTATGTAGTCGGAGGCCTGAAATGGTGTCAGGAACAAGGCATTGCCACCGGCTGCATTGTTTGCAACCCTTCAAGCCCGGTGGCCGCGTACGCCGATTTTCCTGTAGAGGTAATTGCCGGACCAGAAGTAATATCGGGCAGCACCCGCATGAAAGCCGGAACGGCACAGAAACTGGTTCTCAATATGCTCACCACCACCACCATGGTAAAACTGGGAAAGGTAAGGGGCAACAAAATGACCAATATGCAACTCACCAACGATAAACTCAGAGTTCGGGGAACCAAAATGCTGGCCGAAGCCCTGGGGCTGGAAGAAAATGCTGCATTAGAACTCTTGCTGAAATACGGTTCTGTGGAAGCCGCCATTCAGGGACAACGCGCCCTCTCCTGATATGCACAATCTTGAGCCTTTTCAGAACTGGGAAAACCTGTATGACCCGGGAACAGACGAAAAGTCCCCGTTTTTCGGGACCCGGTATGAAGGCTATGAACTGAGCCTGTACGACCACTACATTCATCCCCTTTGGGATTATATTGGCTCAGAAACGCTGTATGTGAAAGTTTTATATATTCAATATGAGGAAGGATACGCCATCATCGAAATGATGGGCGAATGGAACGATACCCTGCACAACGACATCATGAATCTGAAGCGCAACCTGATTGATCCGCTCATTTTCGAAGGAATCCGGCGATTTGTTCTCATTGGTGAAAACATCCTCAATTTTCATGGCCTGGAAGATGATTATTATCAGGAATGGTACGAAGAAGCGGAAGAAGGTTGGATTGTAGCCATGGGTTTCCGTGAATTCGTATACCGCGAATGGACCAGATACGGACTTGATGCCTGCATCAGCTGGGGCGGCCGGCTGGAAATCACCCAATGGCGAACCCTGTCACCCGCCAAACTGATGGAAATGATTCAATACGAAATGGGCCACCGTCTGCCCTAAAAATGAACCCACCCCTGGGCCTTAAGCTCGGTTTCCTGACCACTTTTCAACACAAGTTTTTTTCCGTAATCCGCATTTTTCACCACCCCAATGATGCTGACATCCGGCATTTTAGCCACCTTGTCAAACTCAGAAAGGGGAACAGTAAACAGGAGCTCATAATCTTCACCGCCATTGAGGGCGCAGGTTAGAGGCGAAAGCCCGAAATCGCTGGCTGCCAGTTTGGTCAGGTTTTCTACCGGGATTTTATCCTCAAAAATCTGAACCCCGACACCGCTCTTGCTGCAGAGGTGAAACAGTTCTGAAGCCAGACCGTCGGATACATCAATCATAGAATTGGGGAGAATATTTTTTTCTGCCAGTTCATATACAATATCGGTTCGGGCCTCCGGCTTCAATTGCCTTTGCAGCAGATATGCCTGTTCATCCGAAATCTCAGGTTGCATATCGGGGTCAGCCTCAAAAACTTTTTTCTCCCGTCTCAGAATTTGCAGACCCATATAGGCGGAACCCAAATCACCCGAAACACAAATCAAATCCCCTACCCTTGCCCCCGACCTATTTACAATCAAATCCGGCTTTTGCGTGCCCAAAGCAGTAACCGAAAGAACAAGGCCCGACTGCGAACTGGTGGTATCTCCCCCGGCTAAATCTACATGATATTCCTTGCAGGCCTGGCGGATTCCGTCATACAAAGCCTCGATGGCTTCCATGGAAAAGCGATTGCTCAAAGCCAATGAAACGAGGATTTGCCGAGGTACGGCATTCATGGCAGCAATATCAGATAAATTCACTGCAACCGCTTTATATCCAAGCAGATGCAATGGAGTATAACTCAGGTCAAAATGAACCCCTTCCGCCAGCAGATCGGTTGAAACCAGCACCTCTTCGCCGGCAGGATAGGCAAGTACAGCGGCATCGTCCCCGATTCCTGTTCTGGTGCTTTCCTGGTATTTTTCAGTTTTGGATGCAATGCGGTTGATGATTCCGAATTCACCCAGACTGCTGAGTTCCGTACGGCCTTGATTTTCCATCAATAAATTGAATATCAAATAATTAATTCCCTTAATTCGATAATGGGCCGGCAAAATTACGCTTTCATTTCCAATCGGGAAGGTAAAATCCGGGACCTGACCGCGACCCGCCCGGGAAACTGTCCTTTGGTTTGACTCCGTTTTTTTTGGGAAAGTCATGCGTCCCTTTTAGCCTTGAATGGATTTCTGTTCATCTTTGCCCCTTTTCCAAAACATCCATGACCCGATATCTGACCGGTATTCAAAGTTCAGGCGTTCCGCATCTGGGAAATATTTTGGGGGCAATCGAGCCGGCCATCCGGTTTTCGCAGGACCCCGGCAATGAGTGCATTTTTTTTATTGCCGATTATCACTCCCTCACCACCATCAAACAGGCTTCCGAGAGAAAAGAGAATGTCCGCTCGGTGGCTGCCACCTGGATAGCCTTTGGCTTCGATTATGAAAAAAATATCCTTTTCCGGCAATCGGATGTAAAGGAGGTCCTGGAGCTGAACTGGATTCTGAGTTGCTTTACACCATTCCCCATGCTGGCCAATGCCCACTCCTTCAAGGATAAGTCAGACCGCCTTTCGGATGTGAATGCAGGCCTTTTTACTTATCCGGTTCTCATGGCTTCGGATATTTTGCTATATGATACCGAAAGGGTCCCGGTGGGAAAAGACCAGATTCAGCATATCGAAATTGCCCGGGACATTGCATCTGCTTTTAACCGTCAGTATCAGAGCGAAACCTTTGTATTGCCGGAGGCAGCGGTACAGGCCGAGGCGATGACCATTCCCGGCACAGACGGAGCAAAAATGAGCAAAAGCTACGGCAATTTTATCGATATATATCTGGAGGAGAAAAAACTGCGAAAGGTCATTATGTCGATCAAAACCGATTCCACGCCTCTGGAAGAACCAAAGGATACGGAAGGAGATACCACCTTTAAACTGTACAGTATTTTGGCAAGCCCGGCTGAAACAGAAAATCTCAGGAACCTGTATGCCGCCGGAGGATTTGGATACGGTCAGGCAAAGCAAATGCTGTTTGAAAAGGTTATGGAAAAATTCTCCGGACCAAGAGCCAGATACGAAAGCCTGATGGCCAATCCGGAGGAACTGGAGAAAATATTGAAAGCCGGTGCTGACAAAGCCAGAAAGCTTGCCATTCCGGTATTGGAGCGGGTTAAAAAACTGACCGGTTTTTGATTCTGTTCTGAAAATGAATCCGCCCGAAATTGAAAAGCATTGGCTGAACATCCTGGAAAACAGGAAGTCACAGCATCTTTTTCGGTCTTTCGGACCCCTTCGGCAGCCGGATGCCACAGACTTTTATTCCAACGATTATCTGGGACTCTGTGAATCGCCCCGAAGCCGGGAGCTGCTGAAAGAAGAATTGAACCGGCCCTTTTCCCTCGGATCTTCCGGCTCAAGACTGGTTTCGGGCCAGCAGGCGGAGCTGGAAATGCTGGAAACCGAATGCAGCCGTTTTTTTCGGTCGGAGACCGGCATCTTTTTTCCTTCCGGATTCATGGCCAATCTGGCACTCTTTTCCTGTATCGCCGGCCGTCATGATACCATTATATATGATGAACAGGCCCATGTGAGCATCAAGGAAGGAATCAGGCTCTCGCCGGCCAGGTCATTCTCGTTTCACCACAACGACCATGAAGATCTTCGTAAAAAGCTGAAAAACAGCTCCGGAAAAAAATTTGTAGCCATCGAAGGCATCTATTCCATGTCCGGTCATATAGCCCGGTTGGAGGAACTTTTGCAGGTATGCGATGAAGCAGGGGCAGTCCTTATAATAGATGAAGCCCACTCGGCAGGTGTGGCGGGAGAAGAGGGAGAAGGCCTTGCCATCGCAAAGAATCTGGAGAAA
>CANHCT010000124.1 GCA_947459175.1 Hymenobacteraceae bacterium
AATCCAAATGTCAGGCTGGTACCGCTTCCTTCCACAGCAAAAGGACTGAGGCTACCCTGATACACTCCAATCGGGGGATATGTGTTGTCGGGGCCATCGTATATGGTGAGAAAATCCAAACCATTGCCCTCAGTGACAAATTGCACAAAATTGAATTTCAGGCGATTACCATTGGAAGAGGTAAAGGTTTTGAATACAGTTTGTCCGTTTTGATTGGAATAATACCCGTTTATTCCTCCGGCATCGTAATAGGTACCGGCACAGGTACTCACAGCTGTATTGTCGTGCAGATAGGTTTGCGAAAAACCAGATTCAATAACAAACAGAAAAATGCAGGAGGTCAGAACAAATAGAATGCTGTTTTTCATCATCAAAGAGGTTAACCGGCCGGGGCATTGATTGGCGTTTGCCCGCAGAAAAAGACCGGCAATTTACATGATTTTAAGACTGCAGGAAAAAGGGCGGAAACTCATATTCTCTAAAGTGAATCATATTTAAGGCTCTATTAATCATTTACTTGCAGAAAAAAAATCCCATATACCTCCCGGCTATTCAAAGAGAATTTTCTTCTTCTTTTACTGTTCGGCGGTTGCGCTTGAACCATTTTTCCAATTCCACTGCGCAGAAGACAATGGCAGAAACCACCAGAACAAGGCCCATATCCTGAAGGGAAAGGGGCTTTGTTCGGAAAATGGGATTGAAAAACGGGACATACACAATCATGAGTTGCAGACCCATTGTGATTACCAAAGCCAGCACCATACCCGGATTGGAAAATAAGCCCATTTGGAAAAGCGACTTGCTTCCTGAACGAATGGCCAACACATTTCCCAATTGACTGAAGCACAAGGTAGTAAAAGCCATGGTTTGCCAATCGGGATTGCCTGTTTTCATGGCATAGGCTTGAATGGCCAGGCTGGATAAGCCCATCAACAGGCCAACCCAAAAAATGTGCATGGCCATGCCACCTGCAAAAATTCCTTCTTTGGGATGCCGGGGCGGGCGGTTCATCACATCGGGTTCTTCCTTTTCCGCAGCAAGAGCCAAACCCGGAAGCCCGTCTGTAACCAGATTGATCCACAAAATGTGTATGGCCAACAGGGGAATGGGCAGTCCGAAAAAGGGTGCCAGAAAAATGGCCCAGATTTCACCCGAATTGCTGGTCATGGTATATTTGATGAATTTGAGGATGTTGTCATAAATCCTGCGTCCTTCACGGATGGCCTGTACGATGGTGGCAAAATTGTCATCCATCAGAATCATATGGGCTGCTTCTCTGGAAACATCCGTTCCGTTGATGCCCATGGCAATTCCAATATCAGCATTCTTCAGGGCCGGGGCATCGTTTACTCCGTCGCCGGTCATGGCCACAAACTGCCCCCTCGATTGAAGGGCTTTCACTATTTTCAGTTTCTGCTCCGGGCTTACCCGGGCATAAACCCTGATTTTCTCCACCTTTTCGGCAAATTCGGCATCGCTCAGTTCTTCAAGTTCATGGCCGGTCATCACGCCTTCATTTTCTTTCGATAATATACCCAAAGTACGGGCGATGGATATGGCAGTAAGTTTGTGGTCGCCTGTAATCATCACCGGGGTTACACCGGCTTTTTTGCATTCTTCCACTGCTTTGGCGGCTTCTTCCCTCGGTGGGTCCAGCAGTGCCGCAAAGCCAATGAGCATCAGGTCACTTTCCGTTTCCCTTGGGTTTAAATCTTCGGGCAGTTGGTTCAGCAGCCGGATGCCATATCCAAGGATGCGAAAACCCCTGGAAGCCAGGTCATTTACTTTTGTCTCCGTTTCGCGGATTATGGTTTCCTGCATCGGATGGATGCGGTTAAGCAGTTCATCCATAGCGCCTTTGGTGATGACAAGAAAACCTTTGTCCGTCCGGTGTATGGTGGTCATGCATTTCCGGACTGAATCGAATGGGATTTCTGCGACCCGGGGCCATCGGGTAAAAATTTCAGGGTTAAAACCGGTTTGGGCACCGGCATATTCCATCAGCGCTACTTCTGTTGATTCTCCTGTCCATGTTCCCTGCTCATTTTTCTGGACATCATTGTTCAGTGCCATGGCCATTATCAGGTCGGCACCGATATTTTCAACTCTTTGATTTTCAGGCAATGGCAAAACCGTAACTTCTTCCACCCGCATTTTGTTTCGGGTAAGGGTTCCGGTTTTATCGGTGCAGATGTAGGACACCGAACCCAGGGTTTCCACAGCAGGAAGCTTTCGGATCAGGCTGTGGTTTCGGGCCAGTTTTTTTGCGCCCATGGCCAGGGTGATGGTGGCCAGTGCAGGCAATGCTTCGGGAATGGCCGCAACAGCCAAAGAAACCGAGGTCAGTATCATTTTTATGAGTTCTTCCCCTCTGAGCATACCGAAGACAAAAACCAAAAGACATATCAAAATAATAACAAGGGACAGCCTTCGGCCGAAAGCAGAAAGCCGCTTTTGAAGAGGCGTAGCCAAATCGCCTCCCCGGATCATGCGGGCAATCCGGCCAAGTTCGGTCTGCATGCCCGTGGCAACCACATAGGCTTCGCCCCTGCCTTTGGTGATGTGGGTTCCCTTAAAGCCCATATTGAGGCGGTCACCGGTGGCATATTGGCCTTCGGGCAGAATAAAAGCAAATTTCTCTGCATTGTGCGACTCGCCGGTTAGGGCAGATTCATCGGCCTGCAGCCCGAATGTGCGGCAAAATCGAACATCAGCCGGAAGGATATTGCCGGCTTCCAGCAATACCAGGTCACCCGGAACAAGTCCGCTTGCGGGAATTTGCTGCATCTGCCCGCCGCGAAGCACCCTGGCCGAGGAAGCAGCCATTTTTTTCAAAGCCTCCAATGCCTTTTCTGCTCTGTATTCCTGCAATAATCCCATAATGGCATTGAGGAGGATAATGGCCAAAATCACCCAGGTATCAATCCATTCCCCTAAAAAACCCGAAACCAGAGCCGAACCGGCCAATACCAGTATCATAAAATCAGATAACTGGCTGATTATCATTTGAAACAGAGTTTTCTTCCGACTACCCGAAATTTTGTTTTGCCCATACTCAGCCTGCCGGAGCAGCACTTCGGCACTGTCCAAACCTTCCCTGCCCGTCCCCAGGATAGATTCAGTTTCTTCAACGGAAACCAGGTGCCAGTTCATATATTTCTAAGATTATCAGGTATGCCGGAAAATGCAGCATGATACTGAAAATCCGGAATATCAAACCAGGATTTCCCTCAGCTTTTCAACTGTTTCTTTCACAGGGGCATTTTGGTACATTATGGAATACATAGCCTCCGCGATGGGCAATTTGAGTCTCATTTTCTCCCGGATTTTGTTCAAACCGTTTATGGCATAATAGCCTTCGGCCACCATGCCGAGTTCTAACTGGGCAGCCTTGATTCCATAGCCCCTGCCGACCATATTACCAAAAGTCCGGTTGCGGCTGAAGGTAGAATAGGCCGTTACCAGCAAGTCGCCAAGGTAGGCAGAGCCCAATGCATCGCGGTGAAAAGGTGCATACTGATGCAGAAAAGCATTCATTTCCTGCATAGAATTCGATACGAGTACGGCCTGAAAATTATCTCCGAAGCCAATGCCATGGCAAACTCCGCAGGCTATGGCATACACATTTTTCAACACCGCAGCCCACTCCAACCCGTCCATATCGGCTGAGGTGGAAACGGAAATATAGCGGCTGGACAATAGTTTTTTCATTTCTTCTGCAAATGACTGATCTGCAGCGGCTACGGTAAGGTAGCTTTGCTTTTCCAGTGCCACCTCTTCGGCATGACAAGGACCGCCAATCACGGCCATATCATAGCGCAGTACATGAAAACGGTCGGCCAAAAAGTCGGTGACCAGCTGCAACTCGCCCGGCAAAATTCCCTTCACGGACGAAATAATCTTCTTGCCCTTTAACGCATCGGCAGAAAGACCGGACAAAACACCGGAAACATAAGCGGAGGGCACGGCCACCAACAACCAATCGCTTTCACAAAGGCAGGCTGCCAAATCGGAAAACACCCGAATGTCTTTGCCCGAAAAATCCACATCACTCAGGTAGCGCGGATTGTGAGAAAACCTGTCAAAGTGCCGGGCATCTTCCTCCCGGTGAAACCACCAGTTTATCCGGACTCCTGATTCTGAGAAAATTTTACAAAGTGCTGTGGCCCATGAGCCTGCACCAATAATACTGATGGATGGCATGTAGAAATTAGAGACAAAAAAAGAGGCCCAAATTGGGCCCCAAAACCATCTGATGCAAAAAAGATTTTTGCAAATACCTCTATCAAATTGTGTGAAAAGTGAAAGGAAGATTAATCAATTCTGAAAACTCCTTTCCGCATTCCAGCATATCCTCGTCTTCTCCAAAATGAAACCAATCCACTACCGTATTTTCCGTGTTCTCAAATTTATTCAGCAGGCTTAAAATCATCTTGGAGGTAGATGTATTAAAATATTCCAGTCTGATCACAATCCGGGTACTGGGTGCAGGTGATTTTAGGTAGTCACTTACCCAATTGAGAATGGGCTTGTAAAAAATAAGCGAATCTTCAGGATGTGAGCGACCTGAGAATTCCAGCACTCCGGCGTTTCCGTCCAAAACTACCTGTGGCGTCTCAAATGTCGCCTCAAAAGTCAGATTTTTCATACAATATTATTGTTGCGAAAACGGGGTTAAACTGATTTTTTGGGAAAAGAGGCCTGAAAGCAAAAGAATGCATTCTCCGGGTCAATCAAGGTAAACTGAAAGCCAAGTTTTTTTCCCGACTTTCTGGCAATAGAAATCAATCCCAAGCCCGAGTTGCTGGTAGTCTGATTTTTCAAAGATTCTTTTATTGCCTGCATATGAAGTTGTTTCAGGCCTTCAGGATCGAGGGTGTTGATCTGGTCCAATTTCCTTTTCAATTTTTCAATTTTATCTGCTTTTATCGTATTGCCCGAACTTATGAAATAATGACCATCTCTTTGTCCGATAACAAAAATACAATTCGGATTTTTTTCGTCCCGGTCGGAATGTGTAGAAATATTCTGAAGACATTCAATGGCAATGTTATATGCCCTTCGTTTGGTTTGGCCCTCTTCCATTTTGCTGTCAAGGTTTCTTTCCGCAAGGGAAAGCACCGACTGGGTTATCTGTGGATTAAATTCGCCTTCATAAGCAATAATCACCTGATTGTCGGGCATACTGCTGTGCAAATTGAACAGCTCATCGAAGTCACAGAGGTTTTTAAGTGCCATATCCCTAAGATTCATATCCGATTGTGAGCCTGGTCGGGATTAAACTTTTGCGAATCTCTGTAATAAGAGAAGGCGGAAAAGGAATGAAACGCAACCCGCTTCTTTATATGTTGCAAAAGTGATTTCACATCAGCATTCTTTTTTTGAGGAAATGCCCAAAACCTTACAAGAGAAATGAATGTCGGTTTAATTCATGCTTTGGCCCCGCTCCGGAAATGAAACGGCCTGAAAAAAGGAAATTTAAGATTTTGGTGAATGTTGGTCGGGTGTGAACAGAATATGGTTGCGAAGCGTACATTTGCCGCCTATAAATTTAACCATGGAACATTCGGCCCACCAGCACAAAACCAATCTGGGCAGCCTGCTGGTAGCACTGGGTATCATATACGGAGACATCGGGACTTCCCCGCTCTATGTTCTGAAAGCCATCATCGGCAATCAGATTATTACAGAAGATTTGGTTCTCGGAGGCTTGTCCTGCGTAATCTGGACCCTGACGCTGGTCACCACATTCAAATATGTTGCCATCACCCTCAATGCCGACAACAACGGTGAGGGAGGGGTATTTGCGCTCTACGCCCAGGTACGGCGATACCGCAAAGGCCTGATTATTCCTGCCATCATCGGCGGTGCTGCTCTTCTGGCTGATGGCATGATTACCCCGCCAATCTCGGTATCTTCTGCCATCGAGGGTTTAAAAATGTTGAAAAGTGACATCCCGACCCTGCCCATTGTGGTGGTCATCATCACCCTGCTGTTTATGCTTCAAAGGGTGGGAACTTCGGTGGTGGGAAAAGCTTTTGGCCCTGTCATGCTGGTATGGTTCCTCATGCTCGGATTTTTCGGCATTGTATGGACGCTGGAAAATCCCCTGGTTCTCAGGGCGCTGAATCCATGGTATGCATTTAATCTGCTCACCCGTTTTGAAGGCGGATTTTGGTTTTTGGGTGCCGTTTTTCTGTGTACCACGGGGGCTGAGGCCTTGTATTCCGATCTCGGTCACTGCGGCAAAAAGAATATCCGCATTTCCTGGGCTTTCGTAAAAACCTGCCTGATTCTCAATTATATGGGTCAGTCAGCTTGGATTCTTGGCAGTGCCGGTAAGACACTAAATCCTGCTTTGAGTCCCTTTTACAGCCTGATGCCGCATTCATTCCTGCCTGTGGGCATTCTCATTGCTTCTATGGCTACGATTGTAGCCAGTCAGGCATTGATTTCAGGCTCTTTTACCCTCATTTCAGAAGCCATCCGCCTCAACCTCTGGCCCAAGGTCCGGATAAAATTCCCCTCCGAATTAAAAGGGCAATTGTATGTACCCAGTGCAAACTGGCTGCTGCTTGCGGGTTGTTTGGTTGTTACTTTTTATTTTCAGGAATCCACCGCGATGGAAGCGGCTTACGGCCTGGCCATTACAGTGGGCATGCTGATGGATACCATTTTGCTGAGCCATTATTTGTTCTACAAGAGATTGAAATTTGGATTGGTGGCCATTTTGTTTTTGGTTTTTCTATCTGTAGAGCTTTCGTTTTTCGTAGGCAATCTGGGCAAGTTTACCCACGGCGGTTGGGTCTCTTTTCTTATTTCTATCCTTATAATGCTGGTCATGGGCATCTGGTTTACAGGCAGGAAAATTAAAAACCGTTACATCACATTCACCCGAATCAGCGAGCATCTCAACATGCTGAAGGAGCTGAGTCGCGACCAATCGGTTCCCAAATTTTCTACCCACCTGGTTTATCTTACTTCGGCCAACAACAAGGGGGAAATAGAATCGAAAATCATGTATTCGATCTTCCAGAAGCAACCCAAACGGGCTGATATTTACTGGTTTATCCATATTCACACAGAAGACAAACCCTACACCATGGAATATAAGGTGGACATTTTGGCCAACAACGATGTCATCAAGGTGGAGTTCAGGTTGGGTTTTCGCATTGAGCAAAAAATCAATCTCTATTTCAGAAAGGTGGTGGAAGAGCTGGTTGCCAACGGCGAAATCGACATTACTTCTCGCTATGTCTCTCTGGCGGAGAAAAATATTACCGGTGATTTTCGCTTTATTGTCATCAAAAGGCATCTGAGTTACGACAACGAACTTTCGGCTTTCGAAAATCTGGTAATGGACGGGTATTTTCTCCTCGACCGCCTGAGTATATCGGAAGACAAAGCATTTGGTCTGGATACCAGCTCGGTAAAAATTGAAAAAGTGCCCCTGGTAATTTCTCCACCCAAAGAAATAAGACTGAAAAGGCTTTATGCCTGACACCTGAAAACCATGCGGCAATACCTCCTTCGGATTGCTATTATAATACTCCCCTTCACCGCTTCGGGACAGGGGGTGGATTTTAAAATCCTGAAAGAAATCCATGGCAACAGAAACGGGGACTTAGACCGACTTTTTCTCCGGCTCAGCCAGAGTGTAGATTTTATTGCGCCTGCCTATCCTGTATTTATCGGAGCCGGTGGCTTTTTTCATTCCGACAGCAGTCTGAAAATCAAAGCCCTGCAAGCCGGAGCCGGATTGGGTCTTTCTGCGGCACTGGCCTGGAGTTTGAAATATTCAATCAGGCGAAAGCGACCTTTTGATGATCATCCGGAAATTAAACCTCCCTTTGCGCCATCCTCCGGCTGGTCTTTTCCAAGTGGTACGGTAAGCATTTCATTTGAAACAGCCACCGCCATGAGCCTTCAATTTCCGGGCTGGAAGGTCTGGCTTCCGGCTTATTTATGGGCGGGTACAGTGGCATACTCCAGAATCAGGTCGGGTGAACATTACCCCGGCGATGTGCTTGCCGGAGCCGCCATTGGCATGGCATCGGCCTGGGCTTCGAATAAAGCCCGGAAATGGCTGAATAGACGCCACCTGTTTCGTTTTTCCCAAGACAAAAAAGGAAAATTGTAGACTCGTTGTTTGGATAAGTCCAAAAAAAAGAGGCATCCTGTCGGGATGCCTCTTTTTTAATGATGCAAAAGAGATTACTGAATCACCAGTTTTCTTTCTTTTATTTTACCTGAGGCATCTTTGATTTTCACAAAGTAAACTCCGGATTGCTTGTTCTCGATGGTATAAAGGGCGCCGAAGCTGGCTTCTTTGGTAGAAAACCGACCGGCTTCAATACCCAATTGGTTGTAGATAACCACTTCAACATTTTCCCTTGCCACACC